>LIHJ01000010.1 GCA_001399805.1 Candidatus Bathyarchaeota archaeon BA1
CGTTTACGATATTCTTGTGTCTTTTTTAGATATGTCCGTTTTGAGACTAGATACTTTGCAGGGCTCTCCAAAGTACCGGGTACTTTGCTGACGCCAGAAAGCACTTAAACTCTAGAAGCAACAAAGTGTAAAGGTGAGACCGTTTGGTCAATTTGGTTGAAGAATGGGAAGTTCTGGAGGAGTATGCAGGAGACAAACAGGGTTTCTATCAAGTCTTAGCCGACGGTGAAGCGGTGGAAATCCGCGTAGCCATAGGAAGACTAGGCTTCAGGGTCCCTGTATCCCCTGGCCAGAATCACCGTCCAATATGAGAACTCTCAAGGCCTGAGAGACAGCTTCAAGATCGAGATAGGCTACATGCGGAGATACCCTATTCTCAAGGAAGAGGCATTAGCCGACTTTAGACACATGGGCACCCAGGAAACCTTCCCGATAAAGACGCCTGAGAGGGAGGAGCTCTTCGCCAACAAGTGGTGCGCCCTTCTATACAGGAAGACGCCGAGGGACCTCTTCGACATCTATCAGATCGCGTCGATGGAGCTGAATCCCACCATTTTTCGAAGATGCTCTGTAGTCGACAGTTTAATGCGCGGGAAACCAAAACTCCACAAAATCAACATTGACCAAGTGATCAACAAGATACCAATAGACTCAAGCCCAAGAAATCTGCTGCAGAGGGAAACAGTTTCAGATTTCAACTTCGATGATATGAGAAGAGGGGTGATTAGATTCAGCAAATCCATAATGGCCGCCTTCACAAAGAACGAGGTTAGGGTTATCGACCAGTTCTTTAAGGCGAAAAGGTTTGAACCAGAACTCATTGACGAAGAGGGAGTCTTCCACGAGAAGTTAAGAGAACATCCCTCTATCCGATGGGCTCTAACCACACCAGCTTAGAATTCACAAACTTTATTCCGCAAGGGCGCGTACGCTGGGATGGACCATTTCCTAAACTATAAATTGGAGTTGATAGATCAAAATCTGTGTGTTAGGAGAGATTGGGTGTCTTTGCTTAAGAGACCTGTTGCCGGCTTTGTCCTCTCCCTCATCTCTAGCATCTTCATCGTCCTAAACGCTGCTTGGCTAAGCTTAGGATACACTTTCGCCATCTTCTACTTCACTCTTCACCAGTCACACTACATGCTGGTTGGAACACGTTTCCTACCATACTTAACGATTTTC
Source organism: Candidatus Bathyarchaeota archaeon BA1 (assembly GCA_001399805.1). The sequence goes on from LIHJ01000010.1 coordinate 1,183, forward strand.
GGAGCCATCTGCGGGCTCATAGTGTTGATAGGGCCTACTCCTCTACAAAGGCGAGAACATTTCAGGCGGCATACTCGTCATCATATTCTCCATCCTCAGCCTACTCATGGGCGGAGGCTTCATTGCAGGCTTCTTGTTGGGGTGGTTGGGGGAGCCCTAGCGCTGTCGGCATATAGCATAAAGATCGGAAGAAGGACAAACTTAGAATGAAAAGGTGGATTATGAATTGATTTATCACAAGGGTGAAAGCCATCAAGAAATGGGAAGAGGACTGAAGCAGGGAAGGGAGGATAAGTCAGAGGGAGAGGTAAGCGGGGCGGAGGAGGGTAAGGTTGTGAGCGCTGGGTGGGTTTCCCTGAGCAGGTCGGGGAAGAGCCTGACCATAAGGGTCTTGGGCCAGGCCTTCTTCGTGCCTCTAGGCGACCTCTACAGGGTGCTCAACAAGGAGCGTCAACGCGCCGAGGTCAAGCAGTGGGTCGAGCAAAAATGAACACAAACATAAAGTTTAGCGTTGAAGACGAGATGCTACGAGTGCTGTTGGGTCACCGCCACAATCATAACAGCACACGGATTGGAATGTGCGTAAAGGCATAGATCGCTGGCTTTCACCATCCCGTCGCAAGGAAGCCCACGCATTTTAATCGTGGGAGGAATTGCGACCATGATTTATTTAAGCAGTGGAATAAAATTGTTGGCGATGCCCTCAACCTTCTTGACGGCGTCAAGAATAGGGGACATCTCCATGAAGCCACCTACGATAGGTTCAGGGACGAGCACCATGTAGCCAACCAGCTCATAATTGAGGCTACGAGCTACGCTTGGAGCATAAGGAAGACTGTAGATGAAGGCATAAAGAAGTGCATCGTCCGCTTCGACAAACGCCTTTTCAGCTTCAAAGAAACTAAGCGTGGAAACCCCGTCCTCAGCCTCAGGCTCAACCATGAAAGAATAGGGCTGCCGATAAGCCAGGATGGAGCCCATCAACGCCTCAAAGAGCATCTTAAAGAGGGCTGGCGGATAACCAGCATCATAATGAAGCAGAACCTTAGGTTCTTCGTCGTCCTCTCCAAAGATATGCCCAAGCCAACCATCAGACCAAACTGGATGGGTATAGACATCAACAGCTCTAAAATTGCCGTATCCATAATCGGTGAGGATAAGATGTTGAAGCAGACGTACTATGGACAGGACGTTTCCACGAGGCAATTCAAGTTTGAGAAACGCAGAGCCAAACTCCAAAGGTATAGAGACACCGTTTCTAAGGGCAAGGCTGGACTCAAACTCATGAGGCTCAGCGGAAAACAGAGAAACTATGTTAAGACGAGAGTACGGCAGATAACCAATGAAATCGTCAATCTCGCTAAAACATTCAACGCCAACATCGCCATCGAAAGGCTTAGACACCTCAGGAAGCGTAAGGGAGAATGGAGCAAAAAACCAGAAGAAAAGTCAACCGCATTCCCTACGGGTTCTTTAGACATGCCTTGAAGCATGTAGCCGAAAGGGAAGGCATATGCGTCAAGGAAGTCAAAGCCCATCACACCAGCCAGACATGTCCACGATGTGGACACGTCGGTAGGGAGAACTGGAGAGGCTACAGCTACTTCAGATGTGCCAAATGCAACTACGAAGCAGACAGAGACCGAACAGCAAGCCTCAACATCGCCGAGGGGGCGACCCACGTAGCCGACCAACTAAGGGTCAGATTCCCCTCGGGAACGCCTCCGTCAGTAGACGTGTTTGGAGGGATGAAAGGTGTGGAAGATGGCATCAAACCACCTCAAGCCTCAAGCCCCACGGATAAATCCGTGGGTGACTGACAGAAGGCTTATAAATTGGTATTACATTATGTATTACGGTGGTTTGTTGGGTAGCGTCATGATTAGCGTTAGGATTCCAAGCGAGCTCAAGGAGAGGCTTGAGAAGTATGGAGTTAGCGTAAGCGAGGCCGTGAGGGAGCTACTCAAGAGGCATGTGGAGGAGCTGGAGCTGAGGGACCTCGCCGATAGGCTTGAGGGTCTAAAGGGGCGTTTGGGTGGCAGGGTGAACCCCGGGCTGATAGCCAGGTTGGTGCGAGAGGATAGGGAGGCTAGGTGAAATATCTTCTGGACGCTTCGGCGCTGGTGCCGTTGCTGAGCGAGTTTGGTGAAAAGCTGATCGTTAAGGCCGCTGAGGAGCGGTTGTCTACAACGGACTTGGCTGTGTATGAGGCGGGCAACAGCTTATGGAAGCTCTCCACCCTTCTAAGGCTTATATCATTAGAAGACGCTGTGGAGGCAATGGACGTACTTAAGGGCTTAACGGCGAGAGGCATCATCTATGTGGTTGGATTTGAGGAGCTGAATCTTGCCAGCACCCTTAGGTTGGCTGGCGGAGGGGAGCTGACATTTTATGATGCCTCATACATAGTCGCTGCAGAAAACATGGGGGCCATCCTCGTAACCGAGGACGAGAAACTTAGAGAAGCAGCAAGCAAACGCGTTAACACCACAACATATACGGACTTCAAACGCAAAGTAGCACCCAATAGGTCGCCATGAGGCTTATATGACGCATATGCATATTAGCGCGCGCGCCAAACGGAAAGTGCAAAACTAAAATTGTGACAAAAACGAGTTTAAATTAACCACATCTGTACATCAGACACATTGTAACATAGGTATTTTTTAAAAAAAGAACATATGTGTAAGTAAGAAAAGTGTTCAAAACTATGGTACAGGTGGCTATTTTCCTGGTGCGCGTGTCGTTCTTTAGAGGTTGTAGAGTTTGATAAAGATCACACTGTTTGCACTGGCATTCACGGCGATGATGCGATGGATGATTATATAAGTTCTTCTTAGCAAGAGGCATTTAGACCCTCTCAACCTCTATGGCCTCTAACTTCATCTTTAGCACCACCATGTTGCCCATTCCATGCCTCCTTCTCTCCAACACGCCTAAAGACTCAAGCTTATCCAGTATTCTTGTGACCTTTGATTTAGAGAACCGCATACTTTCAATCAGATCGCTCTGGAGTATTTCCCTCTTCTCTTTGACGGTGGTGTAAAGCTTCGCCTCATCAGGCCTTAACCTTATCAATTTATGCACAGGCTCACCGCCCGATTCAACCTCCTTTAACATAAGGACTTGTAAGGTGCCTCCGGCTAAGATGTTTCTCGAGGTGAGAGCTAATGAAAAACCTAACAGTAGGGAGATCAGGGAAACCTCTACGATGTCGCTGACTGTATACCAGCCCGGCAACTCTTCAACATAAACCCTCTCATTGTAGATTATAGCTCAACCGCAGTAGGCGTGGAAAGCTTCAGTGAGATGAGAAAGCATGAAAGGAGCAAAAATAGGACGGGGAGCACCTTCTTAGCGTCCATCTCCATCTCCACTTATTTGGTTAGGTCTGCCGAAACACTTTAAGTTATTCCCGCTTAAGGCTTGGTCGGCTCGGTGACTCGCCTAACTGTCCACTTAATCAAATCCACCACAGCATATGCGTGGCTATCGCCCTTAACAAGTTTGACAAGGGCTATCTTGTCCACACCATCATCGCGTGTGAACTCCCATGCCTCGATGGAGTCCATAATGTAGCCTTTATCCAGTAGCTCCTGCACCTTCAAGTCGGCTAGCAACAATTCGACAACCTTACCTCTCTCAGCCTCCGTCAATGTAATCGGCTGTCCCTCATACACTATAGCAGAGGTTGAGACCTCAACGCGATGCAACGTGCCCAATCCAAGCCAGCCAGGGAGCACACTTCCAAGACACACCGCCCCAAACACCATGCTGATTAAGACCGCCATTCCTCTTTTATCCATTATCAACTCGCGTCACCCCTTTTTCTCACACCTACTGGCGAAAAACCACATAAGTTTTACGTGAAACCAGTTTCATCAAATACTAATGCTACCAAGAAAAATAGCGCGCGATATCGGCATAAAATAAGCCCGTTTTGGGCTTATTTCCGTTCCGTTATCTCTTATGTAGTATAGTAACCTCGCCTCGCAGATGAGGGTACTTCGAGGATCTGCCTGAGTATGTTCATCATTCTAGTTACATGTTCTTGGAGTTCCGCGTTACTCTCAATCAACGCTTGAATCTGACTTTGAGAAACCTTATATGCAGCCTTAAGCTCTGTAATTTCCTCTCTCTGTTTGAATACTGTCCACTTTAAAGCCTCCATCTCAGTTTTCAACTGGTTTAAAGCGACATTATAACCAAAGCCATAACCTCCTATGCCTCCTAACGCAAGACCGATTAAGAACTCAACAAGTCCCGCAGGCATACTTATCACTTCATGAAATCAAGAATATATGACTTCAATATAAGCTTTCTGCTGGATGTCACAAAAGAAAGACTCGACAATGTCATGATGAACTTATATAAGTCTCTGCTACATAGAGCTAATGGGGGAGCATTATGAGCGACAAGGTGGTTACCACGGTTAGGATAGACAAGGAACTCTGGGACCAGTTCATCGATAAAGTATATCGCACTAATGGTAAAACGCATGGAGGGGTGATCAGACGTACCATCGAGGAGATAGTCAGGAGATACGTAGAATCTGAAACGTGGGAGGTCCGTGTGAGTTGAGTGAAGAGAAGAAGGCCGCAGACATAGTGGATCTTCTGAGTCAAATATTAAAGTTGCTTCTTGACCATGATGAGAGAATCAAATACATAAACGATCAGGTTACAAAAATTAACAATAATATGGTAACGAAGGAAGTGTTCACGTCCGAGATGAAGCTTCTCACGACAAAGGTAGAGGCAGTAGATAGGCGAGTTGATGATTGGAGAGACTCCACAAAGACCTACTTCACAGTTTTAGGCATTATAGTTGCGATAGCAGGCATCTTAGTTCCGGTACTCATCAGGATCTTTCCATGAACGGGTTCACATCTTTCGGTAGTGCGCTTACCTTTTCCATGTACTTGAAGAAGACCCTCCTCTTTCTCTCCTCGGTTGCTTTGACGTAGTACTTAAGCGTCTTCTTATCGATACCTAAAATGTCCTTGATAGCGTCCATTGGGATGCCCTTCAGGTATAGTTTGGTAGCGTATATGTATCTCCAGCTATGTACTGTTAATTGAGGAAGCCCACATATCTTCATGAACTTCATCAAGAAAAAGCTCTACCCGATGATCACAGACGACAGATTTATATGGACTAGAAAGGAAAGCTGATACGCACCAGCCATAGAGGTCGAGGTCAAACCCCTGTTCAGAGATGAACCGCCTGAAAAGGTGCTAGATTCCATAAAGGAAAAGAAGGGGTAAAACCCTTCTCCCCATTTTTTCTGTTTAACTTCTTAGGTGGATAAAAATATGGAGATGGAATTAATTATCGGTTTCTTCTTAGCCCTCCTAGCCGCAAACACACCAATTTACATTCTGCTCTACAAAATGAGCAGGGAGCTTGGTAGGGTAACGGGTAAAACCGAGGTTCTACAGAAGAAATGTCCTCTGTTAAGAGAAGAGAAGTAAGGACAGGTGATGAAAAATGGGATTTTTGGATAAAGATGTAAGGTTATCTATTGAGGAGCAAATCGACAACATATACAATAATGCAACTAAATGGGAAGAGCTGATAAGAGCCTGGTTAAGTGAACAAGGAATAGAGCCAAATCTTGAAACCGTTCTGAGTACGGTTGTTAGATTAACTCTAGGTCAAGCTTACCAACGAATCGAGGATAAATTTGGCAGAGCATGGACAAAGAAAGAGGCTGAGGCTATAAGCGCTTTGTTGAAAAGAAGAGCTTTCGAATTAAGGCATCGCTTTCTCTCTACTCGAATTGTTGTCGAAACGTGCCGAAAAGGCAAGGTAAAATAGGCTTGTTTTGGGCTTATTTTATGCCGATATCGCGCGCTAAGTTAAGAGGACTGTGGAAGATCCGGACTACGTCGTTTCAGGATGGTTTGGAGAATATCTGGCCTTAAGATTTTGTGAGGTAGTTCCTAAACGCCCAAAATACCTCTGCGTAGTGTATCGGGAGCTAGATGAAGAGGGCCTCGTAATAACAGCATTCTTTATATCCAAGCCCTATAAGTTACTTAGAAGGGGTGTACTTTGGAGAAAGCAGAGCTGATACGTAACATAGCCCTCGACTACGACCCTAAAGGGGACGTTCTCTGCATAAGCTTTGGGAAGCCCCAGGAAGCCGACGACTCAGACATAACCGAGGAAGGCGTGATCATCCGCCTCAAAGAAGGAAAAATAGTTGGATTAACCATACTAAACGCCAGCAAAAGGTATAGCTAAAATATTCTGTTCTTTTTGCAGGATTCCGTTTTATGACGTTGACTCGGCTACGGCTTTTGCCATCTGCTGTATAAGGCCGCTTTTTCCAGCGTTCCATATTTCTATTCCTATGACTTTCCCTTTTTCATCCAGTTCAAGGTGAACATCGGGGTCTGCCTCGATTACCTCGTGGCTTGGCCCCTCTTCCTGTCGACCGATTTATCATACCATGCTTTCACTTTACCCTCCTCCATGCACCCCTCACCGCTCTGGATTTTATAAGCCTGTCAAGTTTAGTAGTGTAGTAGATAGTTATAACTTAACTACCCCAGCTTCCTCTCTATAGGCAAGTATGATGGACTTGTCGTTGGCCTTTTTCACGGCTATTACGGTTCCATGTTCAACATCTTCGTAGAGATCATCTGGAGATCTTAACGCATTATAAATGTGTGACGTTTTTAGCCTCTTCCATGCGCCTTTTCCAACGCGTGACGGCTAAATTGGACAGTCATGCTTGCAAGAACTCCATTTTTAAGCTAATAAAGTGGAATTAAAACCCGAAACCCCACACAACGTGGAGATATCACCCTCTTCTTAAAAAACTTACGCATTCATGTGAATATTTTTTTTCTCATTTCTGTTTTGTGAAGCTGCGGAGTCTCTTGACGGCGTTTATTCGCTCTTTATCGCCGACCCTCGCCTGCTTTATAGCACTCTCCAAGACCTCGACAGCCTCGTCATAAGCGGTTCTGACAACTGGAAACGGAACCCCATCTTCCCCTCCCACGGCAAAACCGTACTTCACTGGGTCTTTCCAACTTGGCTTCTCACCGTAAATCAACCCTGATATGAGGGCAAGCGCCGTGGGTCTATGGTTGAAAGACCAAAAGCCTCCTTGTGTTCTGCCGGTGCTCTGTGGGAAGGATGGTGGGTGGAAGACAAAGCTAGAGGAGCTTCCACAACCCAATCAAGTTGTGATCATTATAAGGATTGGTGTGCGAATCTTTATAATGCTTTCTTGTATAGGTATACATTGGGTATGGGCATGTCCATGGAGAAATTGTTGAAGGAAAAGGAAGCCTATGGAGAGTTAAGATCAAAACTCTTAGAGGGGTTCAAGGGTAAATGGGTTGCGATATGCAATGGTGGGGTGGTGGCTCAGGGAGATGATTTTGGTGAAGTTGTCAAGAGGGCCTATGAGGTTACTGGCGGAGAGGTATTTTACGTAACCAAGGTTGGCGAGGAGCAAAGGGTTGAGCGCAGAGTCTACAGGAATAGATGAAACCTATTATCCTCCATTCCCTTGGTGCTTAGTCAATATCCATAATCTGCCGAAAACCAAAAATGTGATCGTTAAGGGTTATATAGACACCGGAAGCGATGGAACAATCGTAACAATAGACATCGATGAAAGGCTGGAGCTTCATAGGCAACCAATAGCCCTCGCTGAAACCATGGGAATTGGTGGAAAGCCAGAGTTAAGGGCACTATATGCCGCAATCTTTACCGTGAAAGGGATAGAGATAGTGACAGCCGTGGACATAAGAGACGACGTAGAAGAGGTTTTGATAGGTCGCGACATTCTTCACCACCTAATCTTAAATATAGACTGGAAGAAGGGGACCACCGATCTAAAAGACCCATGATAAAAGCCCAGAAAGACGCCAACACGAGGCTCCCTCTAAAGGGTGTGATCAGACAACCCAATCAAGTTGTGGTGTTGTTATCGTTAGGAGACGTAAAATACGACGTACTAAGCTATCTCAAAGCCCATCCAAACATCCAAATATAGAGATGTCTTCTGGATATCTTGAGAAAAGAGGGAAGGGGCTTGGACTAAAGATAAAGGTCAAATTAAAGGAAAATAGGACTAACTCTTAAACAAATAATCGGAGAATTGGTTATTCCTTTAGGGCGCGCTAAGACTGATGTTTTTCCATATTAAGTAGACTTTTGTTTGTGTTAGGAAGCCGAGGATGCGGAGCATCTTAGCCAGCTTTTCCAGTCCTGCCCTTTCAACCCCATCGCAGAATTGTTCATGGGTCAGGTAGGCTTCATGAACCGACATGATGCGCTTCCGATACGCACCGCTGGACCTAGAAACCCCTTTAAAGATATCTTTAACCCTCTTCACCTCATCAGCTGACATTCTCCGTAGCTTTTCTAGGCTTGCCCTTTCCGAAGAAAGGAAAATATCCCAATCCTCGCAATTTTGTTAAGCTTGCGTGTTCGAAAAACGGGTGTAGCGGGCCATCGCCGCAACCGTTTCCATGCTCATCGGGAGGGTAGCCTATGAAGAAGTAACGGTTTCCAACTTTTGCTTTGATTTCACTACGGGTATATGCACGTAAAGGTGTCTCAGCCTCTTAGCGTATTTTTCCCTAACCTCTTTGAGGTATTTCTCATACTCGGTTGGCGACATCTTAGATAACTCGGCTCTGATCTTGTGGATTTCTCTCATAAACTTAGGTTCCCTTAACTCCTCCATTTTTTATACCTCATCTGGCCTCACTATCTCCGGCACAGGATAACCAAGTTCCTCATTTATAATTCGAACCATCCTCTTGGTTTTTAACTTTACGATATGAGCTAGGTTCCAGCTTGTCAACACGTCGAAACCCAGTACGCTTGCAACCGCTATGTGCTCGGCGTCTGGGCGATACATCGCCGGGATAACGCCCCTCTTAACGTATTCGTTGGCTAAATCTCTGGCTTCAACGGTCATCGACACAACCTTAACATCAAAGGTTTCAATTACTTTTAATGCTTTCTCCCTCACCTCTCTATCTGCTTTCTCAAGCTCAGCGATAGTTACATCAGAGGTAAACAGTTTATGTTTCTCCCTAACAGCGTTCTCAAAGAGGCGCCTCGTGGCAACCACGATTAATCTTGGCGCGAAATGATAAGCACTGATCACAGAGTTCTCCACATAGATTTTTAGATGCCTCTTTATCATGAAGAACCTCCTTACCTTAACAAGTCCTTTAACATTAAAGTCTTGTTAAGTTTTTGGCTGGGTTTTAGAGTTTGATAGGCTAAAGGGAGTTTGAGACGTCCCGTTTCTGATGGCTGTTGGATGTAGAATTTGAATCTTTAAAGGATGTTGAATTTAGAATCTTATAACCTGCGTAACGGCTTGCGTAAACTTTTTTACTGTGAGGGTGTTACAGTGGTTCTCTTTGAGGTTTGTTGAGGTCATGCGATTGATCGACGGTCTGAGGAGGGAGTTTTCTTTCGTTCGTGGAAACATTTTGATATTGATGGTTAGTTGGGTTTTGATGCACCTTGCGGGGCCCATTCCTGAAACCTATTACTCCTTATTCGTCTTGGAGCTTGGAGGGACACCGTTCATCCTCGGACTTATTGGATTCGCATCCTTCNATGGCGTTGGCTCTGGTTCAGTTCCCAGGGGGATACTTAGCAGATAGGTATGGGAGGAGGAAGCTCATAGTTACGATGACGTTTGGGTTTGCTGCGTCGCATGTTCTTTACGCGCTTGCCCCAACATGGCACTTCATCATGGCTGGGGCAGTACTCTATAGCCTCTGCCTCATCTACCAGCCTGCGCTGAGGGCAATGACAGCTGACTCGCTGCCGCCTGAGAAGCGTGGGATGGGATTCTCCATTACACAGATTATAGGGATCGTTTCTATACCTTCACCCTTAGTGGCTGGCTTTCTATATGTGAGTCATGGTCTTGTTGATGGTATGAGAATAGCCTATTTCATGGCGGTCGCTTTCTTTCTATTAGCCGCCATCGTGAGGGTAAGGCTGCGAGAAACGTTAGAAGTCGAGGTTGACAAGATAAACCTCATGGATGCCGTGGGTGTTTATCCCAGGGCTGTTAAGGAAGGCATCGGCGTCTGGAGAATAATCCCTCGCACCGCCCTCTACCTCTTCCTCATCTTCATGGTAGGGGAGTTCTTTGCCAGCATGTGCTGGCCCTACTACGTCGTTTATGCTACCAAAATCCTTCGCATCGAGGAGTTTCAGTGGGCATTTCTTCTCACTTTGAATTCTGCTATTATGTTTGGTTCAGCCTTACCGATCGGAAAACTCGTTGATATGGTAGGCCGCAAAAACCCCCTCATAGCATCAAACATCCTTTTCATGCTTGGCATGCCCTTCTTCATATTCGGTGACTTTCCGAGAGTCGCCGTTTTCTTTTTGATGTCCGGGATTGGTAGTGTACTAATGGGTATAGCCTACCGATCCATGGAGGCTGATCTGGTCCCGAGGGAGCACAGGGGAAAAGTGATGGGTTTCACAGCCTTTTTCGGTTATGTTTTAGCATCGATAGGCCAACTGGTCGGTGGATTCCTCTACGAGAACATCTCGCCTCAACTACCATTCATCCTTCTATTGGCATCCACCATCCCAACCGCCATTTTAACATTCCTCCTAATACATGAACCGAAAAGGAGGGAAGAATAGAAGCTACCATAAACATTGCCTAAGACATTGCAAGGTCCTTTTTCCAGAATAGATAAGCCTTTGTTTGCAGCAACAATCCACAGACCTTAATTAATTGTGTAAGCCTTCCAGGACATGCTTTCTTTATTTCTTCAGCGTAAGCTTTCTTTCTTCCGAAGGGAATGTGACAGAAAGGCATTGTTTTTATGCTTTTATGACTAATATTATTGGAATTCTGAGTAGGGAGATCGCAGTTACGATGATGAAGGAAATGATGACATTGGGAATAAACGAAGCCCACAAAATTCCGCCGATTGCCGGGCCTATTATGGTGCCTATGCCGAATGCCGCTCCTGTTAAGCCAAAACCTCCAGCCCTTCTTTTGGTTGGTGTATGATCCATTAGCCAAGCTGAGTAAGCTGGATATGATAAGTTTCCTATGAAAGAGATTAGTCCAAGAACGCAAATGAACTGTATTAAGGTAACTGTCAGCGGAAGCAACGGAATTAAGAGGGCAGCCGCGACCGTGCACATTAAGATTATGGGTTTTCTACCAATTTTGTCTGCCATTTTACCTCCTGGAAGCTGAGCAATCGCCGTTGCAATTCCCCATCCTATGGAAAAACTAAGCCCCATCTCAAAGACAGAAACACCAAGCCCATACATTAAGTAAGCATAAAAGATTGTCATTAAAATGCCATTAGCTAAACCCGACAAGATGCTGTTTCCCCCAAAAAGAAACAAAATCCGTTTATAACCAGCTGTTAACCTTTCAGCAGATTTCTCATACATAAGCGAGATTTCTTGTTCCGTTGTTTTAGATTCCTTTATGCTTTTCATTGCCTTAAAAAGTAGAATAACGTTCGCGATAGAAATCATGAGTGCAGCCATGAAGGGAACCTTCAGGCCCGCGGATTCCGCAAGAAATCCGCCGATTATAGGAGCTGGAATTTGGCTTAGTATCCATGAGAGATTGAATATGCCATAGGCTGTGGCCCTTGAAGCCTTCTGTGTGGTATCTGCTATCAAGGCTCTAATGGCTGGCCCCAATATGCCAAAACATATTCCCGCCACTGAGTAGCTGGCAAACAGCCATGAAACACCGCTGGAGATAATGAGGAAAATGTAGGAAAGTGGAAAAAATATAAGTGCCACGAAAACAAGCTTTCCTTTTCCAAACTTGTCTGAGATTAACCCGCATGGCAAGCTCGCAGATGTTCTCATAAGACTAAAAAATGAGTTAAGGGTGCCAATGGTCATAACCACAACAGCCTCCTCTTTCAAAAAATCTCTTATTTGGTATGGAATCGCTGGACCTGCCATAGAGTCAGCGAAAACTACAAGAAACATTACCGACCATAAAATTAGAAAGGCAGAGCCTAAAGAAGAAAAATGGGATGCTAAACGCTTTATCATACGTGTCATTGTTTCCACTTCTTTCTCGTAATGCCATATATGTAAACGTCCGCAAATTTTCCACCAGTGAACAATGCTTCTCTTAATTTTCCTTCCCTTATGAAACCACATTTTTCTAAGACCCTTTGGGCTGGCTTATTCAGAACATGCGTTGTTGCCTGAATTCTTGCAATATTACTGGTCGAAAAAAGATAATCAACCAGGAGTTTTACGGCTTCTGTTGCATACCCCCTGTTCCTTTCTTTAGGGTCCCATATTTGGAAGCCGATTTCTATATTTCGCATGATCGGATGTGAAAGATAATGGAGAACCAAACCTATCTTGGATTCATCCTTGTTCTTCTCAATCACAAGTGTTGAAAACTGATGAGGCCCTCCAGCCTTTTTAAACCACTTCTCAACCTCAGCCCAACTTGCCACATGAAAAACGTCAAACTCGCCGACAGCCTCAGGGTTATTAACCCAATGAAAAATATCCTTCATGTCATCTGGCTCGAGGGGACGTAGACGAACCGTTTCGCCCTTCAAAAGCGTCATGACAAACCATCTCTTTCGCACTTGTTGTTTTATCTTTCTAATAAAACTTAAGTTTAAAGGGGCTGGAAAATGTCTTTAGACCAAAAAAGGTAAGCTTTCGTTTGCATTATGAAGCTGCAGACTTTGATTAGAAGGGCAAGCCTTTCGAGGCGGCTTTTTTATCTCTTTTGTATATGTTTCTTTTCTCCCATCAACTGTTTGGAAAAAGGTTATTTTCAATGCAATCTATTTATTTTATTTCAAAAAGAGGTGTGTTGATTTGAAACTGAGGTTTCGCAGCCTGCTTGCGGAAGATTTGGGTTGGCTAACTGAAGCTGCTAATGATCCTGAGGTTGCCAAATACTCTCTAAGTATTTATCCAAGAACCGAACATGAAATCAGTGAATTTCTCAAAAAAGAGCTGGAGGAAAGCGGAAGAAAATATCTTGTGGCTGAGTTGGATGGTGAACCAGCTGGCTATGTAAATGTGCATTCCAGAGCTGGAAGAGATCGGCATGTGGCATGGCTTGGAATAGAAGTGAGGAGAAAACATTGGGGAAAGGGGTTGGCAGCGCGCTCATGAATGAGGCTATAAGGCTTGCCAAGGAGCTGGGATGCCGCAAAATTATGCTTGGGACAACCGAGGGAAACGAGCGAGCGGTAAGGCTATACAAAAAGTTTGGGTTTAAGATTGAAGCATACGAGGATGATGGAGTTTACATTGAGGGTTCTTGGAGAAAGAACTACATCATGGGTTTGGAACTTGCACCCTGCGAACCCAAGCTCGAACGTCCACTGTTGACTCATCTCCCCACAAGCCTTCCTGCAACCAGCAAGGCGGACATAAACGTTAGGCAGCTAATGGAACATGATTTGGACGAACTTCATAGACTTCAAAATTGCACAGAATCCACAAAATCCAGTCACAGGATTCCCCCCATCACAAAAGAAGAAGCCAAAAGATGGTATGAAGAGTTAAAGTCCATGGAAGGGAAATACTGCATCGCGTGTTTTAAGGGTGATAAAATACTTGGATATCTTCGCTTTAGGGCTGGTTTTCTGCCTTTTCCAAGTCCAAGGTTCGAAGAAGCAATTGTAGATGTCAACGAAATGCCTTATGAATCCGCTGATGCTATAGTCAGGGCTGTTAAAGACTTCCGGGAAAGATATGGGTATCGGAGAATATTTGCCTATATACCGGAAACGAGCTCGCCTATTGTAGGTGCCCTTGAGCATCATAGCTTCAATAAAGCTGGTGCTATGAAATGTTATTATTTTGTTGATGGATATTACGTGGATGTGGCATTATATGGATATCCATAGAGCTTGGAGTGTGGATGGCAAGGACATGACTGGCAAATTTGATAGTAACATGCAAAGGACCGACATGAAGAATTTTAAAGCGATTTCTTTTGACTGTGGGGGCACCCTCTTCTACAAAGTGAAAGAGGATTATGTCGTCTTTCACGAAATTCTGACGGAGCTTGCGTGTAATGTGGATGTCAACCAAGTTAAGGTGGCTTTTGAAGAGGCAGGTAGCTGGTGGAGTCGGGAGAAAGCCAGAACTGGTAGGGTTTGGAACGAAGATGCATGGGCGGGCATGCTTGAAAGGATGGTGTCGAATATTAAGATACCAAATCAAAGTGATGTCGCAGTTAAGCTTCGTAATCTGTGGCTCCAAAAGGCAGAGTTTCGAGCCTACGATGATGTGGAACCGACGATTATGGCTCTCAAGGAAAGAGGCATCAGAATAATAGCGATCTCAAACGTTTCTTCAAAGAAGAACTGCGAAACATATCTAAGCAAAGCTGGGCTTGCAGGCTATTTTGATGTTCTGGTCGCATCAGGAAGTGTGGGATATGAAAAGCCAGACCCACAAATATTCAAGATAGCTTCAAAAATGTCTAACACGCCCTTGACGAAAATGCTCCACGTAGGTAATCAATTTGTCGAGGACTACCTTGGAGCAGAATCAGCAGGAATGAAAGCAATTCTACTTGATAGAAAGGGAGTACAAAGAGATAAAAATTGCAGGAAAATATCGACATTAACGGAATTGCTCTTTTTAGCTTGAACAAAGTATTTGATATTCTAACATGATGTCCAATAAGCTCTCCAACTTCTTGGTGGGGAAATTTTAAAAACTCCATTAAATTTTTTCACTTCTCAGCGTGAATGTGTCATGGACCAGAATAAGTAAACTTTAGTCTGCATCAAAAAGCCGCAGACTTTGATTAAGCGTGCAAGCTATTTATTTTCAGTCCACAGCTCTCTTTGTTGGTCGTTCCATAGCATGGTTTCCTCCGTGGTTTGGTCTGTAGCTCTGCCCACTCTTGCTTTGTTTTTCGCCATTCCGTTCCGTTTTGGAGTTTTTGAAGTGGGTTAAAGCCATTTGCTCATTTTTATGAAGTCTACGCCCCACCATTCTCTGTGGAGATATGCTTCTGGCACAAACCCGAGCTTCAAATATAGCTTCAGTGCCGGCATTAAAACTGGGAGTGTGTGGAGGGTTATCTTGTGGCATTTTTGCCTTTTGCAGTATTCTATTAAATGGTTGAGTAAAGTTTCGCCCACGCCTCTACCTTGCCTTGACGGGTGAGTGCATATCCAACCCAGTAAGGCGAGACCGCCTTCCTTCTCATAGCCCCGCAATATTCTGCCTGTCACAACCCCGACAATTTTGCCATCTTCCTCAGCTACAAAAAGGAATTCGTTTGGCTCTTGAATTCTCTTCGTGTAGTTTTCCGGCGTGTGCAGTGACTTGTCAAATTCTAATGCTTTCCTGGGGTAATAGTCTCTTTCATAACGGCTCCACGCGTCTTCCATTGCTTCTGTCGAAACCCTTGCTGAACCCTCAGCATCTTCAGCTTTCATAACTCGAACGATAACCGTGTCTATGTTTTTCATGGCTTCAAACAATTTGCAGGATGATATATATGACTTTTTCGCGCGCGCACTTTTATCTCTCTCCGAAAGTGGGTTTTCCCGGAACAGGTAGACTTTTGTTCGTGTTAGGAAGCCGAGGATGCGGAGCATCTTAGCCAGCTTTTAAGCGATGCCTCATTAACGCACTTGTTAAACTTTTCTTTTGACATGTACGCGTGGTGGCTTGACCATAACCGTTTACGGTAGTTTAAATGTCTGATAAATTCTGCTTTTTTCATTCTGAGATTGTAAGCTTTTTCCCTTTATCCAAAATTATTCGAAATCGATTAAGAACCTCTCTTCCCAATACCACTTCAGTTATGTCATCTCTACAATCCACATGCGCTATTGCTCTGAAACCATCTATGTCAACCCTCGCCCTATAAATAACCCTCTCTTCCGCCCTCACTCCGATACCACTGACCATAAAGACTCCAATAGGATCCTCATACACATTCAATGACTTACAAATCACATCTGAGAGGGCGCTACCATCAGATCCTGTATCCAGAAGCAGTTTGTCTTCCTTAACCATTAGGCTCTCATCAAACTTGAGGAGTTTTCCTTTTACCACAGGCGCTGGCGGATCATACTCCATATCATATAACCAAGACCTTCCATATCTCCTATATCTTCTAACGACATTCTTTTCCTCACCAACCTTATTGATGTAGATTGGTCCACACACCCTAATTTTCGATGCCTTCTCAACCACATCATAGCTGGTGTCGCCAACAGCCACCACCCTGCCTCTTACAATCGCAATCCATTTCCCTTCATATTTTTTGAGAAGCTCATCTCTCATCTCCCAGTAAGCTTCCTTTTCCAAATCGAATTTCCTCTTCGCTTCCCCACATAACCCCATAGCTGCCACCATAGCATCAATTAATTCAACGGTATATAAACAACATTACATCCTTAACGACTCTTTTTTGTCATTACATGATGGATTAGGTGGGTCTGTTGAGAGACCGAGAATCGTCTTCTAGCGTTCTGCTCTGTGGGAAGGATGGTAGGTGGAAGACTTGGTTAGAAGAGCTTCTACACCCAATCAAGTTGTGGTGTTGTTATCACTAGGAGACGTAAAACACGAAGTACTAAGCCATCTCAAGGCACATCCAAACATCCAATACTAGAGATGTCCACCAGATATATCAAAAAGGGAGAGAAGGGACTTGGATTAAAGATAAAGGTCAAATTGAAAGGAAAGCTTCGTGTTCAGTTAATGCCTACAATCTGTCGAAAACGAAAGATGTGATCGTTAAGGTTGTATACGTGGCTTGTGAATCGAGCGCCATGAGGGCGTACTTTTGTGGGTTAATCATTTTATGGGCACATTTATATATGGGTATACCGTTATTTGGTCAATGGTGACGTGGTTGGTTGAAACGACCTATCATAAGAAGAAGATCTACGTTCCGGCAGAGGTTAGGGAGAAGATTGGCTTAAAGGAGGGCGATAAATTAACTATGGCTGTTTTGGATAGGAAGAGCTTTAAGGTAGAGTTAAAGCGGAAGACGGCTGAGGAGCAGATTCTTGACGCCCTGACGAGTGCTCGCGAGGTCGGTGTGCCAAGCGGGTTGACCAGAAGGGAGATTTATGAGGATATTAGTTGACGACGTTGATGTTGCGCAGAGCGTTCATGCTCAGAAGAGAATCCTGCTTGATACCATGATCTTCTGTTATGCGCATGATCGTTTGAGCCCATATTATAGTAAGGCGTCTCTTATCATTAAGGCTTCGATAAGCGGTTTGATCAAGACCTATGTTTCTTATCAGAATCTTTTGGAGTTTTACTCAGTCATAACTGGAGGGAGGGTGAAGAAGCCGTTGACTCCAGGAGAGGCCGCTGAACTATGTATGCTTTATGAGAAAAGCGTGGCGATTGGGAAGATGCTTCCAAACGCCGCCACCTATAGCGAGGCCTTTGAGTCGGCTAGGGACCTGTCCATAGTTAACGGTGATGTGTTTGATTGTGTGCTTGCTCACACGGCGAGGGGAAACGTTGACACGATATGGACTGAAAACACGCCACACTTTAAGGAGTACGCCTTCTTGAGTGCGGAGAACCCTCTGGAATGGAGATGGGAAGAGAGATGAGTTAGAGACAGCTTGGAAACTCCGTTTCCAGGCTATGGGGTATGGCAGCTATACCCACATGACGACTTCTACCAGTTGTGGGTCAAAAAAGCTGATGTTGATGTAGGTTACTGGACTCTTTCAGGTACAGCGGGTTACGCGGAGTGGTTAGAATCAACAGGTGGTTGGGTTACCGCAAAACCAATACAAAGCCCCTCTAATTTCAAAGGTCAACTTAATAATTAGTATTCTAGAATCTCTATAGCAAGCCCATAAGCAGACGTATCCCTATCTCCCTTTTTATATCCCTATTTTTGTTAAATCTGTAACATTAGATACCAAGATTTTAGAATGGTTGTATAAGCGAATAGAAGGCATGTTTAACCGACTCTATTTGTCATTACATGATGATGGGTTAGGTGAGTCTGTTGAGAGACAAATAATCGTCTTCTGGTGTTCTGCCCGTGCTCTGTGGGAAGGATGGTAGGTGGAAGACAAGGTTAGAAGGACTTCCACAACCCAATCAGGTTGT
>LIHJ01000081.1 GCA_001399805.1 Candidatus Bathyarchaeota archaeon BA1
GCCCTCCTCCACGTTAAACTCTGACTCAACCATGCTGCTTAGTTGCTCGAACCGAGCAGCCTCAGCAGAGGGCTCAAGGGAAGAATCGGTTAAAGACGCGCCGCACATGAATACTCAACATTAAACGCTAACTTGAGGCATTAAAATGTTGCGTCACCCTATTTACAGAAACTAGCCAGAAAGCCCACGATTAATCGTGGGATGAGTGGCGTTAGGCTTATATTCTCGTTCATGGCTATGCCCTGATGAGCATCCGAGGAAGGCGTGGATAAAAGACTCTGGATGGGAGCTGGTGGGGGAGCCCATGCATAGCGTATAGAAAATGGCGAACCCTTGCGGCGGATGAACATGCGATGGCCGTTTTGGGAACAGCCATCGGGCTGATGGCAAAGCCCTTGCAGATAGCCCCGGAGCCATGAGGGATGAAAAGCTGCCACGGATGTGTCTTCAAGCCTTGAAGTGGCCGTGTGCAAGAATCCCATGAATTTATTCGTGGGAGTGTCAAATGCAGTTAATCTCACCCTTGCGGTGAGAACTCTCGTGTGCTTTCCCCTCCACAGTAACTTCTCCGTTAACTGGTACATACTCTATAGTTCGTGTGGGGTACTGTGTAAAGTGGAGGCGGACAAGGTCTTGAAAGTCAATCCTCGGGACGGACAAATATTTCCGGCCCTTGATAGGGTGATGACTACCGACGGAGCAATAAAGAGATTAAGGCCTAAACGCACGCATAGCTGATTAAGGAATTAAGCATTTAAAAGAGGGACTAAGCAAATAAACCCAAAGAGGCAAAGGCGAGGAATACTGTATGTCTGAGAAAGAGATCGTTTACAAATTGAAGCGTATGGGTGCATGTGGTGTTTTAGGAACGACTATCGTCAGGGCTAGGCGCATTTTCGTGGATGCGGATAGGAAAGGGTTCAAAGATGTAATTCGATTTTTGAAGAATGAGGGTTTTACACATTTATCGACAATAACGGGACTTGAGGTGGATGATGGAATCGAGCTTCTTTACCATTTAAACAAGGGAGGAGTGGAGTTAACTGTACGAATTAATCTGCCATTAAACGAAATGGTTGTTCCTACGATAACCGACATCGTTCCGGGGGCAACTCTTTATGAGCGGGAGGTCCACGACTTGCTCGGGATAGAGTTTCAGGGGCATCCAAGTTTGACGCCTTTAATCTTGCCGGATGAGTGGCCTGAAGGCGCCCACCCGTTACGCAAACATTGGACGATAGAAGAAACCCCGAAGGAGCCCACGAAAAAACGCGAAGAAACCCCATCAGAGTAATTCGATGAGTTAAACCTTATGGTATTTTATCCTTTGCATGCTTTGCGCGCTAGGAGGGGAAAGGCTTAAGAGTTTGGGAGGTGGGATTTTAGACATGCAAATTGAGATGTGCGGTGCTTCATGGTCAGGCGTTTAACAAACCTCGTTTTAGCGCTGTCCCCATTTTGGTGGACGTTAGCGCGATTGAGGTGGCCTGGTTGCGGAGCCATAGTGCCCTCGTTGGGGCGGATAGGCGCGTGCCCTTCGTTTGAAGGGGATGGAAGGCTTGAAGGTTCACGTTTATCCTGTTGATGGGGGAAGGCTTTCCCCCATAACCCCCTTCAGATGAATGCCCATGTGAAAGGGAAAGGAAAGGGGGGAAAAGCATATTAGTCATCTTCTCATAGGCGCGCTATGTTGTCGGAAAATTAAGGATTTTTGTTGCAGTGATACAAGTTGTGCTTATATAATTGCATCTCCTTATGTGCTGTTAGAGGATGAATATGGAGAAATGGAGAGGGAAATTAGAAGAGGCTACGAGGTTAGGAAAGGAGCTAGAGGGATTGGGCGCAGGTAATATAGGAATTGTTGACGCTTTGATGCTCTTGGAACTTTCGTCCATAAGCGATAGGATCTCGTGGCTCCTCGGTGTAACAGGCGTGGCTATAGCACTGCTTGTGGCAATTGCCATAGCGGTCTTCTGATTTCGGGGTAGCATCCATTCCGTATCTGCCTCTAATTAATGGCTTCTTGAATGTTTACACTTAGGAAGTTGCGTGAATCGTTAAACTTCTCTTTTAAGGGCGTTCTCCTTGAAGGAAGTCTGGTGGTTTCATACGGCATCGGTATGCTAGCGGTATCCAGTTCAATACGGTCTCTAACCTATCGATGGAATCTTCAGAATAATCGCTGTAGTTGAATAGAATGCACACCATTATAGCCTGATGGTAGGGTTAAGTATTTTTAGAAGATGAGTATGAGGTCATGACTGTGACCCACATACCGAGGATCAGGCCAACCGTCCACTTTAATAGGCTGTTAATCCTGCTGTTCAGAGCCTTGATGTCTACGTCAATTCGGCCGTTTAAAGCCATGATGCCCCCTAATTCTCTAACATTCCCCTTCAACTCTTTAACGTCTCCTTCTAGGTGGTTTAATCTCGCGTTTACATCTGAGAAAAAGGCTTTAAGGTTTGATACGTCTTCCCTAAGTTTTACCACCACTTCTTCAAGCTCTGACAGCCGTTCATCCAAGTTCTATCCTAACACTCAACATAACTAAGGATATTTAAAATTATTTCTTAGAGATTCGCTCGGTTCTCCGTCCTAAACAACTTTCCTTATCCTTCAGAAACTAAAGCGCGCGATGTGTATATTCCCGGAAAGAGTAAGCAGCGGAGAAGAAGTTTTAATAGGGAAGGATGACACTTTAACTTCATTTTAAAGCTTTATTTGAGCCCTTGATTAACTTGTGATGTGGCGGCTATGGCATGGAGACGGTTAAGCATCATCTGGAATTGAATCGTAAATACCTCAGCGAGGGAGAGAGCCTCTTAGCGAAGGGTGATCCCGTTCAAGCTAGCGAAAAGCTTTGGGGTGCAGCCGCTGAGATGGTTAAGGCGGTCGCGGCAGATAGAGGCATGGAGCTTAGAACCCACGCAGACTTATGGATGTTTATAACCAAGCTGAGGGATGAGCTCAATGATCCTGAGATAACAAGGCTCTTTAGCATAGCTGGGATGCTCCACCAGAACTTCTATGAAGCCTCTATGACCCTTGAGGCAGTAAGGGATAGCGCCGAATCCATAAAGCAATTCATCAACAAACTTGAGAGGTTGGCAGCGCGCTAAGAATAAAAAGGCGTAACAAACGAACGTCGCTATTGGTCTAAACAGTTAGAGAAGGGAACGGATGAAGTTATTCAGTGGATTAAACTCGTCTGCTGTTGGTAGTATGGCGGGGGTTTAACCCAGCCTAGCCCCGCACTGTGGACAAAAAGCCGCGGGAATGGGAATCTTAGCGCCGCAATGGGTGCAGAGGACCCCTTTCTCCTCTCCCAAGAATTTTCCACTTTCAGGTTCAACTTGTCCCTTCTTCGAATATGCGTAGAGGGCTCCCCTCAACACTCCTTTGGCGGCAAAGTTTACGCATCCTAACGCTATCCAGTAGGCTATTGCAACCGCAAGTCCCCCTATAAGCACGAGTGGGTTTGTAACCATAAACTCGCCATATGTCACTTCTCCCATAATCTCCTGCTTCCATCCTCCGTTGGGAACAAAGGTAATTCCAGCGCCCATTACTTCTGCAAGGATAGCTAAGACCCCAAATAATTCCAAGATGAAGAATAGCGCTCCAAAGCCGAGCTTAAGTATAAGCGTCTCCTTCCATAAGTTCTTTACAATTTCCACGCTTCTCTTTATGGCCTTAAGTGGCGAAAGTTTTTCGTATATTACAATGGGTATTACGAAAAAGGTGGCGACGGCCCAAGCCATACCTAAAACGCCAGCAAGGATGTCTCCCCACCCCCAAGGTACCCTATATCCCACCCAGGTCCAGCAAAGCCCCCGGTTTCATATGATCGGTAGGGACGGGAACCAAGATTTCCTCCCGACAGCGATGATGATCTGATGGGGCGCCATGTACGTTTAGTTACAGATGATGAAAAGTTAGCAACCGCTGCAAAAGAGATTGGAGTAAAGACGTTGTCAAGCAGAAGCTTCATCCAAGAGCAAAACATGATTTAGTAACGCCCACGTCCCAACCAGGGTGGCCGTTTTATCACACGTAATTGCAAAATTGCTAGGGTCAGAGCGAGACTTGCAAAGGCAATCTGTATCTGAGCTTCTTATTTTATCTTGTTCGTGTTTTTATTGATTCTCGCGGTAGCGTCTGGCCCATTAAGGCGCAACCTTTCAGCGTAGCGCAATAGAGCTTAACTTCCTGTGAGCGTGAGGAGCTTGAGGTAAATGCGCATAGAGATATGTGGACAAATTGAACACTAAGTTTAAGTGATGAAAAGCATTCTCTAATGCATAATTAGAAGTAAAGTTTTTGTGTGTTAGCTATATCATCTTGAAGTCAAAATATGAAGAGCTGAGGTTCTTCAATTTGGTTTGCGCAGTTTTGCGAATAGGTTTTTAAACAGTTTACCTGCTTCATAGGATTTAACAACCAAATCTTCAATGATCTTGATCTCGTTCAGGCTTTCCTATCCAATTTTTTAGCTTATTAAGCTTTTACATGAAGTCACTTGAATACGAGTTTTAGGAGGATTGGGATGAGTATGCTGACGATTATGAGGGCGATAACCCATTTCATGTCCGACCTCAGCTGCTTAACATCTGACTGCAAACCCTTAACTACGCCCTCTAATCCCCCAACTCGCTCATCCAGCCTCGCCAAGCCGACTTTTATTTCCCCGATGTCGTTCTTTATGGCATCTATTTGGCTTCGAACGTACCTGAAGTCCTCCTCAAGGAGGCCCACCCTCCTTTCTAGGTTTGAGGGCCCCTCGGCTTTGCTTTCCTTGCTTTCATCCAATCGGTTCGCCTCAATGTACGTAATGTGAAAGCGCCCGCCATATTTAATTTTTGCTCATTGCACGATATACTATAAGATGGAAACGACTAATTTTCCTATCGCAGCGGTCTTACTCAAAATCTGCATGTGTGATTGAAAAGCAAAGTTTTTTTGCGTGTTAGTTATAACGTATTGATGTTAAGATACGGAGGAGTCGAGGTTCGCCGATCTGATTGGGAACTCTTTGCTTGCGTTTGCAGCGATATTGTTGCCGATGGCTGTGGCGACCCTAGCCCATTCTGTCGCGAAGATTCCAAAGATTGGGAATAGCTTGGCGAAGGTTCTGTGCGTCGTGACTTCATATGTTACGCTGCTGATGATACTCATATTAACTTATGTGGTGGTGGAAACGGGTCCTGTGGTGGATTCTATCTTAATTATGCCACTGCCGATAGGAAATTTTGCGTTAACAATTCATGTTGATGGGTTGGCATTAGTTCCCACAATTCTCTCGGCGTTGTTCGCTTCCCTCGCTCAAACCTTCTCTGTTAAATACCTTAGTCCAGAAAATAGATATCGCCCTGTGCCACCCACTTTTAACAGAGCCTATTCGCTAATGTTGCTTTTCTTAGGGTCGATGGTCGGGGCTTGCTTTTCAGGCAACATGTTGGCGATTCTAATTTTCTGGGAGATCACCAGTCTATGTTCATATGCCCTTGTTGCTTTTTGGCATGAGGACCCAACGTGCAGAGCGGCCGCACTTAAAACCCTTATTATGACGCATGTCGGCACGCTTGGCTTACTGGTCGGCGCGATAACAATATACCCGGTTGTTAAAACATGGGAAATCCATAGCTGGAATCAGAACATTTCCATGAACCCAATCGTGCCCTTAGCGATGTTGCTGTTTTTTATTGGAATTTTGCCAAAGGCCGTTCAGCTCCCCTTGCACACATGGCTCCCGGATGCCACGGTGGCGCCAACTCCTGTAACTGCATACGTCCACGTCGTCGGTTTTTTAATGGGACTATACGCGTTTCCTCGGTTTTTCAGCCAAGTATTTGTTTCTTACATGCACTCTTCAATGATACCCTCACAGCTAACCGCACTTTTTGGTAATATTGGTTTGTGGAATTTCGTGATTTCTTTAACGGGAGCCGCGACTCTTATCATAATGCCAATTTTTGGGTTGTTAGAAAGTGAAAGTAAAAGGCTCATTGCGTATTGCCACATTTCTGCGTTAGGAGGCACTGTTATGGCTCTCGGATTTGGCACACCTTTAGGGACCGCTGCAGGTTTATTCGCCATGATCCCGCACGTTTTTTTCTGCGGCTTGCTCTTTCTCGCTACAGGCGCGGCAATATATCATGTTGGGCAAACCTCTCTACAGAATATGGGTGGATTAAGCAGTAAAATGCCCATTACTGCTGTTTTAGGCAGCGTAGGGGTACTCTCTTGGGCTTGTTTTCCATTCCTCGGCTATTTTAATGCGGTGTGGCTTATAATTCATGCCGCACTAGAGCTAAACGCTCTGTTTTTTATCATTTTATTCTTTTTCGGAACCATTCTTAAAACCGCTGCCATTTTGAGAATGCTATATGCAATCTTTTTTGGTAAAAGCCCTGAGTATAAGAAGGAGATCACGGAAGCACCTGCCTTAATGCTGTTCCCAATGGTGTTTCTTTCGGCGTGCCTCTTCATTTTTGGGGCCTTTCCTCAATTGTTGCTGAACTACCTTGTGTTACCTGCAGTGAGCCAACTAGGGATGAGCTTCGAGCTGCTATCACCGCTTGGTGACATTATCACAGCATCAGGCTTTTGGAGCCCCGCATGGGCATCAGTATTCGCCCTCGGGCTGTTTCTACTTCTGATTTTCGCAGTAAACTATTTGGCAAAGGAGAGAGCTGTCTATCGAAGGGTGTTAACTGAGGAAGGAGTCGTTTATAAGAGAGTGGTGAGCGAGGAAGCGGTCAAGCCCTTCCTTTGCGGGGAGGATGCTCAGTTGTTGGATGGTGCACGCGCCTACCATTTTTACCACACATTAATACACGTATTAAGAATCGACCGTGTTTGCCACGCATCCAACGTTGACCGCTTATATAATGCGTTGTCAAAGGGCTTCTCCAACTTATGCGTAAAATCGCTTCACTTAGACATACAACAACGCTACTTTCCCGCTATTTTATCCTTCATAGTAGGCACTGTAGTTGTTATCTTAATCGCTATTTTGGCAGGGTAATAACATGGAGTTAATAGTCGTCATAGCTTTGGCGATTGCTACACTTTTCACAGCTCTGGCTTCCTTCGCTCAAACCACAAAACGAGTGATCCATTTTCTCTCTTTGCAGGCTGCTGCCGTCGGATTTGTGGAGCTAATGTACTGTTTCATTAACCTCATAGTAGGTTTACATGTTGAAGCCCTCATCAGTTTTCTTGCTACGTTTACGGAATGGTTCTCCTGCGCAGTGGTATCTCCCTTAATAATTTATTGGGGGATGACGCAAACAGAGAACTCCCTTGACCAACCCATTATGGGCACTCGAAGCGCTACTTTAATGGTTATTACCATAGCGCTATCTCACTTAACCTTAGGGTGGTGGTCAATGTTTTTACTCCCCACAAAACTTGAGACTCTTCCATTCTGTGCGCTTATGCTTTCTCTCTCAGTCTTTGTTATGGCTACTCGGAAGGACCCTCTGAAAATCCTTGCTGGGCTTAACTTGGCGGAAAATGCACTTTATCCCTTGCTTGCAGAAAGCCCATTGAGTGTGATTCCCTTCCTATTGGGTTTAATGATCTTTGTTAATCTCGCGGCGGTATTCGTCATCGTTCAAGCCCACCACGAGTACGGGACATCATTAATCACAAAATGGAGGTGGACAAGCTAATGTATTCACTACTTCCTCTCCTTCTCTTAATAGCCCCATCATTCATAGGCACTTTATGTTTGTTTATGCATCCTTTTTGGTTCCTAGAACCATTTTTTAGAAAAATCGAAAAAATTATATTGCTTTTCGGTACTGGTTTAACACTGTTTTTAGCATCGTTGATGATTCCGAATATCCTCGTCGGTCATACCTTAGAGACTCCAATGCTTTCTCTTCAAGTTGATTTAACGAACATAGCAGGTGTCATAGGAGTCACCATAATTTTCTTTTTAGTGTCCATTTACAATGTTAAAGCCGAAAAGGGCGGACGTTTAAAGCCATGCCTATACAACTTTTTCGTGTTATTCTTTCTCTTTTGCATGTTGGGGCTTCTACTTTCATACGATTTGTTTGGCATCTTCCTCTTTGTAGAACTAACCATCGGTGTCTCAATAATTCTGGTTGCCCATGCCCCGGGCAAATTGTCACCTGAGGCAGCATTCAAATATCTGATCATCACCGCCATCAGCGCGCTCTTTGTATTGCTAGGTGTGCTCATAGTTTTCATGTTAACACATACTTCAAACATCTTTGCCATAATGGGTAATCCAGGTCCACTAATCAAGAATTCACGGCTTCTCTTGCTGGCGGTGGCTTGCTTTATCGTGGGCATTGGAGCCGACATCGGGCTTGTCCCCTTCCACGGATGGGTGCCCGATGTATTCCCTGCTTCCACCCCAATTATCAATGGCTTCTTCTGCGCGGAACCCATAGCCTTCATCCTCGCCCTGTATAAACTAGTTTACCCCTTCTACACCATCTATCCATCTAATATCATTTTTTATTGGTGGCAGGAGTGGGACTAGTGTCTCTAGTGTTTGGGGCTTTACTGGCGTATCAACAAACGGATTTCATGCGGATGATAGCCTATTGCAGCATAGATGAATTCGGGCACATGGTTTTTGCATTGGGCTTATTCACGCCGCTGAGCTTCACAGCTGGGCAAATGTACGTGGTAAACGGCGCCTTAATGAAAGCGGGGGTCATCTTATGTCTGGGTTCGGTCTTGATTAGCAGCGGGACCCGGGACATGAGCCTACTGGGAGGCTTAGGGGAAAAGATGAAGAAAACTACATGGAGCTATATCATTTGCGCCCTCTCTTTAGCTGGTGTTCCGCCTTTAAGTGGTTTCTACGCCAAATGGCTCTTCTACAACGCCACCTACTACTTCCTATTAACCCAAGCAGGGGTTTTTACATCAGTTTTAGCCATAATACTACTTTTATGCATATCCATCATACCATTCGTATTCTTGATACGCGCCTTTCATCGAATCTTCCTCGGTCGACCAACTGAAAACTTAAAAAACATTAGCGAGGTCCCCTTAGCTATGTGGCTTCCAACGCTGATTCTGGCAGGCGCCGCCATTCTACTAGGTCTTCGACCCGATTTCCTCCTCAGCTTAATTAAACCGCTAATAGCGTAACTGTTCACTAAGCCCACGCTAACAAGGGAAATAAGTGGCGAGGCTTATATACTGCCTTTTTAATGTATTCATACGATACCGAGGTTAAAAGGTGTAGTATAAAAATGCCGAAAGGCGTTGAAGAGAGGCTAGCTGGGCTTGAAAGGAAGGTAACCAGCCTCAAGGGGGAGGTGACTAGCCTCAAGGAAGAGGTGGCTGGACTCAGAGAGAAGGTGGCTGGACTCGAAGGCGTGATTTCAGAGATGGGTAAGCGCATTAATGATTTAAGGCACACCTTGACTGTGTATTCTACAATAACGTGGGCAATACTCGCCGCCATCCTAGCCCGCCTCTTAATCTCATAATATTTTTCGAATAAGCTAACCGAAAAGCGCGCGATGACACAAACAATTGGACTTAACTTATTTCGGTCAGTAAAACTTTAAAGGCCATGTTTCTTATGTGATTGCAAACTGAAAGTGGGCAGATGGCAATGTGGGAGTATGTTATCGGCGGGGCCACGGTGTTCGGAGCAATCGTAGGCTTGTTCTCCATCTATAACGGCAGAGCCACCAGGAGATATGTCGGGGATTTAATTAAGGAGGAGGCTAGGCTGACCCGGGAGCTAATGGAGCGGCACGATAACACGACCCAAAAATTAATGGAGCGGTACGAAAAGTTAATGGAACGACACGATAACATGACCCAAAAATTAATGGAACAGCATGGAAGGATTCTGGAGAGGCTATCTGAGCAGCACAACACTATAATTAAGCAGCAGAGCACAATAGTCGACGTCCTAAAAAGAACCTAGCCATCACGCGGTATCATTTCACATACTAGCCTTCTTCACACCTATGGAAGAGCCATTCCTTTTCCCTGATTTTCAATCCGAGATCCACACTTAATTGCTCAATAAACCGCTGTAGGGCATAGCCGCTTTCGCTAATGAGCTTGACCATTTGATACTCAACCATGTAAATGGGATAGCGTTCTTCCTCACTGATCTCTACAATGTCTCTTTTTCGGGTAATATCGCCTAAAAAGTGGACCTTAATTTTGGCATCCAGATAGCTCCCCTCATAAAATTCCAGAGAGGAATATTTCCTTTCGATCTCCTCTGAAACAATCGGACCCCCTATCTCTTCTTTAAGGAGAATCCTTTCTCTACGGGTCGGAATTTTTTCCCATAATCTAGAAACCTCATGAGTCTTCTCTTCGATTTTTTTAAATCCATACTTTTCAACCAAAAATTCCTCTAACGACGGAAACCCCATGTGTTCATACACCACATCTTTCAACACCAAAACGACAATTTCGCGCGGCGCTAACAAAATATTCCCCATCGAGAATGTAATTGTTTACCTACTTCTAATAAACCTTATTGAACAAACAACCCTCCTTCTCATGGACCACTAATTCAAAATCCGGAGTGAGGCTAACAGCATCTTTTGGGCAAGTTTCCACCATGTTGGATCGTCTGTCTAGAATGGATGGGAAAAGCATAAAAAAGCCATAGATAGAGTCTTGTCACGTCAGGTTCAAATCGCAACCATGAAAACGGATATTGGCCATGTAGGAGGTTGATGCTATGTTGTCGGCAAAAGAATGGAAGCGCCTAAAAGCAGTGATGCCTCAGACAGTATTTGAAGGAGTGAATCCCCTAGAACTGGAAGGGGTTGTTAAACCAGAAGTCATTATGATCCCTGAGCTTGAGAATCGTGAAAATGCTAGATGGTTAGCACTACTGGTGGATACCGAAGGTGCGATTGGGTACGCAGAGGGTACGCAGAACAAAGCGAAGAGACCGCATGAATGAGAGATACCTCTATGAGTACATATACAGAGTACCATATGTAACTGTGAACATGGATGAGTTGGAGTCGAGGGAGATCATTAATGAGAGCGCCAGGCTGGTGGGAGCACGCGCAGTTACAGGAACACACCCGGTTACCGGAAAGAAGATGCGCGGATTCACCACCTTAGTGGGTAGAGCACTTTCAACTATACGCCATATGAAACCTCACATGGTTAAGTTTCGGCGGTTGGCAAACCTATGCTTGACACTCTTCAAACACCACACCTTCATCTCTATGGAGAGATTCGACAGAGTAATTGAAATGCTGTTTGGCAGATACGTGACAGCAAAAAGAGGCAAACCCTATACTCCTAAAAATGACTGAAACAGAGTTCCGAGGATTTCCGAGACACGCTGAGGAACTGACAGACCGATACCTAACCTAAACGAACTATTTCAAAATCTGAACTATGCTTAATGGCATTTTTCACGCAAATCTCCACACATTGACCACAAAATATACACCTATCAACGTTAAAGACCACTTTCCTCTCTTCAGTCGTGATGATCGCTCCAGCAGGACAAGTTTTAGTACATAAAAGGCAACCGATACAAGCTTCTCGATCATAAACCATCTTACCCCGATACCGCTCCGGAACCGGTACCATCTCCCCTGGCTCAGTGAGATACCGGACCGTAACCGGCCTACCGAACAACGACCGCAACGCATCACGGAGCATATGCCCGATTTTCAAATAGCATCCTCCTACATTCCCACGAGGAAAAATGCCACTGATAGTATAGCTAGAACTAACGGGATTAACCAGTAAAACTTGAAAGCTTGCCCTATCTTTAAACGAGCGAAGATGGTGCGAGGAACGGTTACTGTGCATATCATAACAATTAAGGCAACCAGTAAACATACACCAAGAGATGCCCATACTTCTGATGAAATAGGACTACCCAAGAGCGCTGGCACAAAGAAAAAGAGCGTTGATGCGAGAAAAATTAACGCAAAGGTTAAAGCGCTCTTAGCCAGCTTCATTAAAGCTAGGTATGGTCCACCGTATTCAATGAACGGACCGTGAATAACCTCGGTTTTAGCCTCAGGGATGTCAAATGGTACGACGCCTGCTCCTGCTGGTATGCATAACAGAAATGTAGCCGCAGCAAATGCCATGCTGGGGTAAGTGAAGGCAAAACAGGATTTCATTTCAACCTGAGCAAGAATAATGGTATAACATGTGAGAGAAAACCCAGACTTTAATGAAATTAAAATAATTGACGTGAGCAGTGGCACCTCATAAGCAATGACCATGGTCATCATTCGTGAAAATCCGATTGCCCCATAGGGGTTCCCTGAGGAGGAACCACCAACCATCATCATTAAGGAAGGCATAGCCAATAAATATAAAATTAGGATTAAGTCGCCGATGATACTCGTCTGAATAACTACGGTAATTAACGGTATTGCCGCGCCGAGAATCGAACAAACTGCGGCGATAAAGGTAATTGTGGTGAAAATCCCCGACGCAGCGGTCATCGGGACGATTCTCTCCTTATTAAACAACTTAACAAAGTCGTAAAATGGTTGTATGATTGGGGGGCCTATCCTCTTTTGCATTCGTGCATGAAGTTTCCGATCGATCCCCTCAAAAAGAAGACTAAAGAAGAATATCATGGGAAACGAAAATGCCACTAATAGCGCCGCTGATATGTCAATCACCATTTCCTCCTCCATAAACCTTTGGAATCAACTATTCTGATCTCCTCTCTATCTTGATCGACGATCGTTATTCTGTCGGTGCAACTAATACAGGGGTCAATGGAAGCAACCACTACTGGTATGTCAGCAATCTCACCCCCAACCAACATAGGTCTTATACTCATGATATTAGCGAGGGTGGGAGTTCGCACCTTCAACCGCCTCAAGCCCTCTTTGCCATCCGTTTTCACAAAGTGGATGAGCTCACCACGAGGAGCCTCCACCCTCGAAACCGCCTCTCCCTCCGGAATCCTCCTCATTAACCTAAGAACACTTTCCTTTGGAGCAGCTGTGCCATTTGGTAATCGATCTAAGATCGTTAGAATCAGATTGATTGCCTCAAATAACTCAAAGATTCGGACCTCCGTCCTTGCATAGGCATCGCTCTCAGATCTCACAACCATCGAAAAATAGTCTCTCAGATCGCCATAGGATGCGTAAGGATCATCTTTACGAATATCCATTTTCACTCCCGATCCGCGAGCAGTGGGGCCTACAATACATAATTCTTTAGCAACGTCGTGGCTTAGCAGTCCCACTTTACAAAGCCTTTTTTCCACCGATTTATCCTGGAACACATCATGAAGATATTGAACGGCCTTTTTAATTTCCTTCATAGAAACAGAAACTTTCTCTTTTAAGCTGGAATTTATATCCCAGCGCACTCCTACAAAGGTGTTCATAGAGTGATGAACCCGATTGCCCGTGATTTCCTCAAATAAATCCATAATCTTTTCTCTTATGCGCCATGTAAACATGAAGAGGGTATCAAATCCAATTTCATAAGCCACGACTCCAAGCCATAATAGGTGACTATGGATGCGCTCCAACTCAGCTATCAACGTCCTAAGGTATAACGCTCGATCCGAAGGTTGTATCCCTCCGATCTCTTCAATTGCTTGAGTGAAACAGGTGGTGTGGCTGTGGGAGCAGATTCCACAAATGCGTTCTATTAAATATAAGGCTTGAATTAGGTTTCTGGTCTCCGCTAATGCCTCTATTCCTCTATGAGCGTAACCTAAACGCACATCAACATCCAAGATTTCCTCTCTTCGAACCACCACTTTGAAATGAATAGGCTCCTTAAGTGCTGGGTGCACTGGTCCAACTGGAATGAGCAATCGAGTGTAGTCATACTCAACCTTTTTCTCTTCAGCCATCTGAATTCTCACCTAAACTTCCTACTTATCGCCATCACGATCCCCTTAACAATTGCCTCAGGCCTGGGAGGACACCCCACCACGTAGGCATCTACCGGAATGATTCCGTCTACTGGTCCCTCCATCACGTAACTTCCAACAAAGGGAACGCCAGAAGTTGCACAAGACCCTACAGCAACTACGGCTTTCGGTTCCGGTGCTTGCTCATACACCCTAATAACGCGGGAAATCATTTGACGGGTAACTGGACCTGTCACCAAAAGGACATCTGCATGCCGCGGTGAGCCAACGAGTACGCATCCTAGACGTTCAGCATCATAGCGGGGGGTTAAGGCTGCTACTATTTCAATGTCGCACCCGTTGCATGATCCAGTGTTTACATGAAATAGCCAAGGAGACTTTATTCTGCTTCTTGAAACGATTCCCGGCATCGGGCATCCCTTATTAGAGTGTGTAATGCATGCTCAGACTTATATACAATGCCAGTTTTAAGTCTCGATTTTGCCATTGATTTCGCCACCAAAATTGTCGAACTAACACTTGATAAAATAGAAGCCTTTTTGAAATGGACCCTTTTTGTTAATTTTGCCAGAAAAAATGCTTTCATCAAGAAACGTCCATATTAGCCATGAGTTGGCTAAAGAGGTCAGGGTACTTTTCTCACATAGCAGCCTCCGCGCATACATAATTTAAATAAGATTACTTCTCAACCATATTTCACACTCCTTAAACTTTTATATCGATTTCGATAAAAAAGGGTTTGAGGGCTAGCCTTGAATGACGTAGTCATGCTAGCGTTGGTTACAGCTAGCGTAATTATTGTGATAGGTTTTCTTGCTAGCTACCTTTTTGAGCGAACAGGCTTACCTGACATGCTTTTTTTGATAGTATTGGGAGTAATTTTTGGGCCTATATTGCACTTTTTTGACCCCGCTTCTATTATAGGTTTGGCTCCCTATATTGCAGCCTTAGCCCTAGTTTACATTTTGTTTGATGGGGGCTTGAGAATGAATATTTATTACATATTTTCTGAAACCCCTAGAGCGGGGCTACTAGCCATGATAGGCTTTGTGCTGAGCGCTACCACAATAGCTTTGTTTACGCATTACTCGATGGGCGTTCCGTGGTTGTATGGAGTTTTGTTTGGAAGCATTTGCGGGGGAAGCAGCTCCATAGTTGTTGTTTCCCTCGCTACAAGAATGAAGATGGGTGAGAAATGCGCAACCACGATAGTTTTGGAGTCGTCGATTACGGACATACTGTGCATCGTTATTTCATTAGCGGTTATCGGAATCATCTTAACTGGCCAAGCAGATTATGGCATTGTTGGTAGGGAAATTACAACGCAGTTTTCCACAGGGGCTGTCATCGGGGTGCTTTTCGGAGTGCTTTGGTTAAGCATCCTTCCAAGGGTGACGAGAGAGGCCTATGCGTATATGCTTACGTTAGCTATCGTGCTTATGGCTTACTGTGTTTCAGAATACCTCGGCGGTAGTGGCGCTCTATCCTCTTTGCTTTTTGGCGTAGTCTTGGGCAATGAAAGGGAAATATTCAAAATTGTTGAGCGAGAAAGAACAAGAGACGCCCTCATTGACGAAGGAATGAGGCGATTTGGGTCTGAAATAGCATTCTTGATAAGAACTTTCTTCTTCGTTTACTTAGGCTTGATCGCCACCGTTACCAACATTGCCTTACTTATTTTAGGCATAATTTTGTCGTTCACACTTCTTTTCGTTAGGTATGCAGCCGTGGCGTTGGCAACCATCCGCAGCCCCTTCACACGCCATGAACGTAGTATAATGAGCATAGTGTTAACAAGAGGCTTGGCGGCAGCTGTTCTCTCCACTCTACCCAAGCAATACGGCCTTTTATATGAGGATCTCTACATAAACATAACCCTCGTCATCATCATAACCACAGCAGTCATCTGCACAATTGGAGCGTTTGTGTTATCTCGCTCGAGGTCAAAAGGCACCTGACACAGGCTGTAAACAGATCGGAAAACCCGGTCGGCAACCTAAAACACCAAACAAAAAGACTCCCAAGCAACTTTATAATTACGAAACCCCGTTCACCTATCTCATGACAGGTAGGCTTCATAGAAGGCTCCTTCTCCATAGCTTGTTAGGCGCATCCACCATCGGCGTGTTGATGATCCATTGCATTATTTGGCTTCTTCCCATCTCATTTTCTTTTCATCATGCTCCCTTCGCGTTATGTGGTAACGCGCTGGGGCCCCTATGACAACGATGTTTGCTGGAACATCCCTTGTGACAATGGCGCTGGCGCCCACCACGGCGCCTTCACCGATCCTGACTCCAGCGATGATACAGGCGTTGGCGCCGATGATAGCGTTTCTCTCGACAAGAACCCCAGCCAATCGCTTGCTGGGGGGATAGGGGTCATTGGTGAAGCAGACGTTGGGCGCTATGAAGGCTCCATCCTCTATGACGGTTAGGTGGGCGAGGTAGACGTTGGATTGTATGTTCACATTTTTGCCGATCTTTACTGTTCCATCCAGTTGCGTTGAGGAACCCACCCGTGTTTTCTCGCCGATGACGCTGCCCTCCCTGATCAAGACATGATGCCCTGTTTCAACCTCATCACCTATGGTTGCTGTTTCGTAAACCACTGTACCTGAACGGATGACACAGCTTTTCCCAACCTTAGCGCCCTTGCTAATCTGGTCGTATTTTTCAATGTTAAATGGCTCTGAGAAATGGAAGACTTGAATCCCTTTTCTGGTGGGATAGCCCACTATCACGTTTCTACCTAGGACCGTGTCCTCACCTATCACCGTGGGTCCCAAGATGATGTTTTCGCCCTCCAAATGCCCCTTAACCATTGCCTTAGACGAGACAAAATTCATCCTTGCCGTTTCTCCTCCTCCAAACAGGTAGAAGGGGCACTGACGCTTTTCAAAATTGTGGTAAAAAATCGTCACATTAGCTCAAGTATGGCGTTGAACAGGTGCTTCATGATAAACTCTTCATCCACGATTTCTCCGTTTGAGTAGTTTAGGCCTTTGCAGCAAGGGATAATCCTCAGCATAAGAACATTCGGACCTATTCTTTCAAAATCAAAGGGATAAAGCCTGCACAGGGCGGGTCTAAAATCATAAATGGAGCACCCATAAACGCCTTGAGTTGAATCCAATCTGAGGAAGACACATGAACCATCCCCCTTACTTTTTAAGCTAAACCGCATGAGCGGCAAACCCTTAAACTCTCGATCCAATACGGGCTCGAGGAAATCCCTCACGTCATAGCCCCCTTGCCTTATCCGTTCAGCATCCTTTTCTGTAAGCTGAGGCCCACCCAACCTGCAACAGAAGGTGGCGCATCGCAAACACCTGAACCGAAGATGTTGACTAAGAGTCACATCTATGGTCTGTTGGCTTTTTGGGTTCATCTTGATTCTCGCGACGTTTTCAGTTGACCCCAAGCTGGCACCTCAGCCTCTAATTTTCATGCTTCTCTGTATTAATTTATTTGCATCTCCCAAGACGGCGGAAGTTTCATTTATGAAAAATAGTTGCGGAATCCACAGCCTTTCCGTAACCTTTTTAAAAGGGGAATACATTGTTACGAATCCATTTACGATTCAGAGGCAACTCAGCAATGGTTGAGCTTAAGGCAAAACTCATCGACATCCCCGTGGGGAAACGCTTGATTCTATTACATACAATAGACGCGAAGAAGAATGGCCTGCTCCCTTACGATCGGGTAAGGATCGGTTATGGAAGGAAAATGGCCACCGTATTTGTAGATGTCACCACCACATATCTTCAACAGGGGGAAATTGGCGTTTTCAAGGAAATACAAGACGAACTCGAGGTAAGGGAGAGTGATCCTGTATCTTTGTCCTTGACAAAAATTCCCGAATCCGCTGAGTATATTCGAAAAAAGATGAGGGGACAACCCCTCAAAAGAGACGAAATATATGACGTCATCCAGGACGTTGTTGATCATAATTTGAGCGAATTAGAGATAGCGGCGTTTCTCTTGGCTGAGGAATTTCATGGCTTAAGCATGGAGGAAATCGAATACCTCACACGAGCCATGGTGGATGCCGGAACCACCATTGATTTCGGGCGCCCATGCTATGATAAGCATAGCGTGGGTGGGGTGCCTGGCAATAAGGTTAGCCTACTGATCGTCCCTATTGTAGCGGCTGCGGGCTTACTGATTCCCAAGACTAGCAGCCGTGCGATCACCAGCCCCTCAGGCACAGCAGACACCATGGAAGTGCTGGCGAATGTGGAGTTCACCGCGAGTGAGCTGAAAGAAATAGCGTTGAAGGTGGGAGGCGCCATTGTTTGGGGTGGGAAACTGGGCATCGCCCCTGCAGATGACATTTTCATCCGGGTTGAATATCCACTGAGCATAGACCCTCGTGGGCAAATGCTCGCAAGCATCTTCTCCAAAAAACTGGCGGCTGGGGTAGATTGTATCCTAATCGACATACCAGTGGGGCCTGGAGCGAAGGTTGAAACGATGGAGGGCGCTCGAAAACTTGCTCAAAGCTTTGTGGAACTGGGTGATCGCTTCAAGGTGCGGGTTGCATGTGGCATAACGTATGGTGGACAACCAGTGGGGCACACAGTGGGACCTGCCCTAGAAGCTCAAGAAGCCCTCTTGGCGTTGAGTGGCAACGGTCCAGCCAGCTTGATTGAAAAATCAACAGCGTTGGCTGGCATGCTTCTTGAGATGGGAGGGGTTGCGCCGAGAGGCTATGGAAAAGACGTGGCTAAAGAAATCCTTTTCTCAGGAAAAGCGTTAAAGAAGTTGAGGGAAATCATTGAGATGCAAGGCGGGAACCCCAACATCAAGGCTGAGGAAATCCCGATCGGGCAACACAGCACCGCCATTAAGGCTCCTTGTGACGGATTTGTGACAAACGTGGATAACGTGGCAATAACTGCCATCGCTCGGTCCGCGGGAGCTCCAGTAGAGAGGGGGGCAGGTGTCGTTCTGCGTTGGAAAAGGGGAAACAAGGTGAAAAAGGATGACGATCTGCTTGAAATCCGTGCTGAACGGGAAACCAAACTCACTGAAGCATACAACTTGGCGCTGAGAACGACCCCAGTCACCATTGAGGGGATGTTATTACACCAGATCCCAGAATATTAATATGCGCGGACAAGAGCGATAACCCTAAGAGTCAGCGTGTTAAAATAATTTAAGAATGTGCTGAGGAGAGAAACAATGGCGAGGAGATCCAAAGAGGAGGCCCAGAGGCTGATCAGAGCCATCGCGGTCCTTCTTCGAAACACCACCTGGAAGTGTGGAAGGGTGGAGCGGCTTGTTGTGAACTACTTGAGAGAAAAGATACGAAGCTGCGGGCGGGCCCAAACACCAATACGAGAGATGCTACAACATTTCCAATTGAGCGGAAAGCAAAAAAGCGAGTTTCTCGACGCAATCAAACGGTTAGAAAAACGGCGCATAATCAAAATTGAGGGATTTTGATCAAGAAAGGCTTTGAGTGGAAGATGACCCTTTCACTCAACATAGCGTGTTAAGAGGCTTCACCCCATCAGTCTCACATGGGATTTGTCCTTCAACCTTCTCGCAGCAGCTATGGCCACGACACCCCAACCCGTGCCGAGATCAAGAATAATCTTGCCATGAGCATTAAGATCCACCATGTCAAGCAATCTTGAGATGGGAATCTCTAGGTTTTCTAAACGCTGGTAAACATTTATTGTGTCCGATGATAAAGCACTTTTCTCATAGGAATAGAGAACGGCTTTCTTTAGATCTTTGGGGCAGGAAACACCCAAGGACATCCCAGAATATGGCTAAAAAACTTGCATTAAAATGCATCGATTCATTGGAAGAGGACATTAATATAGTAGAGCCCTTTTCTGTGCCGTCCCATAAAGGTTTAACTATTTTTAAATATGTTCAATGTCATTATTTGATTGCCCAAGACTTCACCTTAGATAACATTGGGTAGTTGCCCAGACCTTGGCTATTTACCTCCGGGCTCGGGCTTGTATCAAAGGGGTTTAATCGTCGGCTATGATACCCGTTTCCTGCCAAACATATTCGCTGAGGTGACAGCCAGTAATCATCCCAGTTCTTTAACCTCTAAGCCAACACCTATAAATGGGATCAAGTTTTATATCGGTGATAAAAGAAGCTGGCTTCTGAGAAGGGCTTTAGAAACAGAGCCAGTAAAGGGTCTATGCAGAGGCAACGAGCGATGATTTGGTCCGATAATTATTGATTGTGGCTCGAAGGTTGCTGAGGAAAAGTTTTGCTCTTTTTCAATGTTCGAATGATGTTGGAAGCCTCTTGAGCTGATTTTGCATAGGCAACCCTCCTTGCCTTCTCCAGAACCACTCGAGCTTCACAATAGGGGCACCGCCTCGTTTTCTGACCCACCTTAGCCAGTAGAAAACGCCCACAAGTATAGCAAACAATCACCATGTACATTTAACTGGCTCCAGTTTAAGTGATGAGCTTTTTCTCAATACACATTTAATTGTTAAATTTATATTGAGCTATAGGATGCTGTATTCCTGGGGAGGAAGGGGTCTTTGAAGAAGTTATTTCTCGGTCTTTTCCTTCTCGTGCTCATCCTGATCGCGGCAACACCAGCAACAATGGCGTAACCGCCGATACCGGCCCCGCCAGCACCAGTTAATAATAATAACGCGTACAAACTCATAGGGCCGGAATGGCTTGTCTTACCCGTCTCCTTCGTGATCGACCCAGACAGCGCTCCCGTGGGTGCGGTGGCTGAGATTCAACTGGCCATTGAAGCATGGAATAGCGCGACAAGTGCAGAGCTCTTCAATGATAGTGTCACGGTCGATGCGTCTGCTGAACCATCCCTCGATCACATCGCTATTATTTCCGACCCAATAAACCAAAACTACATGTAGATGTTAAATTGCCATGATATTTTGTTAAAGATTGACATGATTGACACAATTTTCGATTCCTTCTCGCCATTCAAACTTTCCACAATCAAACTTTAACTGGATAGAGGCATGGGTAAGCCTTTTTAATGCTACTTTAATTAACAATAAAATCGCTTAACACAACGTGGAGAGAAATCAACATTGCGGCCCACTGGAGGACAGGGGATAAGGCATACCCTTTATGAACTCGTCAGCACCTACTTCCGACAAAGAGGCTACCAGATCGAAGAAGACCCCCTACTAGAAGGAAACAGTGGAATACCCCACAAATTCCACCTCCTCATCAAAAAGGGCAACCAACAACACCTCGTAAAAGTACTAGACTGGAAACGAACAGTCGGCGTGAACATGGTCATAAACATGGATAGGGCATCAGCAGACGTGGGCTTCCACAATCCAATAATGACCTCAGAGAAATTCAGTGGTCATGCGAAGGCTTACGCGAACCGTCGAGGCGTTAAGTTGCTTACCAAGCTCGAAATCATTCGGGGGCTGGGATAAGATCAAAAATCCCTTAGGAAATCTTGTAGACGCCCCTCCGCCTCCAACCTCCCCAACCAATCCACAATCCCAATCCTACACTCTCTTTTCCTCTCCAACACCAAGATCATGTCCTCCACCACCTTCTCGATGGTTTTGCCACTGACGTTGATCTCGCACACCTTGTCTGGAGCGCAAGCCCTCACAGCATCCCAGAGGCAAACATCCAGGACCTCCGCAGCGAGATTTTCCCAAAGCTTCCTTCCTTTGAAACCGCGACCCTCCATCAATGTTTTTAGCTCATCGGGGTCTCGTCTGAGAACAAAAACTAGATGGACGTCCTTTGCTGGCACAACATCCATGGCATAATGGCCGTCAATTATGATGTCTCGCTTTGAAACTCCTAGGATTTCATGCAATCGGCTCGAAACCCTCTCTATGTCCGCAATCAAGGTTCCCCTCTCCTCATCCACCCCGCTGATTAAACCTTCTTGTCTAACAAGTTCTGCTAAATCAATGTGCATTGCGTCAAGCTTGGAGGCTAATAAGCAAGAGACGGCGGTCTTCCCTACACCAGGCGTGCCAGTCACCAAAATGACTCGCTTAAACCCGTCCACCCTCTTTTCAACAATTTACCTATTCTTCTTGTTTGTCATAAAAATATTCTTGCTCGGGCTTGACCGGAGGCCCTTGGGATGCCCAGTATCGGATGCTCCTTGCCTTGCTGGGCTTTCCCGCCCTATAGGAGGCGATGACCACGGTTAGGACGCACATGAGGGTGACGCAGGCGTGGATGACGGCGTTGGCCAAGCCCAGCTGGCGCTTCATCTTCTTGAAGACGCGCTCCACGCTCAGCCTCTTGTGATAGGCCTTCACCAGCCGCTTTGCGCCGGTGACCCTGAACCTGCCGTCCACCCTCAAGCCTCTCCTAGGCTTCTCGCCCCTCCTATGGTAGGTGGGGATGGCGGCCTCAGCCCAGAAGGCCTCCTTGGTCCATTGGCGAAGCTCCATGGAGTCGTATTGCTGGTCTGCGGCCACCACCCTGAACCCTGCTCCGGCCATCCAAGCCTCCTCTAAAAGCGGCCTATAGAAGAGC
Organism: Candidatus Bathyarchaeota archaeon BA1; assembly: GCA_001399805.1. Next base: position 22,357 of record LIHJ01000081.1, read on the forward strand.
TTGTCGTTTCTGCTGACGGGCTCAACCGTGAAGGCTAGGGGGACGTTTCCATCAGCGCAGCAGACCAGGTGAACCCTGTAGCCCAGGATGTAGGTCCTGCCGGCCCTGCCCAAGTCCGCGTCTGGGTCTAAGCGGCCCCGGCGGTTGGTGGAGTCTCGGGTGCTGTAGGCTCTGAAGGCGGTGGAGTCGATGGCTACAGCTCGACCCTTGGAGGCTCCTAGAGCCGTGGCCTGCTCCACCATGGCTTGAAATGCCCCCTCTTAAACCTCTCCTTGCCTAGGCGCCTCCTCCTAAAATGGGTGAAGCATCCCCCGGCTGGGTGTGCGGCGCCTAAAACCGCAGCCTCCGGTAGCATCGGCTCTTGGCCAGCCCCTCTTGAGGCGCTTCAGCCTTCTCTCCATGTCCCTAGGAGGCCCTTGAGGCGGTTAAGCTCAGCCCTTAACCCCCATCAAAAGAGGCTGAGGCGCCCCACAAAATTGCAACCAAAAACCAATTTTTTGTCAGTCATGCGCGCGCTTTCGTTGGAAAAGCTTAACTAAGAATGCAACATTTATATGAGAAAGCATAGGAGACATTGCATGATGCCCAATGATGTAAAAGAAATAAAATGGCACGGTAGAGGGGGACAAGGTGCGGTAACCGCAGCTGAAGTAATAGCGATTTCAGCGATAGATGAAGGAAAGTATGCTCAAGCGTTTCCTTCTTTCGGGCCGGAGAGGAGAGGAGCCCCAGTAGAAGCCTTCACACGAATAAGCAACGAGCACATATACCTGAAATGTCAAGTTTATCACCCCGACATAGTGGTGGTTTTAGATCCAACATTACTAGAAGTCGTGAATGTAATCGAGGGCCTTAAAGATGAAGGAATGCTCATAATCAACACCGAAAAGCCACCAAAACAAGTAAAACAAGAGCTGAACGCGAAAATACGCATAGCCACGGTGGACGCCACAAAAATCGCGCTAAAAGAGATAGGAAGGCCGATAACCAACACGGCAATCCTGGGAGCGTTCATTAAAGCAACGAACCTCGTGGGACTGGATTCGACGGCTAAAGTATTGATGAGTAGGTTTAAGGGAGAAACGGCTGAAATGAATGTTAGAGCCATGAAAAGGGCGTATGAAGAAACAATTGTTGAATAAAACATGAGGCGTTTGTATGAGTAAAAAACTTGAGACATGGAAAGAAGTTTCCATGGGCGCGATAATAACTAAGCCCGGAAACATAGCAGAGTATAAAACCGGCGGCTGGCGATCCTTCAGGCCAGTCAAGGATGAGGAGAAATGCAACAACTGTGGCCTCTGCTGGATTTTCTGCCCAGATGCAGCGATAGAAATCGATGAAAAGGGGGATTATAAGGCGCCGAACTTAGACTACTGCAAGGGATGCGGCATCTGTTCAACAGAGTGCCCATTAAAGGCATTAGAGATGGTTGAAGAGGGATCTAGGGGGGCTTAACGCTATGGGAAAGATAATGGGCATAAGTGGCAACGTGGCAATCGCGCATGCGGTGAGACTGGCAGATGTTGATGTAGTTTCAGCGTACCCAATAACGCCGCAAACTACAGTCGTTGAAAAGTTGTCTGAATTTGTTGCGGAAGGGCTGCTAGACGCCGAATTTATAAAAGTGGAGTCGGAGCACTCAGCCTTAAGTGCATGTATAGGAGCATCGGCAGCGGGGTCAAGGGCTTACACATCCACATGCGGGCCTGGATTAGCCTTAATGCATGAGTTGCTGTGGGTGGCATCTGGCTTAAGGCTGCCAATAGTTATGTCGGTAATCAACAGATCCTATTCAGCACCAATAAGCATATGGTCAGATCATTGTGATTCGCTGGCGCAAAGAGATTCGGGGTGGGTTCAAATTTATTGTGAAGACTGCCAAGAAGCCTTTGACACAACATTACAAGCCTTTAAGATAGCTGAGAATGAACAGGTGCTGCTTCCCGTGATGGTTGGCTACGATGGATACATACTTAGCCATTTAGTAGAGCCTGTTGAAATATTAAATGAAGAAGAGGTGAAACTGTTCCTCCCTCCCTATAAGCCGAGGCATATCCTTACCCCAGACAACCCAGTTACAATGGGGCCAATAGCCTTCCCCTCACACTATTTCGAGTTTAAGCGACAACAAGAAGAAGCGATGGTAAAAGCAAAGAAAGTAATCACAGAAGTTGGGGACGAGTATGGAAAGCTGTTCGGCAGACGATGTAGGCACATAGAAAAGTACCGGGTAGAAGACGCTGAAGTGCTACTCTTAACGATGGGCTCAATAACGGGCACAGCAAGGCTGGTGATCGACAAACTTAGGAAACGAGGAAAAGCCGTCGGGCTAATTAAATTAAGGACATTTAGACCCTTTCCAACGGAAGAAATAAAGGAAGCAGCTCGCAACTCAAAGGTTCTGGCAGTTGTCGATAAAAATATATCCTTCGGAGCACCCGGTGGCATCGTCCAAGTGGAAGTCAGATCAGCCCTTTATAAAGAGGGAGACTCACCCCACGTCATGGGGTTCATAACAGGCTTGGGAGGTAGGGACGTTACGATGGATCACTTCTTCACAATGGCTGAAAAAGCACTTAAAGTGGCTGAGACGGATAAACTCGAAAAGGATATTGAGTACATTGGTGTAAGGGGTTGAAAAAATGGTCTTAATAAAGGAGTTGCCAAGAGAAGAGTACTTTAGCTACGGTCATAGAGCATGTGCTGGCTGCGCAGAGCCCATAGCAACGAGAATCGTGACAAAAGCCATAGGCAGAGATATCATAGTGGTGAGCCCAACCGGATGCCTAGAGGTTATAAGCTCCCCATACCCTCAAACGGCTTGGCGCGTTCCCTGGATACATGTTGCATTCGAAAACGCAGCGGCGGTCGCATCAGGAATTGAAGCGGCTTTGAAAGCGCAGATTAGGAAAGGAAGGAGGGAAGGAAGAAAGATCCACATAGTGTCCATTGCCGGTGACGGGGGTACCGCAGATATTGGGTTGCAAGCATTGTCCGGTGCCATGGAACGAGGGCATGACATGCTGTACGTCTGCATCGACAATGAGGCCTATATGAACACGGGAATCCAGAGGTCCAGCGCAACACCCTATGGGGCATGGACAACGACGACTCCCTATGGAAAGTTAAGCATAGGGGAAGACAGATGGAAGAAGGACGTACCAGCCATAATAGCGGCTCACGATGTGTCATATGTAGCCACAGCCTCTGTATCCTACCCCACAGACCTTTATGAAAAGGCTAAGAAGGGAGCCGAAATTGAAGGACCAGCGTACATACACGTTCTAACTCCGTGCCCAGTCGGATGGAGATTTGACAGCAGCCTAACAATACGCATGGGGAGGCTGGCTGTTGAAACCGGATACTGGCCACTATACGAAGTAGTGAATGGAGAGTTCAAACTCACAAAACGAATCAGAAAGAGAAAACCAATTAAGGAATATCTGGAACTTCAAGGAAGATTCAGGCATCTACCCGATAAAGAAATCCAAAAGATACAAGAACATATAGATGCAAAGTGTAAGAGTATGGGGATGGAATAAGCCACTCAACCGGCATCTTTTCTCAAATCATTCTGGCTTCTTAAACCGTCTTTAACGCCCCATACTCTATACTTCATTCCTTTTCAAACGCCCGCTTATTTAGGAAGAAGATTTATGCAATTTGGTGCTCCACGCGTAGAGTACTCGTTAACGAAGGATGGCTAAACGTTAAGGAAATCGATAATGCCCTTGATGGAATGGGCATCATCAAGAACCGTAAAGGGACAATAGTAAAGCATGATGGGGCTGGGGTTAGCTTTATACCTCGTTTTGAACCCCCGCTTTTAATAATTGGTGTGGGATTCTTTCTATGACTGTTTATGTTGTATGTAAGACTTTTGTCGATGCTTAGACCTAAGAAAAGATCATGCCCACAAATATCGAAGTCTGAAGCCTTTTAATTGTTTAAGCAAAGAAATAATTAGGTGATACCTCTTGAGCATACTTAAAGAACTAAGTAAAACTTGCACTTTTATTAGCGGAACAACTTCAAAAAGAATTCAAAGATGTACATGTTAAACCTCGCAAGTCGAAGGCTGTTTTTGCGAGAAGCTCTCATTCATTCTATCAGAATTATGACCTTTATGTAAAGAGGGATCAGGCACTTCTAGTAGGATTAAGTTGCTAAGGCAAAGAGTGAAGTTGACTACGATCCGAAATGGTATCGCAACATTGTCTTTGATGAAACTGCTTTGAATAAACTATCTGAGCTCTTTCCTGAACGTGAAATCAAGACTGATTATGATGCTGTTAAGCTAGTAGAAGAACTTGGAGACGATGCCTCAGCAGAATTAAAGAAGCAGTAAAAGAGAGGGATAAAGTGTCCTCGAATAGTGGATGAAAAGGAAGTTTGTAATTATAAGTAAAGTAAGAAGACCGAGCAAGTGGCCAGAAATAACTCGTAAAATTTTTTCAAAGACGCACGCGCACAGCGATGCTGGCGACTTTTTCCTTGCATAGTATTATGGGGATTAGCAGATATGAGAGCGAGAGAAAGAGAAAGAAAAAGGAGGGAGGAATAGAGACAGAAATACACGCACGCGCAGAGAATGAAGGCTTACTTGGTTTCTCTCGCTTGAAACGTAGCCAAAATTCGAGAGTAGGGGATCAAGATATTTGGTGATAAATGTGCAAGTAGATCAATGAATAGAAGTAAGCGAATGTGGAGAACTAGGTTTTGGCTGGGACACGCATCTTTTCAGCTTCTTGCTCTGCTATTTGTAATGAAACCTCATTTACTATCTCATTTAACCTTTTTACCAATGGATGCTCTGCGTTTATCCTGTACATCGTAGCTCTTCCTATGTTCCTAGTAGGCTTGACTATTCCTAATTCTTCCAGATCTTTGAAGTTCTTGTAGAAGGTCTGCTTGCTCACCCCCAATTCTCTTACGATCTCGCTTTTGCTAAAGTCGAAGTACGGGTTGTCTAGGAAAATATCCAGTATCCTTAGCTTAGGTGAGTAGCCAAGCATCTTCACGAAAAGGGTTTCCCCAAGATCCTTGTACCTGACTTCTGACATACAAAAGTATTTAGAGAGAGAAGTATTTAAGTCTTAACCATTAACGGTATTATAAGTGTACCATGTTTCCTCTCAGCGCAGACAAAAAAATCAAGGCAATGGTCCTAAGTAAACTGAGGAATAGGGCTGTTGGGGTGCTAGATACACGCCTCTCCATACTCTAGTGCGGTGGCTCAGCAGGAGGATAAAGAGAGATGGAAAAAGGGTTCAAAGAGCGGTAAAACAACTCGTCAATGAAGGATATCTTATACTCCATAAAAGGGGAGAAACAGTCTCATTAAATCCAGCAAGGAGTAGGAAATCTTGGAGCTCATTGGAACTTATGGAAATTCTATGCATCAACGGTTTACTTGAGAAGCTTCCGAAATAGAAAGGCATAGGCTAAAACAATAACCGTTTTTCGACCTCTAATTCCAAAAATAACGTCAAAAAGACGACAAAATCGATACGTTGAATGGTGCGGGGGGTGGGATTTGAACCCACGAACCCCTACGGGATAGCCGCCTCAGGGCTACGCCTCTGGCCATCTTTGACCTGGCTTGGCAACCCCCGCTTGGGCTGTATTATTTACATCCATGCCTTCAGTTAAATCTTACTTCGTAGGGGCTTCACTCTTTAACCATTGGTGGTGGTGCCCGCTTATGTTTGGATCTATCGAATCGGCGTAACACTTCCTCCACAGCCTCGATGGGAACGCCTGTCAACTGACTGACCTGTTTCGGCGGCAGCCTGTAATCGAATAGTCCGACCAGCACAGGGTCCAGCTCCTCATAGCTCAGGGGTATCTCATCTGTTGCCTTGTGTCCTGGGTAGAGCTGAGGGCTGCTGGGCTTGTATGCAATCCTTTCTGGTATACCCAGATATTTTGCTAGTTCCCTAACCTGTGTCTTATAAAGGTGGCTGGTTGGCAAGAGGTCCACACCACCGTCTCCATACTTGGTGAAGTAGCCGATCAGGCGCTCACTGCGGTCCCCGGTGCCAGCGACCAGATAATTGTGGAGGTTCGCATAGTAGTAGAGGATGATCATGCGGATCCTGGCGAGGATGTTTGCCATGGGGATTCTTTGCTTAAGGTCCTTCTGATCAACATGCAGCTCCTTAAAGAATGCCTCACCAATGCATTGAATATCAACGAGTTCGGTTCGTATTCCCAGCCAGTCCGCCAGCTCCTTTGCATCCTTAATGTCTTGTGATGGGGTGAATGCCGTAGGCATGACAACGCCCAGGACCTTCTCCTTACCCAGTGCACGGACACTGAGCGTAGCCACCAGGCTACTGTCCACGCCTCCGCTTAATCCAACCACTATGCCGGCAGCATCGGCATCCTCAACGGTTTTTCTGAGGAAGACCTCGATTTCATTGGCGGTTTTTTTGAAATCAAGTCTTAGGGCGTCTTTATCCAACTTGTTCATGCTTTGTCCCCGACTTTTACATTGAATTTCATCTAAATCCGACTTTTGTGTGCTTTGCTATGTTTGCGACAATAAGTCGTTTGCACTACCGAGTTTTAATAGTTATCGCTGCGAACGTCATTCCAATGGTGACGGCCTATATTATCCGAAGGTCTTCCTTTATCGTTGTTAGAACCACATGTGTGTTGGTTCTCTCTATGAAGGGCATTGCAAGCAAAGATTTCGTAAAGTTGCTCAATTCTTCTCTGCTCTTAAACTTCGCGATAACCATGGCATCTGTTAAACCAGTTACATCATATACGCAACAAACCATCGGTAACCTTGCGATCTCCTTCTCCATTTCCAAAAGCCTACCTTTGGATACGGTTATCTCCGTTATCACGGTTAATTCGTAACCAAGTTTTTCATGGTCTAGCACGGCAGAGTACCCCTTTATCACCCCTTCCAGCTCCATCTTTTTCATTCTCGATAAAACCGTGCCTACGGAGACCCCGACCCCTCTTGCTATTTGCCTACATGACAGCCTAGCATCCGAAAGCAGCATTTTAAGGATTTTAACATCTGTTTGATCCAACATCATATCTCTCCTCGATCACACATCTATTAGATTTTAAATCATTTTTTGTCACATTCGTATAACATATCTTTAATAATATTTATGTTTTACATTTGATTATACTTGTGAAAACTTCGGTGGTGGAGACATTGCTAACATCCTTAAAGGTGGCATTGGAGGAGCAGGACAAGACGAAATCTGTGTAAAAAGGTTAGTGAAAATGGGAGAACACGATGGGAAATAGTGAGGTGCTTTCTCCCATGGGGAAGCCACTACTGGAAAAGAGTTGGAGTTCAGAAACAGGCTCTAGGCTTGTCTGGTTCTTCTTCTTTTTATTAAGATGATCGCAGGCGCGAGACCGCCTAAAATGATAGTTGCTGAAACAGTCAATATTGCCTCCGTCAGAGGTATGGAACCCGTCTTTAGTTGCTCCTTAAGCATTTCCGACATGAAACCCCCCTTGGCCAAGGGCATGGTGAAACCCGTTAAGGCTCCTATGGTGGGCCCGACATCTATCAACCCCTTGTGGCATTAACAACCACGTTAACTTTGTATCCGGGCCTATGACAAGCATCATAACGCGTCGGCATCCTTCGCAATTATCCCCATCGTCTTGGAAACCTGTCTTTACGCCACCGAGGTGTCTCCCATGGTTGTTGGTCACGAAGATGGTGGTTTTGCCCTTATACACGGGGTCATCTTGTATTTTCAGCCATAAATAGTAGATGAGCTTGTCGGCGTCCCGGATCGCGTTTGTGTATGCGGACCAGCTCCCTGAATGACCCGTGCTGTCGGTCATGCCAAAGTTAACCATAACAAGCGAGGGGTGATCCCTGTTCACCACATCCTTTAATATGTCCCACGTGGCAACGTCTCCCGTGTGCTTCATCTCGCCTGACTTACGCAAACTAGACGAATCTATTTGGCCCCGTATGGCTTGCCATAATCTGGGTAGTCGCTGTAGTTCGTGCTGATTAGGTTCATTTTTTGGACCACCACCCAAGTCTTGCTCATGGTGCCCCCTTCTGCTTCCGATAATACTCAAAGACTGTGGGTTGGTGAGGCCTCTCAGTCCCATCGTTTTTGATATTCTCCCAGATCCCTGTTAGCATTGCCGTATGAGCCGGAACAGTAACCGTTAAACGGTTGTTGTGGAAGTCTGTGTAGATGGTTCCAAGGGCCTTAGGTCATTTCAGATGTGGGGTATGAATTCATGGGTTGGGTCCCCGAACCCCATCCATCACCACCAAAAAGACGCTACTCGTATCATACTTTATGGCCACATTCGTATAGCAAGGATCATTGACAGCCAGAGCTGACACCATTAAAGTTTCCAGCAAAATCATGAAGACAAGTCTGAATTTGCGATTAAATTTGACTCCTCCTAAGCATCTTCATGCGCAATATACCATAAAAAGGTGATGAACGTATCGTCACAGTTGAACATGGAATCCGAAAGCATCAGAAATAAGTTATGGGTCAATTGATGGAAAACATAAAAACCTGTTATGGATCATCTACCTTGGTGCACATCTTGAAAATGCCTAGGGGGTATCCTCGCTTCATCACCCCCGATTTTGAGCCCTTCAACCCTGTGGAGCTGGCTAGGAAAACGGAAAAGATCGTCACCAGAAGCGGTCCTAAAGGGCTGGAGCGCAAATACGAGAGTTTTTATGCAACAGGCGTGTATGGCGGCATCGCGACTGGATACTGCGTCGGATGCTGCTTCCGCTGCGTGTTTTGCTGGGTAAGTTGGGGGCGCGACTATCCTGAGAGTTTTGGTCGGTTCTACTCGCCCGAAGAGGCCTTCCACCAGTTGGAAGAGGCAGCCCACAAATACGGGGTCAATAAATTGCGCATTTCAGGGGCTGAGCCCACCTTAGGTAAGGATCACCTCCTCGGTTTGTTGGAATACGTGGAACGGTCCGAATTTCCCCTCTTCATTCTGGAAACGAATGGAGTGTTTTTTGGCGTCGATAGGGACTATGTCAAGAGGGTTTCAAGATTCACCAAACCCCATGTTCGGGTCTCTCTCAAAGCAGGAACACCTGAAGCCTTCACCAAGAAAACGGGTGCGAAGCAAGAAGCCTTTGAGATACCCTTCCAAGCCATCAAAAATCTTCTAGATCATAATGTGCGGTTTCATGTTGCTGCTATGAGCGCGGATCCACGCATAATGACACCTGAGGAGCGAAGAAATTTGATGAAGAAATTGTGTGAAATTGACCCGCACTTATTGTTAAGCCTTGAAGAGGAGGTTATGGACCCCTATGACACGACGCTGGCTAGATTAAGGTATGCGGGCTTGAAAGTGGAGTTTCCCCTGAAGCAAGTGTACACACCCATCAGGGAAATGTTGAAGAGGGGCAAACAGACCTCTGATGAAGTTTAATGCGGGTCTTTGAGGGATCCATTGAAGAGTTTTCAGTATTGTATCTTTTATCTTAAGCCCTTTGAGAAATTTAACACACTTCACGAGTTCATTAATCAGCGCCCGCTTAAATTCGCTTTTATTCGTAAAACTTTTTACACTGATGCTACAAACAATACACTTACCCATTGAGAGGGAGCTACATTGAAAGCGGTGGTTTTAGCCGGAGGATTCGGAACAAGGCTACGGCCGCTCACCTGCACGAGGCCGAAGCTTCTTTTTCCAGTCGGCAACAGACCTTTATTGGACTGGACCCTGGAGAGGTTGGCCAAGAGCGGAACCGCTGAGGTCATCTTGGCAGTAAATTACATGGCTGAAGCCTTCATTCAACGCTATGGAGATTCAGCATACGGAATGAAACTCCTGTATTCTAGGGAGGCAAGACCCCTACGAACGGGTGGGCCCATCAAAAAGGCTGAGAGTCTGATTGGGCTTGAGGAGCCCTTCCTTGTCTTAAATGGAGACATCCTCACCAACATTGACTACGCGAGGCTTGCCGAAAAACATAAGGAAAATGACGCAATTGCAACAATAGCCCTTTATAAGGTCGATGACCCCAGCCGTTATGGGGTTGTCGAATTAACTGAGCAAAATCGTGTGGTGCGGTTTGTGGAAAAGCCTATGCGTGGGAGAGCACCCAGCAATCTGGCCAATGCGGGGATCTATGTCCTCGACCCAAAGATATTTGATTACATTCCGGACGGTCGCCCAGTTTCAATTGAGCATGAGATATTTCCAAAGCTGGCGGACGAGGGGAAACTCTATGGCCACACTTTCGACGGGATATGGATCGACATCGGAGAGCTAGAGGATTACCTGAAAGCGAACAAACTTTTGCTTGAAACAGAGATAAAAAAGAGTCAACTAGGAAGAGACGTTAACATAGGGGGCGAGGCGGAAATCGAAGACCCCACAGTGATTGGTGAAAGGGTAACCATTGGCGAAAAGTCAAAAATCGGTCCCTACGCGGCTATCGGAGGATACGTAACTGTGGGAAAAGGAGTCCGTGTTGAAAATTCGATAATATTCCCTGGAGCCACGATTTTGGACTTCACGTCCATACGGGGCGCAATTATTGGCGAAAACGCGATCGTTGGAAGGTGGGTGAAAATTGAAGAGCGATGTATCGTTGGTGACCACGCTCTGATTCAAGACAACGTCACCCTCACAAAGGGCGTGACCGTCTGTCCTTCGAAGGAAGTTTCTGAAAGTGTACTTACACCCAAATGCCTCATGTAGCCCCCGTCCTCAACTTATTAACAGCGCGAGCGCTTTAGTGGCTCCGTCACCTATATCAACTAACACATGAACAGAACGATGCTTTAGCAATAATGCAACACTACGGAACCCCATCGATGTTAACACTTTAACCTTAATCATAGGCTTCCTCCCTGAAACAACTATTATTCTTGCGCTCTCACACTAATTAAGGCCATGTATATCTTAGACGATTGTGAGACACCATAAAGGATAATTCCTTCCTAAACTCAAAAATCCCATACCTTAAGAACACCAGGAGTAACCTTAATGATCCGGAGGAAGCTTTTCGGCACCAACGGAATCCGTGGCGTGGTTAATGATGATTTAACCCCTGAATTCGTGATAAGAGTCGGATGTGCCATCGGAACCTTTTTTGAATGTGGAAAAATTGTAGTGGGCCACGATTGCAGAACCAGCGGTCTTATGCTCACTCAAGCGGTTATCGTAGGCCTTACATCAACCGGTTGCACAGTCTATGATGTGGGGATGGCTCCCACTCCAGCGATTCAATACGCGGTTAAGCGTCATGGAATGGATGGCGGGGTTATAATAACTGCTTCCCATAACCCGCCGGAGTATAATGGCATAAAAGTGGTTGCGGAGGATGGGGTTGAACTACCGCGTGAGAGAGAAATCGAGATCGAGAGCCTTTTTTTCAATGGAAAGGTTCGACGGGTTGACTGGGATAAAATCGGAGCAATTCATCGGTTACCGTCGATTCTGGATGTTTACATAGAGGCTATAAAGCAACATGTGGACGTTAATGCCATTCAGAGGAGACACTTTCACGTCGTGGTAGACCCAGGAAATGGTGTTGGCGGTTTGGCAGCTCCCTATCTCCTTCGAGAAATGGGATGCCGAGTCACGACCATAAATGCAAACATTGACGGAACCTTCCCTAGCAGACCTCCGGAGCCCAGACCAGAAAATCTTCGTGAATTGGCATCTGCTCTGAGAATCGTCAAGGCCGATGTGGGCGTGGCGTATGACGGGGATGCTGATCGTTCAATCTTTGTTGATGAGAAGGGGGAGATTCACTGGGGAGACCGAACCTTCGCGCTGATTGAAAAATTTTTTCTACAGAGCAATCCCGGGGAAATCATAGTTACGCCTGTAAGCTCCTCGCATCTCATTAAGGAAATAGCGGACCAGTATGGCGGCAGGGTTGTTTGGACCAAGGTTGGTAGCATCATTGTTTCTCATGTGATGAAAAAATTGAACGCGAAACTCGGCGGTGAAGAAAACGGTGGCATATTCTATGCACCCCATCAACCAGTTCGGGATGGGGCGATGGCCACAGCATTAATCTTAGATGTCATGGCAAAAACTGGAAAGAAACTTTCAGAGCTGTTGGCGGAGCTGCCCTTATACTATATAGAAAAGGACAGGTTAGAATGCCCAGATGATCTTAAGGAGCGGGCGCTAAAGGAATTCATTGAAAAAACCAAAGACATGACCATAGACACGATCGACGGCGCAAAAATATGGTTCCCAGACACCAGTTCGATTCTCATAAGACCTAGCGGAACCGAACCCATCTATCGATTTTACGCTGAAGGGAAAACAAGAAACAGGGCAGCTCAGCTCATCTACGAATACAAGGCAAAACTACATGAAATAATTGACAAATCCAAGGATGATTAGTAGCGTGTTAATGGGTATACCATGCATTGATAAATTTCTTAGCTATGGAACCCGCCCCCTTTGCATACTCTAGCACTTTCCGAGCATCTTCCTCAGAGTCAATCTGATCACAAAGAAAGTCTTTGAGGAAATATCATTAAAAACTTGCAAGAAGACGGAATTTGATGGGAAATACGCTGAGACTTTTAGTAAGGTATTCGAACTGGAGAGAGGATGGGATGTAAGCAATTTTCCCTTAAGTTACTATTAAGAATAAGCTAAAAGGGTAAACTCATAAAAGAAATTGTGGGGATGAGCTTTGAGAATCCTCATTGATATCTTGACTCCTAAGCAATGCATGTTATTTTCGAGGTTATCTGAAAGGCTAGAGAAAGAGGGACATCTAACCCTTAAAACAACTCGAGCATACCGTGAGGTGCTTCAGCTTCTTCGCCTCAAGAGGATGGACGCAAAGGTTGTTGGAAGGCACGGCGGGGGAGCCTTAGCGGGCAAGTTGAGGGCAAGCGCTGAAAGAACCCTTCAATTGGCTTCATTGTTGAAGGGATGGAACCCAGATGTGGCTGTCTCTTTCTCCTCTCCTGAGGCGGCCCGTGTCGCCTTTGGTTTAGGAGTTCCTCACGTTTGTGTGAATGACTCACCCCACGCCGAGGCGGTGGCGCGATTAACGGTTCCTCTTTCCAAACTGCTTCTAACTCCCAGAGTTATACCCAAACGGGCCTGGGTGAAGTTTGGGTTGTCAGCGGACAAGATCGTCCAGTATAATGCCTTGGATGCTTGGGCTTGGCTAAAAGATCATAGACCTGACGAAAACGTGTTGAGGCAGCTTGGCTTGAATAAGTCAAGGCCCATCATCACATTCAGAACAGAGGAGACGTTTGCCTCGTATCTTTTGGGCAAAACACCGAAAAAGCTCTTAATCGCTCCCATCATCAGAAAGATCTTAGAAACATATCAAGATTTCCAGATTGTGGTTGTGCCTAGATATGAAAAACAGGCTGCGGCCCTAAAGAAGGCCCTGGGAGGGAGAGCTGTAATCTGCGATTCTGTTGTAGACGGACCAGGTCTCCTTTCCTTCACATCAGCGTTTATCGGGGCTGGAGGGACCATGACCATTGAAGCCGCATTGCTGGGAGCGCCAACGTTCTCATGCTACCCAGATAAACCGTTTTTGATCGAAAAATACTTGATAAATAAAGGGCTGGTTGTTCGTGAAAGCAACCCAGAGAGAGCCACAAGAAAAATTGTGAAAACACTCCGTAATTTAGAGGTCGCCAAGAAAAGGCAGGAAGAAAAAGCGCGAGGATTAACTAAGGACTTTGAGGACCCAATCGAGGTTATTGCAAGCACAATCAATGACGTCGCATCTTCAGCGTGATATACCTCTAGCGTGATCTTATGTTCTATGATGATGTTTCATTATAAGTTTTAACAGTAATTTTGTATAAGCTATTATACAAAGACCGCTTAAAATGCATAGCAATGAAGTGCGAAGAAAGTGGGGTGGAGAATAAAATGTCCACGATAATGACAATTAAGAAGAGGGACATAGATACACCTGAAAAAAGAGGAAAGTACACACTTAGTGTTATTGGATGCGGCCGGATGGGTTTGCCGACAGCTTGCCTCTTTGCTGAGGCTGGGTTTAGGGTTATTGGAGTTGATTTGAACCAACGCATCGTTAATTTGGTGAAAAGGGGAAAGGCGCCCTTCATCGAGCCGGGACTTGACACACTTATAAAGAGGCATGTAAAGGATGGCAGCCTCACCGCCACAAACAACCTTAAAGAAGCGGCCTCAGCGAGCGATGTTATCACGTTTATTGTTCCGACGCCCGTTGATCAAAAGAAAAAGCCCGATTATTCTCATGTTGAAAAGGCTTGTAAGGAGGTGGGCATGGGCCTGCGTTCAGGATGCTTGGTCATTTTTGAAAGCACGTTGGGCCCAGGTATAACCGAAGCCCTGGTTAAAGAGACGCTGGAGAACACATCGGGCTTGAAAGCCGGAAGGGATTTTGGTTTGGCCTATAGCCCAATTCGCGCCACCTCTGGTCGGGTGCTACATGATATTGCCACTTATGCGAGAGTTGTGGGGGCGGTCAATGAGCAAAGCTTGAGGTGTGCCAGTCTTATTCTAGGCACGATTGTGAAGGGAGGAATAGTTAAGGTGAGGGACATAAAGACAGCCGAAGCCGTGAAGCTGTTTGAGAATGTGTATCGCGACATCAACATCGCGTTGGCGAATGAGCTTGCTAACCTCTGCGAAAAAGCAAGAATTGACTTTATTGAGGTTCAAAAGGCGGCTAACACGCAACCCCACTGCCACCTGCTGTTTCCTGGGATTGTTAGTGGGCACATCCCAACTGACCCGTATCTTCTTCTTGAAGAGGCGGAGAACATAAATGCAAAGCTTCGCATGGTGATGCTTGCAAGAAAGATTAACGATGAGGTATTAGGCCACGCACTTCATTTAACAAAGGACGCCATACGATCGTGTGGGAAAACCATGAGGAGAGCTAAAGTCGCTGTCCTTGGTGTTTCTTATCGCCCCAACGTAAAGGAGAGCCGTGGGTCCCTAGTAAAGGATCTTGTGAAGATACTGGGTAAGAAGGTCGCCTCAGTTCACGTGCATGATCCCTTCTTCTCCTATAGGGAGTTGATGGAACTGGATTATCCCGCTCAAAGGACGTTGGCTAGGGCCATTGAGGGGGTGGATTGCCTCCTCATCGCCGTTGGGCATGATCGATTTAAGCGGTTAAATTTGGGGAGGATTAAGTTTTTAGTCAGGAAGCCCGCTGCCATAGTAGACTTTGGTCATGTGATTGATCCCGTCAAGGCGGAGAAAGCAGGCTTTGTGTATCGCGGTTTGGGAAGGGGTGTTTGGACCAGATGAAGAAACTGGGCGTAGCGGTCATAGGAACGGGCTTCTGGGGTCGCAATCAAGCCAGAGTTTTTAGCGAATTGTCAGAAACCCAGTTGGTTGCGGTTTGTGACGTGAATCCAGAAAGGGCCAAGGCGGTGGCGGATCAATTTGGCGTAGAAGGATACACGGACAGTCGGAGATTGCTAAGGCGAAGGGATGTAGAGGCGGTGACCATTTGCACCTGGTCAACAAACCTCGCCGTTGAAGCCACGAGAGCGTTGAAGGCTGGAAAGCATGTATTAATCGAAAAACCCATGGCCAGTAGCTCCCAACAAGCGAAAAGAATCATGGATTTGGCTGAAAAAAAAGAGCGCCACGTGATGGTGGGCTATCTTATGCGCTTCATACCCGGTGTTCAACGCATCAAGGATGCGATTGAGAAGGGGGAAATTGGAACCATCGTCTGCGCCACAGCGAGAAGGGTTTCACAATGGCCCGAAAGAATCGGAGACATAGGTGTCGTTAAGGATCTGGCCATTCATGACATAGACATCATAAGGTTCCTCTTTGCCGAGGAACCGTCAGCTGTTTATGCCATGGCGGGCCATCTGAGGCATAAAACATTTGAGGACTATACTCAAATCATACTCACCTTTGATGCTGGAAAAACAGCGTTCATCGAGGCAAACTGGCTGACCCCATATAAAATCCGAAACTTGATAGTAACGGGAAGTGAAGCTATCGTATCCTTGGATTATCTCACCCAAGAGATAACAATAGAAA
>LIHJ01000022.1 GCA_001399805.1 Candidatus Bathyarchaeota archaeon BA1
GAATATAAATTTCGCCCTCATCCAGCTTGTATAATCCGTAAAGGATGTTCATGAGGGTAGTCTTGCCAGCTCCGTTCTCTCCCAGGAGGGCGTGAATCTCTCCCGCTTTAACGTCGAAATCGATGTGGTCGTTGGCGAGCACCCCCGGAAAGCGCTTGATGATTCCCCTCATCTCAACAACGGTTTCCTCCATCCTCGGCTTCCGCATATCAGGCCCTTCTTCGGTTTAGCATATCATCAGTGGCAAGTTATAAACTTCATCTTGTGAGCCTCTATGGACAGAGGTATGACGGCTGGCATAAGCTGGATAGTGATAACCCTTACGATCTTTGCTATGTGAAGCCCAGGTCGCGTCCTCATAGGTTCATACCTCTTCGGAGGTGTTAAGGTCCTCCGGTACAGGCTTCAGCCCCTCCCCAACGACCTAGGGGATTTTACCCAATCTCCTGGCCATGTTCGTTCATGAAGAATGTAAGAAGATTTATGGAAGTACTAAAGGAGCTCGAGGCTTCAACCTCAGTTTTACCCTAGACTAACGAAGCCCTAAATTACTTAGATTATCTTATCTTTAGCTGGTAGAAAGATTGAATGAGGGGTTAGAATGCCAGAAAGCTTGGTGAGAGATATGGCCCTTGCTTCGATGGGCAGAGACAAGCTGGAGTGGGTGGAGGGCTTTATGCCTGTGCTCAGCGAGATTAGGCGGGAGTTGGAGAGGGAGAAGCCACTCGAAGGCTTGACGATCGGCTTGTGTCTCCATCTTGAGGCGAAAACCGCGGTCTTGGCGCGCACTCTTGCGGCTGGGGGAGCGAGGGTTGTCATTACGTCATGCAATCCACAAACGTCGCAGGATGATGTGGCAGCGGCAGCAACCGACTTTGCCCACGTGTATGCTTGGAGGGGAGAGACCGCTAGTGAGTATGTGGAGAATCTGAGGCGTGTGCTGGGTCATAATCCAGATATTCTTATCGATGATGGTGCTGACTTGATATGCATGTTGCACGAGGAGAGGCGTGATCTTCTGGGCAGGGTCATCGGGGGGTGCGAGGAAACCACTACTGGCGTGATACGCTTGAGGAACATGGAGAGGGAGGGGAAGCTGGCGTTTCCCGTTATTGCTGTGAACGATGCTCAGATGAAGTATCTCATCGACAATCGATACGGGACCGGAGAGTCCTCCCTCTTTGGCATACTCAACGCAACGAATCTCACCATGGCTGGAAAGACGGTCGTTGTCGCCGGGTATGGTTGGGTGGGTCAAGGTGTGGCGAAAAGAGCTCGAGGAATGGGCGCGAGGGTCATCCTAACCGAGGTTGATCCTATTAAGGCTTTTGAGGCGCATATGGAAGGCTTCCATGTGATGAGAATGGCCGACGCCATCAAGGAGGCTGAGATCGTGATTACTGCCACAGGCATGAGAGACGTCGTGAGGAAAGAGCACTTAGAGGTGGCGAAGGATGGGTGCATCCTTTGCAACGCAGGACACTTTAATGTGGAGATATCTATTCCAGACCTCGAATCGCTAAGCGTAGACAAAAAGCCGATGCGGGAATTCGGGATCCCCTATGGAGAAAAGTTAGTCTGGGCGTATAGGCTGAGGAACGGAAGGAAGCTCTTTCTGCTGGGAGGGGGGAGGCTCGTGAATTTGGTGTGTGGGCAGGGACACGCCGCTGAGATCATGGACCTAAGCTTCGCCCTACAAGCCGAGTCTGTGAGACTTTTGGTGAGGAAGCGAGGAAAACTACGGAATAAGGTCTATAGGGTGCCGCCTGAGGTTGACGAGAGGGTGGCAAGGCTAAAACTTAAGTCTCTCGGAGTCCACATAGACACCTTGACAAAAGGGCAGAGGAAATACCGAATGGAGTGGAGGTTCAAGCCAAGCGGGATATCATGACGCTACATAAAGGGAACCGGCAAAACACCGTATCCGAGGAGCCGTAGACCTGAGGCTACGATTAAAAGCGCTATCCAAAACAGTGTGAAAGCGTAGTCCCTTTTCTCAAATTTGATTTTAACTAGATAGGTTCGGTCTTTTCCGGCTCCGAAACATCTGGATTCCATGCTCATGGAGAGCTGGATCGTCATTTTCATCATGCGGACCATGAGGGGGATGAATATCGGTATGTAACCCTTAGCCCTTTGAATGATGTTACCCCCTCGAAGCTCAAGGCCTCGAGACATCTGAGCTTCCATGATCTGTTTTGTTTCACGAAACATTATAGGCACGTATTGGAGCGCAAGCGTGAGAATGAAACCAAACCGGTACGGCAGCTTCATCCGAGCTAATCCTTGGGTAAGATCTGGCGGCCTAGTCACCGTAAACAGTATTAAAAACGCTGTAACCGGTATGACTATCCGAAAGCAATTTGCCACAGCATATAAGAAACCTAGATCAGTGAACGTCCATCCTAACAATGGGATAATCAAAAAGGGTTCACCTAATCCCATCGCGCTTATCCTAAGCCCCCACATAACCAAAGATGCCATCAGAAAAACGAGAGAGTTAAAGATTACCAGGGCGTATCGTTTCAGTGTCATTCTGGAAACTAAGCCTGTAACTACTACGAGTATGTAGACGAACGCTAAGTAGTTCGGGTTGTTGTATACGGCGCAAAGGGCTGTCATGATAAAGGCCCATGTTATTTTAGCTCTGGGATCCAAAGAGTGGAGCGTTGTACTGCGTGGCGTGTAAAGTCCGTACTCCAGCGACATAATTCATCTCTAGCCGTAGAGTCTTAAAATAAAAAATGGGGGGTATTATGTGAGGAACTCTATTCTGTCAGCCCAGTACAGTCCCCACTGCTTCACTAACGGGTAAAGGACAAACGCGAGGATTTCACCGACGACAGCTGTCATGAGGGCGTTATTGATGATGACGAAGGGGCAGAAGAATCCCCAGATGAATCCGATGGGCAATCCGATAAGGGGATAGGCAACGTCCAGCCACCAAGAGATGTAGATTGCACACCACACAGAACCTACTAAGACTCCCCAGAGATAGTAGTCAAACCAGCTCCTAGCGCTCCTCATCGAATGATCCTTCATTAGTTTATAGGGAACATAGGATAACACAAAGTTCCCAACGAAACCGCCGATGCTACCAACTCCTAAGTAGCCCGCTAGGCTGTCGGCTATGAAGTTTCCAACAGCGCACCCAATGCATCCCGGTATCCCGAACATCATACCAAAGAGTGGAGAAAGCATGTTAGCGGGCCTGATCCACGTGAAACCCGGGATTATGGTTAGCCCGCCGGTGGCTGCAAGACCTCCTCCATACACCGCCGCGCACATAGCGGCAGTTGCGATGTCGATGGAATCCCACCGTATGCGTTGCCTTACAAGCCTAAACGGGCTCTTGATTGTGTATCCGGAGATTTCCATAAAGAAGAGAATCGTCGCAGGGATCCAAAATAGAGCGCCTGCCCCAAGCCAGAAGGTGCGTCCTAATCCCATGAAAGCCGCGCCCCAAGACCATTCCTTTTCTGTGAGGAACGTATAGTTGCCCCATACGGCTATCACGATTGCGATGATGGCTATGATGACGGCTGGAATCATCCACACTCTTTCCTTTTCACTCATCATGATCCACCTCTTCGCCCTTTAACCACGTAATAGGCTCCTCCGATACCGACGATCATCAGAATGACGCCCACAGCGTTCGCGACGTATCCCCCCGCCTCCCCGACCTTGCCGTAGAGCCCTGCAACCTCAAGCGCGCCGTACAGCCCCATCGTAAAGAGCCAGCCGATTCCGATTAGCGACAGGATTACTCCTGAACGCCTTTTTGCTACCCACAGCCCAACGCCAACAACCAGACAGCCCAACGCAAGTCCGATTAACACAGCCAGAGTTTCAAACGGCAACATTTCGAACACCTTTCATCTTCTAATTGTAGCTGTTCCTGTTAAATATTTTACCATCTCGCTCACCTTTATAATGTCGAACGGAACGCCTATATGGGAAAGGCTTTGAGCGAGCTCTGTTATCTGCGGGGGGTAAAGATAGGTCTTCATGAGTAGCTTCGAATTTGAGAGGACCCGCTTGGTTGGCCCGTCCCCGATGACCTCTCCGTCCTTTAGCACTATTACTCGCTCTGTATAGTCTGCTATAAGAGCAATATCATGGGTTATTAAGATAATCGTGCATCCATCCCTATTCAATTCAGAAGCAAACTCCATCATCTCCACGCACCTCCGATAATCAAGCCCCATCGTGGGCTCATCCAATATGACAACGTCGGGTTTCATGGACAACACGGATGCTATAGCAATACGATGCTTTTGACCCGCACTCACTAGATGCGGTGAATGCGAAAGCGGGAGGTCGAGATCCACCCGCCTTAAGGCCTCTTTAACCATCTCCTCAAGCTTCTCGTCCGGTACGCCTACGTTCTTGAGACCGAAAGAGACCTCCTCTAAGATCGTTCTACCGAAAATTTGGTGATCAGGGTTCTGGAACACATAGCCCACTTTTTTCGAGAGCTCGGCTATGCTCACCTTACGAGTGTCAACACCATCCACTAACACTTTCCCGCGCGTAGGTTTAAATAAGCCATTAAAATGTTTGGCAAGCGTTGTCTTGCCTGAGCCGTTTTGTCCGATTATGCCGATGAATTCCCGTCTTTTTATCTCAATGTTCACATCCCTTAATGCTTGTACGCCACCAGGGTAAGTGAACCATAGATCCTCAGTTTTAATGACTGTTTTTTGATTCATTTTCTCTTTCCTTCGAGTATAAGATCTTCAACGAGCTTGATCCCCTCGTCCAGCGTCACCGGCAATTTTTCAACCATTAACCCATGATCAATAAGCGCATACGCAAGTTCGGTAACTTGGGGAGCTCGGAACCCAATAGACGTAACGGCCTCTTTATTTTTGAAGATCTCATGTGGCTTGCCATCCATGATGAACTTTCCCTCATCCATGATGATTATCCTATTTGCATATTGGGCTGCCCATTCCACACGATGGTCAACCGCTATGATCGTCATTTTATTCTCTTGATTGAGCCTTTGTATGATTTCAGAAACCCTCCTAGCTCCTACAGAGTCTAGCTGGGACGTTGGCTCGTCTAAGATGAGAATGGAAGGTCTAAGAGCTAAAGATGATGCTATAGCGAGAGCTTGTTTCTCCCCGCCAGATAGGCTTATGGGGGATCGATTCTCGTATCCCTTTAACCTCGCAAGCTCCAGCGCTTCCTCAACTCTTTTCTCGATTTCATCCGGTGGCAAAGCCATATTCTCTGGACCAAAGGCTATCTCTTCGCGAACTGTCATAGCAACCAGTTGAGCTTCCGGGTTTTGAAAGACTATCCCAACCCTTTGCGAAAGCTCCGACATTTTATGCTTCTGAGTGTTCATCCCTTCAATAACAACTCCTCCCCTAATTTCTCCTCCCAAAAGGTGGGGGATAATGCCGTTGAGGCAGTAGCATAGGGTGGACTTGCCACAGCCACTCGGGCCCATAATTACAATAAACTCCCCTCTATTCACTTCAAAATCGATACCCCTTAATGCATAGTCATCCGCACCATGATACCGGTACCAAAGATCCTCGATTTGAATTACCTTTCCGATCATCTTAGAATCCCGATCGACTAATCCATTATGAGCTTGCTCCTAAGAATTTATGCATTACTCGTTTTATGGAGTATTTTCACCGCTTCTATCGCCGTTAGTATAGCTTTATCCAAGGCTTCTTGGAATCTCGGGTCTTCTCTACGAAGGAGTTCGCCCCTAAAAACGTTTCCATCCACCGCGAGTACGGCCCCAGCTCGACAGCCACGTATAGCCGCGGCGATGAAAACGCCGGAGCACTCCATCTCCACCGACAGAACGTTGGCGTCTCTCCACGTTCGCTTAAATTCAGGTGGGTGTCTACCGTAGAAGGCGTCGATTGTATGCACCACGCCTACATAGTACCTAGCCTTTACCCTTCTAGCTGCCTGAATGAGCGCATTGATAACTTCATGATGAGCCACGGAAGGATACTCGATAGGAACATAAAAGCGCGAGGTTCCTTCATCCCTCACAGCCGCTGTGGCGATAATGATGTCACCTAAGCCGATATACTCGGAATAGGCGCCTGTTGTTCCTACCCTAATAAAGGTGTGAGCCCCTATCCTATGAAGCTCTTCAACCGCTATCGCCGCTGATGGACACCCTATGCCCGTCGAGGTTATGGACACCGTTATGTTGTCAACCTGACCGGTACACGTAACGAATTCTCGATTTTCAGCAACTTTACGTGCGTCCCGAAGGTATTTGGCGATTCTTGGAACCCTACCTGGGTCCCCGGGTAGCAAAACATATTTTCCAACGTCGCCAGGTTTACATGTGATATGAGGCTGCATCTCTACTGTTGGAAACTCAATCATGCCTCTTTACTCCCCATTTTAAGGATTAAACAAATCTCTTTTAGATCTTAACATATCCATTACTCTAGTTAGAAACATTTAGCTAACCTTATATTCATCGTTTACTATCTCATGTTGAAGCGAAATGGCGAAAATTTAACCTAAGGCTGGGCTTGAGGAAAGAGTGGCAAAGATCGAAGGAGTCCTTGAGCAGATGAATAAGAGGATAGCTGAGTTTCGAGAGGACTTTAACACACGACTGAACCACATGGAAAGCGACGTAAAGGATTTAAGAGCAGATATTAGAGTTTTGGATGCTAAAATCGATAGAAACTTCAGGTGGACTTTGGGAATTCTAATTCCCATGTGGATAACCATAATCCTAGCGATAATCTTTACATAGAAGACATCTAAAATGATGCTTACTTTTTTAAGTTTTATTCTTCTTATGGATCTAACTACTTGAGATCGTCCATTTCAAAGCAGGCTCATTTTCTCCAAATCTTTTGCGACGTCTTTTAAGCCTAGCTCTATCAATTTTCGCTTGGTTGGCAACCCATTCTTCTTGCTCCACCCTCGGATTTCATAATATTCTTCAAGCATTTCGCCTAATTCCACAACCTGTCCCTTTGCAGGCCCTTTGGGCGCAGGCTCCTTTATCAAACGATCGGGTAGGGTGTCGTCCTTGCGGCTTATTCCTTCGCGAGCGTTAAAGGCTCTGTTCAGGTTCACGATGCGCTCCCCGATGAGCCTCAGTTCTTTCTCCGAGATCTTCATCCCGGTTGTTGCTTGCAAGGCCCTGGCAATATCTTCGTAGTAGAACACTGGCGGAATTTGTGTCCCATATTTGCAGACTCCCACCGACTCCACTACAACCATGAAGTCCTCGCATTCCTTCACCATGAAACCCTTATACTTTGGGTTGAGTCTGTCAGCGATTTCTGGCAGGTACTTGTCCCCAAATCTCTCTCGTATCGTATCCTCAAACCCTACCTCATCAAGGACAGGGAAGCCATAGAGGTGATCGGCCCCTCTAGCCGCTGTGGCTGAGGCTAGGCCCATGGATTTTTGAGCTCGGGATTCTTGGGCTGCGATTTCCTGCTTCTTGACGTGCNCTGTCTTGAAATCCTCTCGATAAGCATGCTTCGGATCATAGATGTGGGCGTGAGCATCAACTGCCCCAGGAAATATGTACTTGCCTCTCACATCGATTTCCCTATCCGCCTTAGGTAGGTGCTGGCTCTTGGCTATTGCCGCAATTTTCCCTTCCTTAATCGCTAGATCAGCTTTAACGATCCCCATAGGAGTTACTACTTTTCCTCCCTTGATTATGAGACTTTCCAAGAATCCACCCTAACCGGAAGCACCGACCTAAATTTCCTTAGTCAAACATAAGAATGTTACTTAGATTCTTGGATACTCCACGTGCGGTTTTATGATACTAAGCCTTTCCCAAAGTTTTTCGGCTGCTTTTTGCGAGATTGCATTTACCTCCTCTTCGTTGACGGTCAAAACCTTACGGTTCTCCATCAGAATTTCCCCGTCGACAATTACTGTTTGCACATCATCTCCATCAACCGTGTTTACTAGGTGTCCCAAAACACTTTGAGGTGTCAGTGGGGTCGGTAGAGCGTCAGGCTTGATTATGATGATGTCTGCCCTTTTCCCAACCTCTAATGACCCGATTTCCTTCTCCAACCCGTATAATTCTGCCCCCCTGATCGTGGCCATTTCTAGGACGGTTTGTGGATCCATAACCCTGGGGTTTCGATGATGAACTTTGTGAAGCAGGAACGTTGTTCTGATGTTCTCAAACCCATCAAATACGTATCCGTCGTTTCCGAGCCCAACCGTTATCCCCTCGTCCAGCATTTTTAGGACAGGTGCCACTCCCACGGCATTCAACATGTTACTCATCGGGTTGTGAGCCACCTTGGCCCCTGTTTTCCTTACGATGTTAATTTCATCGTCGTTCAGTTGGACGCAGTGGGCAAGAACCACGTCTTTCCCGAGAACCCCAACGTCATGGAGCCTTTCCACCGTTCTTTTTCCATATTTTTCGATGTTGTGGTAAAGGTCTCCGAGCCCCTCAGAGGTGTGGATGGTTATGGGTGCCTTATACTTGTCTGCGAGTTCGCGAACGTCTTTCATTAATTGATCGGAGACCGTGAATGAGGCATGTATGCTGAACATCCCCTTCACTTTCTTCTCCTTTTCTTTACTAATCTTCTCTATAAACCTCACATTTTCTTCGACCCCCTTCACCCCCTCTTCAGGGCTGTGTCTTTCCGTTGCCTCATACGCTAAAATTCCTCGAATCCTCACCTGCCTTACAGCCTTTGCGATGTAATCGAGGCTTAGGCTTATCGAGTTAGGTCCTGAATAGGTATCAGCGAAGCACGTTGTTCCTGTCTTTAGGAAATCTAAGCATCCGATCAGAGCACTCGCATATGCGTCACTTGTGGTCATCGCCTCATCCATGGGCCACCAAACTCTCTGCAGAATCTGCGAGAAGTCGCTTGGCGGATCGATGTCGAGGTGCGCTCCACGAAGGAGCATACCGTATAAGTGGGTGTGAGAGCAGATTAAGCCAGGTAATACTATTCTCCCTCTCGCATCGATGATTCTTTCAGCTTTACGCTTCCCCACGACTTCACCACTCTTTTCAACACTTGTGATCTCACCATTATCAACCGTTATGGTTCCCCTTTCTAGGATCCGCCGTTGTTTGTCCATGGTGACAACGAGCCCGTTTTCTATTGCTAAACTCACCGTTCTTTTCACCTTCCGCTAGCGTACGGCCTTTTATTCTATGATCTCCCAGATGGCTTGATATTTGTCTAATTCACGGATAGTGTGCTCATCCAGGGGGTGTTCGCGTTCAGGAATTTCCACCTTTTTTATCTCTCCGCAGAGTTCGGTTGACAGATATCTCTGTCCAGAATCGTTGACCATTGTTACAATTGTCTTCAGCTCTGGGTGGCGTTTGGCGATCTTCATCGCTGCAGCTACGTTACAACCTGAAGAGATTCCACAAAAGATTCCCTCCTCTAAGGCTAACCTCTTTGCCATAGTAATCGCTTCTTCTGAAGTGGTAGTTACGATTCCCCTAAGGTGGCTCAGGTCTAAGTTGAGGGGCACAAAACCGTCTCCGATGCCCTCGATCTTGTGGGACCCCCACTTTCGTTTGGACAGCGTCGGCGCTTCGGCTGGCTCAACTGCGTACAGAACTATTTTAGGATTCTTCTCCTTCAAAAATCTGCCGACACCAGTCAGCGTCCCGCCAGTACCCTGTGATGCGACAAAGCAATCCACTTTCCCCTTCGTTTGTTGCCAGATCTCTGGGCCAGTTGTTTTATAGTGGGCATTCGGGTTGTTAGGGTTACTGTACTGATCTGGCCACCAATATTTGCCTGGATTTGCCTTCTTTAACTTCACTATTTTTTCCAGACATAGGTCAACATCGCTTTCAGCGCCAGGTGTAAGAATTATGTCTCCCCCGTAGGCTCGAATGATCTTCATTCTCTCTTGGCTCATTCCAGCGGGCATCACTATCGTAACCTTATAACCTAAAATCCCGCCGACAAATGCGCATGAGATCCCCGCGTTTCCCGTCGAAGCTTCAATGATCTCCATTCCTGGTTTCAAATCACCGGCCTCAATCGCCTTTGTTATCATCTCCAGATATATTCTGTCTTTCAAGCTCCCCGTAGGATTAACGTATTCTAACTTCACCAAAATGTTGGCGTCTATTCCCCCAGACTTCGGAATTTTCCTCAGCCTAAATAGGGGGGTCCGACCGATAGTCTGGAATAAGTCGTCTAACACCTCTTTGGTTTTATCCCACTCAATGCTCATTTCACTATCCTTCCGAAACTAATCTGACCGTCGTCTTTAAATCATTAACGTATACTTAATTAGAGAGAGCCGTTCGAGTTTTGCCTCCAATCCTCATGTTCATCACCGTAGTTCACTTGTTTCGATTTCATCACGAGTAATTTTCGTTCCTTCGGATTGTTCTCCTCCTTTGCTATCTTCCTGATTCGCATGAAAAATGGGATTGTTAGAAGGCTTACTCAAGGCCTCCCATCACGAGGACCATGATTGCATTCTGGGCGTGGAGTCTGTTCTCCGCCTCGTTGAACACCGCAGAGTGCGGTCCATCGATGACCTCGTCCGTTACCTCCATTCCCCTGTCAGCTGGCAGGCAGTGCATATAGATTACGTCTTTTGCGCAGAGATCAAGCTTCGCGGTGGTGACGATCCAGTCCTTGTGCTTGTTCATCAACTCCAGCATTCGCGCGCGCTAAACCCTGGGTCCCAAAAGCACGGTGGCCATCGCCATAACCGACAGCACCCGTCCGACACCAAACCAAGGGATTTTGTCCGTGTTGCTTCAGAAACTCAGCGAGTTAAGGGTAGAGGACGAAAATATTACCCTCATCATCGCCACGGGCATGCATAACATAAGCCAGACACAAACGAACAAATCAGAAGAACCCTTGGCGAGGAAATCATGGAAAGAGTGACCGTGGGTTCTGATAACTTATCGGTTGGTGACTAACCATATTTCTTGATCGCTTTGAGAGTTGTGGACTCATTTAGGTTCTAGCGAAGTGTTTTTAAATATTTACAATACTAATAAGGTGACGGCACCTGCGAGGTGTGGTGGGGGCAAAAGAGGTGGAAAAGGTAAAAGCTCGGATTCTCGAATTTAAAATGATAAAAAAAGGAGAGGCCGAGTACGAACTAGAGGATGGTGCGTGTGTCATAATAGAAACATCCCTTGAAAGCGTGTCCAATCCATTAGATGAAAAAACAATCCTGAACAAGATGCGTTAGGCAATATAAAGTACAATCTTGAAGTTTCAAGCAAAGTAAAAATAATTCCCAAGGACAGGATCAGGTATATTCCAAGACCACCTGAGGTGAAAAGATGATTTTAACCTCTGCTCCAAATGGAACCATTATATTTGAGGGCATAATCAGCGTTGGCACGTTTGTTAGCATTCCAGAAAAGTTCCCTTTTGAACCCCTAAACGAGGTTATTTTACAAAGAGTTGTATCGGATGTCACTGAAAGTCATTTCAAAATACCGAAAGTTCCACCAACAGCCGAAGTCATCATCTCAATAGAAGAGGCTCTCGAGATAGAGCCCCCATTTGAGCGCTTAGCAATTCCAGAGAAAGCGTTGAGGGAGTGGGTTCGGGACGCGCTAGCAAAAGCTGGGGTGACTACCACCATCGAAGTGGAGGATGCCTTGGTTAGATTAGTTGCACATACCATAGCAAAAATTGAGGAAATGGAGTAATCCTATGGAAAAAGTGGACTTGTTGACAGCGTTGGCTAGGTCGCTTCTCGAACGCCGAGGTTTTCGCCAGCAGAACGCAGGAGCAGAGGTAATAAAAGCGATTGCTGATAAGCTTGCAAAGAAAATGCTTATCCAAACAATTAATGAGCTTAAATAAGCGTTGAATGGTCTCAGAGTTAGAAAAAGAGATTTTTTAGTTTGGAAAGATATCGTCATTGAATATTCAAAAACATAATGATAAGGAAAAGTTCAAATCATACCAACCGATAAGTTATCAGAACCTGACCGTGATAAATCATAACCCAGACGATCAAGCCAATTCAGAAAAGATAGGGACGTCAAGGCTGGGCACAGACATCGAGGTTAACGGGGTTTTTGCCACCGCAGATGTGAAAATAGCGACGGGTAGCATAACGCCATGCATGCTAGCTGGGTGGACAGGGGGCGGAAAAAACGGTGATGCCCGGTGTCTCAAGCAGGCATAGCATTGAGCAGAACCATATGCTTTTTGTCAGAAACCTTAAAGGGGCGGATCGAGGGTCAATGCTTGGCCGCATGGGAAACAACCTCATTCGCCAAGATATAGATGACATAACCCAAAAATCAGGGTTGAACTTTATCATAAACACGGTTCAAGATGGGGAAGGGAAGGTCCTTAAGGTTTTTGCAGGAGAACCGGTAGACGCCCATAAGTGTGGATTGTCTCATGCCAAGGAGGTCATGAGAGCCACGATTCCAACGAAGGGGGACATCGTGATAGCCAGCCCAGGGGTTAAATCCCACGAGGTTAGCCTCTACCAGTCTGGTTCGAGGGTGTTTGGTTCCATGGAGGGGTTAGTAAAAAAGGGGGGCACGGTGGTCCTCGTTTCCTCGTGTCATGATGGCATTTATGAGGGGATCGGAAAGGAGAAGGAATTTTTCAGAAGCCTCCTTTCATGCTACCGAGGTCATAAGGAGGTGCTAAATTAACAAAGATGGGGAAGATTCCGTCCTTTGAGGCCTGCGTGCTCTATCAATTCGCTTACATGAAGCAACATCATCCAATAATTGTGGTCACTGGTGGCATGTCGGAGGATGAGGTTGCTGAGATAGGGATGGGGTATGCGCCCACAGTCAAGGACGCCGTTGCCGAATCATTAAAGCTTCATGGAGATGACGCAAAAATATTGGTTGTTCCTCACGCCTCCATCACATACATTGGATATTAGTTCCGCCACACCTCTAATGATATACCTTACACTCCGCATGGCGTGTGTAGAGGCGTGCAAAGAGACACAGACATTAAAGGGTATAGAGGTAGAGAGGTTATGACAAGTTTGATTAAAGAAAATTAATAATTGTAAACCATTTGATTGAATCAGAAACTGGTCGTCATTGCGCTATTAAAGGGGAAACCTCAATTTTGTTAAAACGTCACTGGCATATCGATCTAATGCTTGCCCCAATTGGCTTACGTCTCTCCCCCCAGCCTGAGCTATTTTGGCCGTGCCTCCCCCACCACCTTGGATGATCTTGGACGCCTCCTTGATCATTTCAGCCATGTTAATTCCCTTATCCACAGCTGTTTGCCCCGCTGTCCCAACAATGCATGCCTTATCCACAGCGCTTCCGAGGATGACGATGAGGTTAGAATCCCTGTTTACAAGCGTGGAAGCCATTCTCTTCAAGCCCTGTGCATCAACTTTAGGAAGTTCTTTCTTCAGAAGTCTAAATTCGCCAATTGCCTCTGCTTGATTGAGTAGCTCAATTGCTTGCGCCTCAACCAGGCGGTTCTCGGTTCTTTCAAGCTCCTCTTTAAGATTGTCCCTCTCTTCCAGGAGGATCTCCACTCGACTTTTGACCTCTCTGGTTGAGGATTTAAGCAGTTGGGCTAAATCGGTTAATGATTCCATGGCATTGTCATAGTATTTGTAGGCGTGCTCCCCCGCGGTGAATTCTATCCGCTCAACACCCTTCTGGAGCCTGAACCTCTCCAAGACCTTTATCAGCCCGATCTCTGCGGTCGAGCCCACATGGGTTCCGCAGCATAGGGCCACATCCCAGCCCTCCACCTCCACCGCACGAACCATGCCGAAGGGCGTGACCTCGGTTATGCCAAGCCTTTTCCCATAGGTGCGCTCGGCCTCATCACGAGTTGTGAACCAGGTTTTCACCTTTCTATTCTGGATGCAGACCCCATTCGAAAGCCTCTCCATCTCCCGCAGCTGGCTAAGGGATATGGGCTTGCCATAGCTGATGTCGACCCTTGAGGCTTTTTCCTTGATCTGGACACCCATGTACATGAGCCCCTCCAAACCGAGGACCTCCCTTATCGCGGCGAACAGCACGTGGGAGCCCGTGTGATGCCTCATCCTGTCATACCTCAAATCCCAATCGATGCTCCCACGAACAGAATCCCCCTCCTTAACCCCACCGCTCACAGGAACAGCAATATGCACTGTAACATCATCAACTGCCTGTGTATCCACGACCTTCAACTTTCCCGCTGCACCAATGATAAGGCCCGAATCGCCAAGTTGACCCCCACCCTCCGGGAAGAAGCACGTTCCATCCAAAACAACGTAGCAGCTGTCCTCAAAGCTAACAACCTTCAGAACCTTAGACTCAAACTCGCGGAGATATGGATCATCATAATATATTGGCTTGGTTCTCGGCAAACCTATAATATCCCTCTCCACATCAGGAGGAACTTTCACTTCGCCCAATGTCTACACCCACTTCGCAGTTAAATCAAAACCCGAACAAACTTAAAGTATTTACGTCGATACTAATCGTGGAGGATTTCGGTGAGTAAGCGGGGACATAAAGTTAGCAGACAGTTCAGGATGGACAAGGAGATAGATGTCTCCTTGCTGAAGAACCTAATAACCATGGTGGATGATATCGGGTGAACTACTTTGGTGACCCAGCGCCATTCGACAAACAGATCAAAGCTGGCAGGCTAGGGAGGGAGGTGGCAGCTGAGTGGAAGGAGATTCAACGCGCCTTGATGAGGATCGGCACCACGGTTAAGGCCATCCCCCCAATGTCAGGAGGCTTGTAGCCATCCAGTCAATGCTGCGCTCAATGAGCATGGCCCTCTGTGTCAGTGCCATCTTCATACCATTCACGATAGCTTCGGAGAACGCCACCTTGCTCACCTTTACGCTCCTATTGATCGGCTCGATGTTCTTCGTGGCCTCTGGTTCGCTGGTAAAAAGATGGCGAGGGAGATTGAAACGTACTTCGATGAGCATAAGCAGAAGTATAGGTTTGTCCTTCAATACCTGAGGCTGACTGTTCAGAAGCTCTTATACGCTCTCTCGACACCTTAAGGAAGTGGGGGAGGACCCCAAAAAACACGCTATTAATCTTTATGAAACGAACTACGAGGGGATAAGGGTCCTGAAAAAGCCTGGATGGCTCAGAAACCACTATGTTGTCATTGCTGAGTAAGTGAATGAGGTCTAACCTTAAACGTTCCTCTATGAATAAGGAGGATTCTAGCGGATGCTTAAGGCCTTTGCAATGACCTCAGCTATATCATAGACCTTGATCTTTGATCCCCCTCGGTTGATGGCCTCTGAGAGGGCGGTTTCACAAAATGGGCATGCTGTGACGATCGCCTCAGCGCTCGTTTCCTCAAGTTCTTGGAGCCTTCTTAGCGCAATCTGCATGGCGAGGTCTGGGAAGGCGGACAGGAGCCCGCCCCCTCCCCCACAACAATGCGAATCATATCTGTTAAATGGCGCTTCGATGAGCCTGACGCCGGGGATATTCTCAAGAATCCTTCTCGGCTCCTCGATGATCTTCATGTGGCGGCCCAGGTGGCATGGGTCATGATATGTAACCAGTATGTTGACCCTCTCTTTGAATAGAAAGCGATTTGCATCAATCAGGTTGGCAAGAAGTTGGACTTCATGCACAACTTCGGCTTGAAAGCCCTTGGAATGTTCGGGGTAATCGGCTCCGAGTGTTCGATAGCAACCAGCACACCCGGTTATGATTCTCTTCACCCCTGCCTGACTAAATGCCTTAACATTGTCCTCTACCTGCTTTTCAAATGGAGAAAGATGGCCAGTTCTATGCATCCAGCTTCCACAACAATTTTCTTTGTTCCTAAAATAACCCATTTCCACGCCTGCCTCGGTGAAAACAAGTGCGCTGGTCCTTACCACGTTTGGATACAGAAAGGAGAACGTGCAACCAGCGAAAAATAGTGTATCAGCCTTAGACATGAATGGGATTCCTTCCGCCCATAAATCACGGTTCTCGGGTTTGGCTTCCCTTTTGTGATAGGGATTGTTACATTGAGCCGTCCATCTTATAAGAGCCTCGTGTTCAGGAAGCGCGAGGCCTGCTTCAACAAGGTTCGCTCGAAGGGCCTCAATGAACTCTATGGTGTTCAATGCGCATTTGTATTTGCAGAACCCGCATGTCGTACACTTATACATAATCTCGGCAAGCTTCGATGAAAGCCCGTAAAGATCCTCGAGAAGACCCCTCGCCACCAGCATCTTCCCTCGACAAGAGTGAGATTCAAAACGAAGCTCCCGATACACTGGGCAATCCTCACGGCAAAAGCCGCACCTCGTGCGGTTACAAGTCATAATATCGTCTTTAAAATCCGTGATTCTCATGGCCTTACATCCCTTGAGGTTTAACCCATCTTGACCTAAAAACTTTTTATTATAATAATTGATTTTTAGTTGTTTTAGCTTTAAATCAGCTTAAGCTGATGGATATATTCCATCGCTCTAGTACTTCTAAATTTAAAGATGCTTTTAAAATTCTATCAAATATATGAAAAGTAGAGGTTACGAATTAGTTATTATGAGATTTAAAGCAAACCTTAAACTACACAAGATGGTGCATCATCATGGTTGAAAAAGGGCAAAGTTCGAATGACAAAATAAAAGAAATGATATGGTTGGCTGGGTTAATTGAAGATGAGGGCTCATTCCATATAATAGAGACTCACCAAGTAGTGAAAGGGCACTCATACCATTACGTCTTACCACAATTTGCCCTTAAAATGACAGACAAAGCATGTATGGATAGAGCGGAAAAATCTTAGGATTAAAACCACGATGGTCCGTGTCATCACAATATAAAGGTGGTGGAATATGGGAAATCCGAGTAAAAAGAACAAAAGCCCTACAAATAGCCTTTGAAATGATGCCATTCCTAACACCAAGTAGCAAAAAACTTCATGATGCCAAGCAGCTCCTAAAAGACTTCGGAATGCTATAAAATTTGGACCACCTTTACCTAAACAAAACCCTCCCAATTTCTAATAAATCTTGGGGCTCCAAACTTTTTCCCGGGGTTCATGATGCCATTCGGGTCAAAGTTTTCCTTGATCATCCTCATGTATTGGAAGGCTTCACCATGCTCGTGTTGGCAAAAGCCGCCGAATTTCTCCCCATCACCTTGATAGGAGGTCATCGAACCACCCACAGAAACGGCGAAGACCGCCATGTCCCTTACATAATCATAAAAGCGTTGAATGTGAGCTGGGTCCTTGTCGTTCACATAGACGGCGAAGCTTATGCTCGTGTGAACCGCATATGGGGTCTGAATATAAATGTTCATCCCGAGAACCTCCAACTCATGCTTTTTCGCCAGCTCATGGTATTTCTCAAAGGCTTCATCAAGCCTTCCCTGCGGGATGCTTATGTCAGCGGCTCCAAAACGAGTGGTGCGCTGGCTATCCGGCCAGCTTTGCTTGAAGGGCTCAAAGGCAAGGGTATGTTTATGCGTCCACCAAGCATCAACAATTTCACGCTCCTCAATTGACACACCTCCGAGATCCTTACAAATTCTAAGCGCATAATCTCTCATGAAGTTTACAACATCGGAATCTCCATTGATGGTTATGCATAAAACTCCCCTCGCCCATTCAGGGACCTTGGCTTCGCGCCCACATTTGACCCGATATTCGTGCGTATAGTATTGAAAACGGTTTTTACACATGATGTTGGCTGACTCTATGGACAGCCCCGCCTGAATGAGTTGATTGATGGCTTGAACCGTTCCGGCAAGGCGTGGAAAGGCGACCATCTCAGCAACCCTATCTTTTGGTTTCGGAAATACCCGCAAGGTTGCCTCAGTTATGATGCCCAAAGTGCCCTCAGAGGCTATGAGAAGCCAATGTAGGGGATAGCCAGACGAGGAAACAAGGGTTTTCCCATGCCCAACCTTTATTATTTCGCCCCTCCCCGTCACCAAAGCGGCACTTACCAGTGATTGTTCAATTTTCCCATACTTAACGCCGAAGGTGGTGTCGCTTCGGCAGGCGATGGCTGCCCCAACCGTTGAGGCCAGTTTGCTTTCTGGATCGTGAGGAAACCACAGGTTGTGTTTTTCTAGCTCTTCATTAAGCTTCGCAATGGTTATTCCGGTCTGTACAGTCGCTATAAGGTTATCCTCATCTATTTCAAGAACCTTGTTCATTCCCTTTGTGTCAACCAAGATTCCACCATAAGTCGCGACAGCCCCTCCAGCCATACCAGTGAGGCCACCGCAGGGCACCACTGGCACCTTGTACTTATTGGCTATCTTTACGATCTTAGCCACATCCTCAGTTGTCGTCGGCCGAACAACCATGTCTGGAAGACACGCATCAGACGCTGGTCTCACGCTCCAGTCTCGGCTATAGGCCATCCTTTCAAAAACGTCCATAACAATCTTTTCAGCGCCTATGGCCTCCCCCATTTCTTTGGCTAAAAACAGATAATCAACCTCAGGCATGTATCCAACCTCTTCCCAATCATTATTTTATTAACCACGTTTGATTCATTTATTTAATTCAAAACCCCATAAATGATATACACGTCGCCTTTAAAACAAAAGCTGTTTTTAAATACGCTCCGACTATTAGCTGTAGTGTTAAGGGAGGAGAGAAAAATGATTACAAAGCTTAAGGAAAAATTTCAATGCTGGATAACTTCCGAAGCGAGAATGGCTCATGACATAGGTTTCACCCCAAATCAAGTGAGCACCGTCGGGATCATGCTTGCAATATTCTCAGCCTTGGCGTATTTAAACTGGCGTTCTCATCCTATTCTTTTAATGGTGGCCCCCATCTTCCTCTTGGCTTCGGGTTTTTGTGACGTTTTAGATGGGGCACTCGCGAGAATTTATGAAACGACCACAACCTTTGGTGGCTACTTAGACTCTTTACTGGATCGGTACACCGACTCAATTATTTTTTGTAGTATCATGCTTGGTGGGCTATGCGATCCTTTGTGGGGCCTCATGGCGCTGATAGGTTCACTGTTGGTGAGTTATGCTCGGGCCAGGGCGGAGGCGGTGGAGGTGAAAATGGAAGGGGTGGGCATAGCAGAACGGGCGGAACGCTTGATCATATTGGCGATGGCGAGTTTCCTCAGCGTCGCTTGGTCAGAGGCGTTGGGTTGGGGCATAATTGTTTTGGCCATTCTCACAAATCTAACCGTGCTTCAGCGCATGAACCATTTTCGTAAGGTTTCTAGACAAAAGAGAGAGTAGTGGTGGGTCACACTTTTAAAAGGGTCTTTTCCAGCGTAGTCTGCGTTCCTCTCGTGCCCGAACCTTCACCACACCACGATGCACCGCACACGAAACACAGTAGTACTTTGTGTCAAAACGGCTGGGTATGTATGCACCCCTTTGACGGAGCTCCTTGGCTAATACCGGATCCACCAAAGAAACTCGGCGAGACAACTTCTTCGCCTTATCACGTGGAACCAGCTCGCCACACATGCTGCATTGAACATGGGAGCCCCTCCCCTTACCACCCTTGGATCTCCCCCGGCTCTTTCTCTTCACTGGCATAGGATGGTCGTCCTCAATACAGTGGATGGTAAGACTGGTTTATAACTGCTCGCTTAAGTTGGTCTAATTCAGCGTTTTATAGGTCCTTCCTTAACCCAAGAAGGATGGCGATATTTGCCCTCGGATCGATTTTTGGCACGATTTTTCCGGTGCTTGAGGTGAAAAGGGTGGTGACCCCCCGGACCATGTCCAGAGATCACGCAATCGCTATGCACCACGATACCGATGGACACGGCGCCTTCCTTATAGATTCGGCCATACGAGTGGTCAGCGTCCATGATGGCAACCAGGTCACCTAACCTCAGTCGTCAAGTCCATGCTTCTTCATGTTTTCATCGAAAAGTTGAATGTCATAATCACCTGAGTAGACCTAGTCTGCTCCTAAACCCGATCCCATAACCGCGGCGGGGACAACGTGTGTCACTGGTATCTCCAACCTATCCTCGATTGGTTTGGAAGAGATGGCCTCCAAGAAACGTGGATCCAGATTCATCACCTTTACTTCAGGGAAGTCAAGTAGCTTCAGGCCGACTCCAAACGCCTTCACGATGATTTTGTCGCCAATGACCAATTTCTCCAGAGTCACTTGCTGAAAATCCGCTAATACATGTTCGATTCCTCCGTGTTTCCTGTTATCACGCCCTTGTCCCCCTTGGCATCCCCAGTTGCCACTACGGCTTTATTCCCAACACAAGACAGAACATTTAAAGCTATGTTGGCTCCTTGGGGGAAGCGCTCATCCTTCTCCTTGTTCTCCAGGCTCACCCCAGGCTCAACGTGATCCGCCTCCCATCCCGATGCGAGGTCCCCCACCCTGACGTTATAGGTTATCCCACCCACACCAGGCAGCACTAAAGGATTTCCATCAGCCGAAATTCTGTAGGGCGATCTGCCAAAAACGGGGCTACCTCACCAATAACAGAAATCTTCACTAACCTGTTTACATTGCTTCTTAGCATGTTTATAATATACCTCATAAGATCTTCCTTTCATCTATTAATAGGATGGATGTGAAACTGAAGGTTCGACTTGAGTAAAGATACGTTATGGTGCGAGTATATTTGACTGCAGTGTTTGGAGGGAAAAGGGAAACTTATGTTAGAGCCAACGAAATCTATAAAAAGAGACTCCACATTAACCGTTTTAAAATCAGGAGAACTTGGGGCTTCGCCGTTGGGTCGTGTTGCTAAGGGTGTAAAATGCAGCGTTGTGGGATGCGATAAGCAAGCAGTTCGCTCCCTACCAACAGAGAAGGTGAGCGCAGCGGGTTTAAAGGTTGGGGAAGCGGGGCGGGCTTACCTATGTAAGGATCATCATAAGGAGTTTAAAAGGGGAACAAGGAGGGAGCGAATGCTGGAGAAATGGAGGTACAAAGGCTAAACGATTTCCATAACAAGGCTAATTTAAGGATTCATCTTTTATATTAGGGTCACACCGTAAACGTATCAATGAGGATGGTCGCATTGCGAATACTTCAATTGCACTCGAACCTCATAGAGTACAAGCCTATAGAAAGGGAGATAGCCATAGCCGAGGAGTGCGAAGAAAAGGAGCACCGACTTGAAGAGGTTGTCGTCTTATTCACCTGTGTTGAAGAGGGTGACAACGAGGCTGTTGCTAGAAAAGCGATTGAAGAGCTGAAGTTGTCCCTCGAGAAATTGAAAGCCAACAGAATTCTGATATATCCTTATGCCCATTTGAGTAGCAACTTGGCGAAACCCGCTGAAGCCTTAAAGGTAGTTAAGGAGATGGAAAAATATGCAAAAACGCTGGGAATAGAAACTTACAGAGCTTTATTTGGTTGGAACAAATCGTTCTCCATCTCGATAAAGGGGCATCCTCTAGCCGAGCAATTTAGAATAATCCTGCCAGAGGAGGTTAAAGAAAAGGAGGTTGTCTCGGAGGCTTTGAAGGCAGAGGAGAAGATGAGGTCTTCCTGGTTTATCTTGCAGCCGGATGGAAAAATGGTTCCAGTGGAGGAATTTGACTTCACTGCGCTTGAAAACTTGGAAAAGCTTGCTAGGTATGAGATCACGAAGGTCAGGGCGGTTCAGCAGGTTCCCCCTCACGTGACCTTGATGAAAAAATTGGAGATTGCTGATTATGAGCCCGGCAGTGATCCTGGAAATTTTAGATGGTATCCCAAGGGAAGCCTGATCAAATCGCTGCTGGAACAATACGTGACGAAAAAAGTGATCGAGTATGGAGCCATGGAGGTGGAAACGCCGGTCATGTATGATCTTCAGCACCCAAGCCTAGCCAAGTATCTTGATAGGTTTCCGGCGAGACAGTACACCCTGAAATCAGAGGATAAGGAGCTCTTCTTGAGGTTTAGCGCGTGCTTCGGCCAGTTTCTGATGGTGCATGATGCCCATTTTTCCTATAGGCAGCTTCCCCTGAAAATCTACGAGCTGACCCGATACAGTTTCAGGAGGGAGAAGAGCGGCGAACTGGTTGGATTAAGAAGGCTGAGGGCTTTCACCATGCCGGACTGCCACGCAATGTGCGCTGATTTGGATCAAGCGAAGGAGGAATTCCTCGTTAGGCTCAACCTATGCAGGGGGATTTTGGAGGAGGGTTTGGAGCTGGGTCAGGGGGATTATGAATTGGCGATACGATTTACGAAAGACTTTTATGAAGAGAATAAAGATTTCATCGTTTCATTGGTGAAATTGATCGACAAGCCTGTGTTGATCGAGGTTTGGGAGGGGCGCTTCTTCTATTTCATATTGAAATGGGAATTCAACTTTGTAGATAATTTAGATAAGGCATCGGCCCTCTCAACCGATCAAATCGACATTGAAAACGCCGAAAGATACGGCATAACCTACATCGACGAAAAGGGGGAAAAGCGGCATCCCTTAATCTTGCACTGTTCGCCGAGTGGCGCCATTGAGAGATGCGTGTATGCAATGCTCGAGAAGGCGTACCGAGACCAACAAAGAGGGAGCGTCCCGATATTACCACTTTGGCTTTCCCCCATACAAGTGAGAGTCATCCCAGTCTCCGAAAGATTTACAGAGGACGCTGAAAAAATAGCGGATGAAATCGAGAAACACTGCATAAGGGTTGATCTGGACGACAGACCCCTCACGATGCAGAAGAAGGTTAGGGAGGCAGAGATGGAATGGATCAACTACGTGCTCGTGATCGGGGAGAGGGAAATCGCCTCCGGCATCCTCCCAGTGAGGGATAGAAGGATTAGAGAGATCAGGAAGATGCAGCTTCAAGAATTGATAAATGAAATAAAGGAGAAAACCAGAGGAAAACCATTCAAACCCATGACGCTTCCCAAATTCCTATCCAAGCGACCCCAGTTTTTTGGGTGACCTTCTCCTCTCAGATTTGTATCCCCTTCTTAGTAAGAAAACCTTACAAAACTATAAGTTAGAAAGCACTTTAGGACAGAGGGCCTCTTTAATTTACCCCAATGACGGTTGAAACAAAAAATTTAAAATAGATAACCATAAGTATTCCATGGTGGATTTAGTGTCGGTTGAAGAGGGCGTTTTTCGACATTCAGATGAAATAGGCCCTGAGAAGGTTCTCTACATTTACGATCCGAAGACCAAGCTGAAGGGAATACTCGTAGTTGATAATACTGCCCGTGGACCAGCAATTGGCGGTATAAGGATGGCTCCCGATTTGACAACCGAAGAAATTTTCAGACTGGCCAGGGCGATGACCTTTAAGAATGCCGCAGCGGACCTCCGCCACGGTGGTGGGAAAGGCGGCATCATCGCCGACCCCGCGACCAAAAACAAGCGTGAGCTGATTCGATCATATGCCAAAGCCATAGCGCCGATAACGGGGTACATTCCAGGTCCAGACATGGGCACGGATGAAAGCTGCATGGCCATCATATATGATGAGATTGGTAGAGTGATTGGGTTGCCGCGTGAACTGGGTGGAATCCCCTTAGATGAGATAGGATCCACTGGATATGGTGTGTCCCTCAGCACCGAGGTGGCCTGTGAACATCTTCAATTGGGTTTATCTGAGACCACGGTTGCGGTGGAAGGTTTCGGGGCTGTGGGCAAAGCCACGGTCAGATTCCTCGCAGAAAAAGGAGCAAGGATAGTGGCGGTTTCTGACTCCAAAGGTGCAGTATACAACCCGGACGGCTTAGAATACGGCAAGTTGCTGAGGGCCAAACAGGCAACGGGCGCTGTGAAAAATTATGAGGGTGGACAAGCGTTAGAAAATGTCGAATTGTTTCGGCTATCAGTAGACATTCTCATCCCTGGGGCGCGGCCAGATGTCATTTCCGAAGAGAACGCTTATGATATTAAGGCAAAGCTAATCGTCGAAGCTGCCAACATCCCGGCCACGTTGGAAGCAGAGAGAGTTCTCCATGAACGAGGGGTCCTCGTGGTCCCCGACTTCATCGCAAATGCGGGCGGGGTTATAACGGCTGCCGTGGAGTATAAGGGTGGAACCGAGAAAGAGGCCCTCGAAACAATTAGAGACAAGATAACCAAAAACACAAAACAAGTCCTTGACCTGGCGAAAGCCCAAGGGATAATGCCCAGGGTTGCCGCTGAGAAAATTGCCAAGGAACGCGTGCTCAAGGCAATGATGTATAGAGGCAAAATCTAGTGGGGCTGTTTGCATGAAAACCTTATTATTAACGGAGAGAGAAGTCCAGCAGCTCTTATCTATGAATGAGGTTATGGAGGCGGTTGAATCCGCCTTCAGAGAGAAGGGTTTACGCCGCGTACAGATGCCCGCAAAACTATACCTGTTCTACAGTAAATATAACGGCGACCTTAGGGCTATGCCATCCTACCTCGAGGAACTCGACATTTCCGCGGTCAAGATTGTCAATGTTCACACCGACAACCGAGTGAAATATGGTCTTCCCACGGTGATGGCAACCATAGTTTTGGTGGACCCAAAAAATGGGGCGCCCATAGCGATAATGGGGGGCACGTGGATCACCAGCATGAGGACTGGTGCCGCTGGGGGTGTAGCCGCCAAGTATCTGGCTAGAAAAGGCTCTAAGGTTGTGGGCTTCGTTGGAGCAGGCGCACAAGCCAAAACGCAACTGATGGCTTTACTTTCTCTTTATGGAAAGCTTGAAGAGGTGAGGGTCTGGAGTCGAACTAGAGAGACAAGGGATGCTTTTATAGCCGAGGTGAAGCCAACTTACAGCAGTATAGCAAAAATTTTTCCAGTAGAGAGCGTTAAGGATGCCACCGAGGGAGCCGACATCGTTGTGACCATGACACCATCAAGGGAGCCTCTAGTCCTAAGCGACTGGGTCAGCCCCGGCACGCACTTCAACTGCATCGGCGCGGATGCGCCGGGTAAAGAGGAGCTGGACCCATCTATCTTAACACGGGCGAAGATCGTCATCGACGATTGGGAGCAAGCATCCCACAGCGGCGAGATCAACGTGCCATTAGCAAGGGGGGTCATTTCAAGGGAAAATATCTGGGCTGAAATCGGGGAGGTGGTGGCTGGCCTGAAGCCAGGGAGAACCAGCTCCGACGAAGTAACCGTCTTCACTTCAACTGGACTGGCAATACAGGACGCGGTTACAGCAGAGCTTGCCTACGAAAAGGCTTTGGCAAGGGGCGCAGGGCAATTCATCGAGGTCATTTAGTGGGACACCATGTTAATCCCCAGGAGCGCCTCGATCAAAACGCGAGGCAACGCGTAGGAGTATCTTTCTTAAACTTGAAGAACAGGTGACAGCAGGCTTTATTAAGTTAAACCTAAGAGTTGAATAGACGGTGGCGGGGGTACCCGAGCCAGGTCTAAGTAGGGTCAGAAAAGAGCCCCTAGGAGAAGGGGGAGGACTTAAGCGCTACAGCCAAGAAATTCTCTAGCATAGGCCTTCGTGGGTTCAAATCCCACCCCCTCACCAAATTACGATCAATTTTAATCTTAATGAGAATTAATAAATAATTTATTAGTTACTGGTCCCAAATAGTATTGGGAGCAAGGGCTCCTAGCGGTGAATTTAATGGAAGAGAAGACTCAGCATTATCTTAACCTTTATGAGGAAATATCTGAAAGATAGTGAAGACTTACTAGCGAAAGGCGACTACATACAAGCCTCTGAGAAGCTCTGGGGTGTTGCAGCTGAAACTGTTAATGCTATCGCTGCCAGCAGGGATATAGAGCTTAGAACGTACGCTGATTTATGGAGGTTCGTGGGGCAGCTACGCACTGAGCTTAAAGACCCGGAGATAAGTAAGTTATTTGCAGCAGCGGGTACTCTTCATCAGAACTTCTATGAAGGCCATCTAGTTCCAGATATGGTTATAGATTACACTGAGGCTGTTAAGCAATTTGTGGAAAAACTTGAGGAGATACTAAAAAGTCGGTGGTGCTAACCTTTATAATAAAATACTTATTTCGTTCATCGATAGATGTGAGGGTGTGAACGAGGGCATAAACATATCCTCCCGCACTTTGTTAGATGTCAATTGGGGTCTATTCCTTTTCATAAAGTTTATGAACGGCTTTAACCGCGTTAAGAAGTTGGTAGTGGAATTATGGGAAAGAGGGAGGTTAAGGAACTAATAACTGATGCTGAGAAGCTATATGAAGAAGCTTTGAAGGAAGTTAAGGTAGACAAGATTAGGGATGGGGCTGAAAAGGCCTGGGGTGCCGTCGTAAGGGCCACTGATGCCTTAGTAGTTGACAGAGGGATGCCATTTCCTACTGGTCCTACGGCCATGCGAGATAGAAGGGATAGGTTAAGCATGATATTGATGAAGGAGCCCGAGTTGATGAAGATGGGAATTTGGGAGCGTTTTCACGCCAGGGAGAGCGACCTTCATGGCCGATGCTTCTATGAGGGGATGTGCGAGCCAAAGGATTTCATCACCCTAAAGGTCATTGAAACCAAAAACTACATAGAGGATGTAAAAAGAGTCTTACATACAACATAAACCAGTCATAGAAAGAATCCCACACCAGTTATTAAAAGCGAGGGTTCGAAACGAGGGTATAAACCTAGCCCACGCACCAGAACAATAATCGGGTAATATGATCGAAGAAAAGTTTAAGCCTATTGCTCGTTTTATATTCTGAGAGCGTGAAGGTGGAGTGACCTTGCAATCACATGAACAGATTATTAGAGAAGCGGAGGAAATATTCAGTAAAGCGATGGAAGAGTATTGTGAAGCCACTAAGGAGAGGGATAGGATTAAACTTAGGGACGCCTGTGAAAAAGGCTGGCTCACAGCAGTGAAGCTGATCGATGCGCTTCTCGTGAGCCGAGGTTACAAGCCAGCCGAGTCACATGCAGAGAGACGTAGTAAGTTGTGGGAAATTCAGGAGAAGGACGAAAAGATTAAGAAGCTGGGGTTCTACGATAGACTTGGTGCCAGAAGCTACTGGCTTCATGTACAAGGTTTCTATGAGGGTTCTTTAGACGAGAACGCCGTAATTATAGAGCTAACGAAAGTGAAAGAGTTTGTTGAAGACGTTAAGCTAATGCTAATCTGAATATTGGATACGTTACACTCTGCCTGTTTTCTTATGTCCAAAAGATGAGGGGGCACCGCCTAGAACCAAGAAAGATCAGTTTATGATAACTTTTGAGGGTTCAAAACGAGGGTGTAACCCTAACCCTTTCCTTGTCTGAGGAAGATCACCATGCTTATGATGGCGATTATGGACATCATGGCACTGTAGGTGATGGCTGTCGTTAGGCTCACATATTCCCACAGCGTCCCAACGGCCATATTGGCTGCGAGGAAGGATGACCCCACAACGAGGTAGTAAAGCCCATAGGCCGTGCCCCTCAGATCACCACGCGCATATCCTGGGATGATCGCCCTCTGAACGGTTTCCACGATCCCCATGTAAGCTCCGTAGACAAGGGCGGTGAAAAAGATGTATAGTGGGTTTCCGAGGGGTAAGGAGAGGAGGAGAGCTGATAGTAGGAAGGTTCCATAGCCCATGATGAGGACTTTTTCCTTGCCCACCTTGTCGGATAGGAGGCCCGCTGGTATCGCGATGGCTGTGTGCGCCACATTGATCCCAGCATACACCATGGGGATGAAGACTTCGGGCACACCAACCTCCTTTGCCCTCAAGAGCACGAAGGAGAAGTTGAAGGCTCCTATGGAGAAGAGGCCCACAATGAGGAGGAGTAAGGGGAATCTCCCACTGAGAACAGTTTTCACGCCTTTCAGTAGCCTTACTTCTTCGCTAGGTTTACCCACCCGTTCCTCGACGAAGATTAGGAGGATAAGGAGCGCTACGGATCCGGGGATGAGGGAAAGCCAGAAGACCTCTCGCATAGTTAAGCCAAGGAAAAGCATGAAGGCAGAGGCCAAAACGGGTCCTAAAATGGCTCCAAGTTGGTCGAGGGTTCTATGAAGGCCGAAAGCTGCACCCGTGCGCCTCTCGGAAACCGACTCGCTGAGGAGGGCATCGCGAGGCGAGGTTCTAACCCCCTTCCCAATCCTA
This sequence comes from Candidatus Bathyarchaeota archaeon BA1, assembly GCA_001399805.1. The sequence continues at coordinate 27,893 of LIHJ01000022.1, forward strand.
TCGCTAACTCGGATCAGTAAAGCATCAATCGACGTCTGAGCCACGGAGAAGAGGGGCTTAACAGCGTTGGAAAGGGCGTAGCCAACAAAAACTATCCCCTTCCTCTGTCTAAACCTATCTGAGAAGACCCCGGAAACCGCCCTCAGGCCGTAACTGAGGGCTTCAGCTAGGCCTTCAATGAGGCCCAGTACGGCCCGAGTGGCCCCGGGAAGGCCGAGGATAAAGGTGGGCAGGATGCTAAAGCACATCTCGCTGGAAATGTCTGTGAAGAAGCTCACAAGGCCTAGGGAGAGGACGTTTCTAAAGGCCTTAGTGCATAACTTTTCTTTGCCTTCATGCATGTTCACACCGCTTTTAACATGTTCACAGTTTTGTTTTTAAGCATCTATTCATAAATAAAAACTCTACACTCAAAGTGGAGTTGAGGATTTAGCATGGAGGAGTTGGTGGAGGCTTTAGTAGAAGTCGTGGGCGCAGAAAACGTTTCCTCAGCTAGACCGGTTTGTGAGGCATACGTGACGAGGGGGATCATGGAGATAAAGTCGGAAGCCCCTGCGGTGGTTGTCAGGCCCAAGAGTGTTGAGGAGGTTAGGGCGATTCTACTTTTGGCGAACGAGAGAAAGATTCCGGTTGTCCCCCACTCAGGCGGGTTAAGCGGGGGAGAAGCCACACCGATGCGGAGAGGCGCCATCCTCCTCGACCTTCGTCGAATGAGCCAGATTGTTGAGGTGGACCCCGACGCCAGATACATGGTGGTGGAGCCCGGGGTAACATCCGCTCAAGCATGGAAGTTTATGCAGGAGAACTATCCCGAATACCGCCCAGGGATTCCTGATGGGGCACCGCCCTCAGCCACCATTGTTGGGGATCATCTCGACCGAGGTTTCCACTTCCTGTCCACCAAATATGGTTCCGCTGCAGACGCCGTCCTGGGGCTGGAGGTAGTGTTGCCAAACGGCGAAACCGCGAGAACCGGCTCATGTGCCTCACCCACCTCAAAATGGTTTTATAGATGGATGTTCGGTCCAGACCTCACAGGCCTATTTCTGGGCAGTCAAGGGACCCTCGGCGTGATAACAAAGATGGCGGTTAAGATTTTTCCATTGCCCAAGTTTAGGGATGTGTTGGTTTTTGGTGCCAGCGACTGGGAATACTTGATCGATCCATGCCTCGCCGTTTTAAGAATGGAGATCGTGGACCTGGCCCAGGGCGGAAACTATCACCTCGCGACCTGTCGGAGGGCGAGATACAAATGGCCACCCGTGCCTAAGCCTGACTTTATGCCAAGGGTCTGGATGAACTTTGAGCTCGGGGCCGAGACGGCTGAGGAGCTTGAAAACATAAAGAGGCGGATAAATGGCGTGCTGACAAAATACCAAGGGGAATACGGGGAGAAAAACATCTTTCTCTGGAAAATAGACACGCGCAGCATCATCGCGAGGTTAACAAAACCAAACCGATTATCCGTGCCATACGCTGGACACAAAGGAGGAGGCTTACTCTTCATCACATGGTACACGGTCTTGAAGGACGCCGCAAAATTCGCAGAGGAGGCGGAAAAGATGATGGAGAAACATAAGATTTCTCCTGTGGTTTGGCTGGCCACCATAGATCATGGTCGACAAGCACTGGTTATGCCAATAGTTCTATTTGATCCAAAATCGCCAGAGGACATCAAGGAAGTGGAGGCCCTGGATAGGGAAATGACTGAGGAGTTTTTAGCGATGGGCGGGATTCCATATCGTCCAAACGCTGAGGTTCACGCCCCCATGGCCATGTCCCAATCCATAGGGTATTACGGTTTGCTTAAGCAACTAAAAAGAGCCATAGACCCCAATGGGATCATGCATCCTGGAAGATTGGCACTTGAATAGGAGAAAGCCAATATGACATACCTTGAGAGGTATAAGGAAGACGCATACAACTGTCTCCATTGCAGGCTGTGTACCTTCACATGGGTGTTCCCCACCCAGCCAGGGGTATGGCCGGACGGAAGTTTTCAACCCTCGTGCCCATCCGGTGAAAAGTTCAGGTTTGAGGCGTTCTTCGGCGGGGGCAGAGCATGGGTGGCAAGGGCCATCCTCGAGGGCAAAGTGGACCTCACTGATCCTGAGCTGGTTGACGTGCTCTTTGCCTGCCCAACGTGTGGGAACTGTCAGCAGCAGTGCCAACTGGAGGAGCCCAAGGTCGGGTACAGGCTTAGAACCGTGGCGTTGATCGAGGCCATGAGGGCTGAGTGTGTTAAGGCTGGGTCAGGCCTGCCCGGCAAGCAGAAGGCCTTTGGGGTGCACGTGAGCAAGGAGCACAACCCCTACATGGAGCTGCACAAGGATAGGCTGGCCTGGTTGCCAAGCGATGTCAAACTGCCAGAAAAGTCGGAGACAATATACTTTGTTGGGTGCACATCCGCCTATAGACAGAGGGAGCTGGCGAGAGCCACGGTGGAAGCATTTCAAAAGATAGGGGTTGATTTCACCATACTAAGGGATGAGTGGTGCTGTACCTCGCCGCTGTTGAGAACCGGACAATGGGAAACAGGCTGGGTGTCAGCGAAGAACACAGCTCAGCACAACGTTGCGGAAGCCAAGGAAGCAGGTGCGAAAAGGATAGTGACAACATGCGCTGGATGCTATAGGGTCTGGAAGAGGGACTACGTGGAAGAGGAGTATAGAGAGATTCTTGATGCAACTCACGACTTTGAAATTCTTCATACTACGGAGTTGCTGGAGCGTCTCATAAAGAGCGGCGAAATAGAATTCAGAAACGAGGTCAAATCGAGGGTGGCGTATCATGATCCATGTCACCTTGGAAGGCATGCAAGCGTTTATGACCCGCCAAGAAACGTGCTCAAAGGGATACCCGGCGTAGAACTCATCGAGATGCCTAGGAATAGAGAAAATGCTTGGTGCTGTGGATCCGGTGGAGGCGTGAAATCCGGATACCCAGACTGGGCTGTAGAAATAGCTGGCGAGCGGATAAGGGAGGCGGAAAAGCTTGGAGCGGATGCCATAGTTTCAGCCTGCCCCTTCTGCTGGCGGAACCTCAGCGACGCCATCAACAAATACGGTTCCAAACTGAAGATGTGTGACGTGATCGAGCTGGTAAATCAAGCCATATAACAAAATGCCAATGCAGAAATGAATACCAGTGGGATGTGAAAGACAATAATTGATACGCAAAGTTTTCGACAAGGTTCCGGAAAGAAGCTAGATTAGTTTTTGAGATTGGAGAACCACGCACGCTAAAGGGGCTTAAACTTGTACGTTATCCTGTCCTCCGACACTTGGTGGCTTACCACCTGAATGGGCATGCCAGCCCTCAAGCTCTTTGGGGTGACGCCGGTTAATTGTGCTAACAGCCTTGATCCGTCCTCAAGCTCCGCCACCGCCACGATGTAGGGCGCGTATTTAGACATGCTTTCGGGCGGATAAGTGACTAAGGTGTAGGTCAAGATTTTCCCTTGGCGGGGGGCCTCAAACCACTCCATCTCGTCGGAGCCGCACTTACAGTGGGCCCTTGGAGGCAGATGCTTGGCTCCGCACCTCTTGCATCTAGCTCCCATCAGCTTGTTATTCTTGAGCTCTTCAGTAAACTTCGCCATCAATTCTGTTTCCGGAAGCCAAGAAACATACCCAAACTTCATTGTTTCACCTCGAGTAGATGTGAATAAAGCAGTATTGACCGGTTTCTCCGATGTTATGGCTGAGCCCTACTTCGGCTCCACTAACTTGTCTCTTGTCCGCTTCACCCCGCAACTGCCGAGTGATCTCCACGCTCATGGAGACGCCCGTGGCACCGAGCGGGTGCCCCTTCGATTTAAGCCCACCGTCGATGTTGACGGGTGTTTTTCCACCGATGTAGCTCTGCCCCTCCTCTATGAACTTACCACCCTCACCCTTATTACAGAACCTAAGGTCCTCATAGGCCATGATCTCGGCTATGGTGAAGCAGTCATGGACCACGGCAACATCCACATCGTTGGGCTTGATTCCAGCCATCTTGTAGGCTTGTTCAGAGGCTATTTTCTTAGAAGGTCTAGTAATTTTGCTTTTGAGGGAGGCTTCTCCGGCAATCTTGGTTTTGAAGGTGGCTTCTCTTCGATCCTTACTCTTATCGGGGGTGGGGGAGGTACGGGGGGCTTTTCTTCGGCTAAGCCCTTCTGCTTCAGGATTAGATCGAGCTGCTCCTTCGCCTTGGCCTTAAGCGCCTCAGTGATCTTTACCACTTCCCGCATGGCGGATAATTCGTCGTCCACCCCGACCACCTTCATGTTGTTGGGGGACAGGGTAACATATACGGGTGGGCGCCCGAGGCCCAGCTCCTTCTCAATGAAGTTGATTATTGTTGGGTTTTCCTTGCCCTTTCTAAAGGGGAAGATGACCTCCCGCTGGGAGATTGTCGCCGACTCCCTCTCCAAGGGTATCAGAACATTGCTAAGTCCCTTAAGTATCTCCTCCCGCAGTCTGTCCCGCTCAGACAAGGCGGCCTCATGCTCTCCTCTCAGCTTTTTGAGTTGTTCCTCCAACTCTATCGATTTGTCCTCGTATGGGAGCCCAGCCAGCTCATGAAAGTGCCTCTCAACATCACGCTTGCGTCTATACTCTTCCAGCGCCTTCTCAAGCTCGCTCCGCTTACTTTCATAACCCTCTATGCTTTTCTCCACCGCTCCAAGCTTTATCGCGAGGTCCTCAAGCTCAGAAAGCTCCAAGTCAGATCCTCCACACCTTGTATTAGCGGTTCTATTTTATATGTTTTAGAGGAGGAAAACCCAAGCCTTAAACCCGCCCGCATCTTTTTGGTCCGACAGATGAAATCAAAATGATGTTAAAAACCATGAATCAAAATCATGCAATTGCCAAGTAAAAATACAAACTAGACTAGGAAGCATATGCAAGTAAAAACTTCCTGACATCACACAAGTTTAGAAAAACACGGCCTCCAAATCCCTCACCCACATAAGGAAATCATCCCTGAGAAAGGGATGGAAAGTGGAGTCAGTTAAATGAGTTTAAGCAGAATTGAGGACTATAAGCTTAGCTCTGCGGCTACGTTTTTCAGCCCGCTTAGGGCAACCTCAAAAAACCTTTCCTTAGGAATCCCAATTTCCTCGCATAGCAGGATTCTTTTTCTATCCGCACCCCTGGCGAAGTCCTTGTCCTTAAACTTCTTGGAGACGGTCTCCACCCTCACATCCATCAGCCTCTTCGACGGCATCACTAGGGCGCAGGCGACCAGAAGGCCGGAGATGGCGTCGCAGGCGATGAGGGCCTTCTCCATGCTGGTTCCGGGTGAAACGTTGGTGTATTGAAAATTATGGGCCCTTATGGCCCTCTTCACATCCTTGGGAACCTTATCCCCCAAAACCTCCTCGGCTAATGTGGCGTGCCTCTCCGGCATGGCCTCCGTCTTCTCAAAGTCGATGTCATGCAGCAGACCCGTTAAGCCCCAGAGGTCTTCATCTTCCTTGAGGTAGTTTGCGAGGCTCCTCATGATGGCCTCCACAGCGAGCATATGACAGAGGAAGGCTCTTTTCGTGATGTTTTTCTTGACTAGATCCAACGCCTCTTCCCTTGTTAACATCTCACCATCCCAAAGCCTTTAATTATTCCAATTAGTCTTCTATAGCTTTCCATTCTGGCTACGGCTGTTAAGCTCAAATACGATTTCACAGGCGTCACCTTTTGGGATCGCCTTGGTCGCATGAAACGTCGTCTGTGGGTTGGCCAGCCTAGCCACAGTTGAGCCGTGTGCCTCATGTCCTTGATACAGTTAGAGCTTGGTCCCGCGTACATGGCAAGGTCGGCCAGCCTCTCATTGCATTGCTTCCTCTAAGGTCTCCTTAAAGAAATTATGAAGGTTATAAACTTCACTTCGCTTCTATGACAAAATAAGGATATGGTAATCGTGGGTGAAGCTGAGCGTCACCTTGAGCTAAATCGTAAGTATCTGGAGGAAGGTGAAAGGCTTCACATAGTCAACAGCCTCCACACAAACTTCTATGAAAATTGGATGACACCCGAGGGTGCCAAAGGCTCGGAAGCGGTTAGGGAGCTCATCGAAAAGCTGAGACCTTAACAGACCTGCTAAATGAACAATTTAGATTGAGCTTTCTTCCAATCCTTGAAGAAACTGGTAAATGTTTCTCCCTAAATCATTGGGATTATAGCCCCCTTCCAGGGTGGCGAAGGTTGGTAGGCCCAGCGACCCTATCCTCCTCCCGATCTCTCGGTAGCACTCGGAGTTCAGGCCCAATGACGCCATGGGGTCATTTTCATGAGCATCAAATCCAGCGGACAATGCCACAACTTCTACGCCCTTCATATCCACCTGGCTCAGCGCCTTCTCCAAAGTTTTGAGATACAACTCGTCACCCGTGTTCCTATGTAAGGGAAAATTGAGGCAATTGGCTTGCGATTGTAGGCCGGTTCCCGGATAGTGGGGGCTTCTATGCAGGGAGACAAACCTTACCTTTGGGTCGCCTAGGAAGATCTCCTGAGTTCCATTCCCATGATGCCCATCAATGTCCAAGATCAACGTGCTCTTATCGAGGCTTCGCACGGCTATGGCGAGGTTGTTGAAGTAGCAGAAGCCGAGGGATGAGGCACCCAAGGCCCTCCCGGAGCGACCCGCATGATGTCCCGGCGGTCTCATCAAGGAGAACCCGTTCAACCTCGCAGTCAAGATGGCGCCACCGGCCGAGAGACACGCATACTCGTAAATGTCTTCATAGGGAGGGGAGTCAGGGTCATAAAAGCTCCTTGTCCTCACCATTTCTATGTACTCGGCGGTGTGAACCCTCAACAGATCCTCGTAGGATGCAGGTGTGGGCTCAACAAACTCGTACCCCTTGCCCTTAAGGAACCTGTAGGCCTCCCTGACCCTGGCTGGGCTCTCTGGGTGCCATGGCTCATAATACTCCAAACAACGCCTAGAAAACACAATATTCATGGAAAATATTTATGAAATTTCAGGAATATGTACTTTTATAGGATTTCTATCGTCAGTCACAATGCTTTTATTAAGCGTGGCGCCAACTCCCCAAACTGAATGCGATGGGTAATACTTTACGACGGGCCCAGCAATACAGAGGCGATGGCAACTATTTTCGTTAAGAAAAAGGATAGTTATTATGATAAGACCCTGGACTTGAAGATAAGCGAGCGCATAATGGTTTGAGGCGGACCTGGCCATGATAAAAAGGTTGGTGGTCACTGGTTTAGTCGTGGTAATCTTTGTTGGCGGGGTTGCCTTCGGTTTTCAGGCATGGATACGTAAAGCAAATCAAATAGGAGAGACAATAGGCTAGGGCCCAAAGGGAGACATTAGAAAGGCGTTAAGAAATTAAAGGAAGGTAATGATTTAGTATTGAGCTATGTTGAGAGCACTCTTATGCTGCGGTTTAGTCTGGCCACTTTTTGCTTAAATCGAGAAAATACCGGACTTCCTCTTCTGTCCCATCCTTGAATCTAACAGTTATGAACATTGTGAAACTCCCCCATCCAGATGATTCTAATGCAAACTTTGATTTCTTATCATGCACGATTCGTATTGGATTGGGAAATGTTGGGTGAAGAAGGTATAAAACGTACTCGATTTTGTTTAAGACGGTGTCATCTTCATCGACAAAGACCCTCCATTCATACCAATCATAATTACCTCTCCTCGCGACCCTCTTCGCATAATTATTAAAACTAATCTTCAAAGATATCACCTCATGACCGCCTTTTGTGTGATCGCTAATGGATAAAACGGCTTAACCTCCCATTTCTGACCGTTCCTTTCAATCAAGTTTAGTCTTATAATATGATTTAACCTAACTGTAGATGGAAGGGCGCATTGCCATCCCCCTTGCGCGAATGCTAAGTCCATCTTACCAGTTGCTATGATTCTGCCCCCCTCTCTAATATCATATGTGCAATTGTCTACATCTAAATCTACATCGATCGAGGATTTCGGTGAAAAATCCAAATTGACTTTGATATCCACGGGAAGAAGTGACCATTTAAATACGGCTATGGTGGCTCCAACTATTTCTGCTAGTACCACCCCAACACCCCATTTAGAAAAATCAGAAGTTCTTACAGCCTCACCAAACACCCCTATATTAGCCAAAAGGACAACAACAGCTGTAACCACGGTAATCGCCAGAAAAGCTATCAAGAGGATCATTCTTTCCTTCATAACAGAATCCTTCTGCTTTTCCACATTACTGTTTTTGGAACGATTTTTAAATTCTTCGCTCTTGGCAGAGCGCACCAAATAAAAAGAATGAATCGAAATGGAAAGAGTCATCCAAACAACGACCTGGAGAGATTGATCAAAGCTTTATATAGAAGTTGAGCCCTTGATGAGGGCTTAGAAAAATTTTTATTCTGGGGGTGTTGAGAATCACTAGAACGCCACTCCAGGCGGGCGTTCGCGGAAGTAGGGCCTTTATTTTGTATACCCCCACCCTACTTCCGCGCAGAACCCCAACTTTTTTAACCTCTGAACCCCCTTCCATCATTGAGGATGAAATTGAATGCCAAGATCTATGGCGCCCTGGGAGATCAAGAGGGAGCGTACGGTGAGGGCTGAGGAGGAGACCAGCCCAAGCTTTGGACACAAGCCCACAGAGCGACCCATCCAGGAGCATGTACGATTTGGGATAATAAACCTGGACAAGCCGGCTGGGCCGTCCAGCCATGAGGTCACGGCATGGGTGAGGCGCATCCTAAGCCTTGAGGGTGCGGGTCACGGCGGGACCCTAGAGGCCTAGCAGCCGGGGTAGATCCCAAGGTGACCGGCGTTCTGCCCATCGCTTTAGGGGAGACCACCAAGGTGGTTCAGGCCCTCCTCTTGTCAGGTAAGGAATACGTTTGCGTCATGAGACTCCATTCTCATGTGTCGGAGGATCGCCTAAAGGCGGTTTTGGACGAGTTCAGCGGAGCCATCTACCAACGCCCACCTGTCCGGGCCTCTGTGAAGCGGAGGCTCCGAATCAGAAAGACATACTATCTCAACCTTCTTGAGACGGATGGGAGGAACGTCCTCTTCCAGGTTGGGTGCGAGGCAGGGACCTACATAAGAAAGCTGTGCCTAAGTGGCGACACAGAATTGATTCTTTCAAACGGAGAAATCATAACAATTAAGGAATTTGTAGAAAGTCTTTCCAATTCGACTGGGTCATGCAATGTTCCTACGGAATATGGAATAATTTCATTTGAAAATGGAAGGCTTGCCAACAATAGAATAGTTATGACACAAAAATTCCATTCGCCCAAAAAGTTGATAACAATCAAAATGCATTCTGGAATGGAACTAAAACTAACAGATGATCATGAAGTTTTGATTAGCACCATGGATGGTCCCCGATGGGTTTGTGCGAAGAGTCTTAAGGGTGGGGACTTAGCTTACTCTCCAAGAGAATTAGTTATTGAAGAGGACACACCATATATTGTTGACTTCCTCGATGACGACTTCTTAGTGTATGAGGAAAAACTCAGGGAAATGTGTATTTCGGGATTTCGGGAAAAGTACGGAAGCATAAGGGGGATGTCTAAGAGATTAAGGATAGATCGAAAGCCCTTTTACAGGGGCGGAAAAAGTTACATTAGGGTCAAGTATGTTAAAGCAGCTTGTGATTGGAATAAACTTAAAGACGTCATCACCTCGCTGAAAACTGAAAGGGGAAGGATAGTTAGACTAAAAAATACGATGCTCACGGAGAACTTAATGTATTTATTGGGTTTAATCGCATCGGATGGATGCCTTGTATTTGAGAAAAAATGTGTTAGACCAAGCAGAGTGAAGTTTCATAATTCAAGCAGGGAATTAATTAATGCATTTGTAAAAATACATACAGAACTTTTCCCCTCCATCCCAGTACGTGTAAAAAATACTGTAGAGAACTTATTCGAAGTGGATACAAATAATCCGGTTCTTGCAAGCATTGCATATTCATTAGGTATTAAAGGCCCAGAGAGAGAACCCGACCCTAAACGCGTTATTAAATTGTCTAAACCATTAATCAGAGGGTTCCTAAAGGGGTATTTCGACGGTGATGGCACAGCGCATTGCCGTAAAAAAGGGAGAACCCACACAATTATTGAAATCTCTACGATCAGCTGGCCCATAGCAAAAAGGCTACATCAATTATTAAAAAGGGTGGGAATCCGTAGTAAAATCTGTGCTGAAAAGGTTCGAGGTTCATTTAAAACACAAAGTGGGTTCATACATCGAGTAAGGTTGGTTTCCCCGTATGACAAGTTAAAGTTCATAAACGAGGTTGGATGTGTTCACCCCAGAAAGAAAGAAGTTATGCAACAAGTGAAGACAATATTGAAAAGGCATGTAGATGAGGATAGCTTGAATTACGCCCCATTACATGTTAAAAAACTTATTCAGGGTATTTTTGTAAAGTACAAATTGAGCGCTAAAAAGCTAAATTTAGGAGGGGATTTCGAAAGCGTTTTGCGATCGCATAAACCAATGACTAAACATTTACTTAGAAACGCTATAGAAAAGCTGAAGAACTACGCAAACCAAACAGAGCTATCCGAACTGAATTCCATTCTAAATTCAAAGTTTTACACAGAAAAAGTAAAGGTTGTTGATGAAATAACATCAAAAAGCAAATACGTATATGACATTACTGTGGAAAATACTCATAATTTTATTCCAGAGGGGTCGATTGTAATAAGTAATTGCTTTGATCTTGGCGAGGCGTTGGGGTGTGGTGCCCACATGGGGGAGCTCCGCCGAACCAGGGCAGGGCCCTTCACCGAGGATGAGGGGATGGTCACACTGCACGATGTATCCTACATGTTTACCCTATGGCGGGAAAGTGGCAATGAAAGTATGCTTCGGAGGTTCATATTCCCCATGGAAAAGGCGCTGGAACTCCTCCCCAAAATCTACATACGGGACTCTGCGGTGGACGCCATCTGCCACGGAGCCCACTTGGCGGCGCCTGGCGTCCTATCAATAGAAACGGGGATAAAGCCCAATGATGTTGTCGTCATTTTCACCCAAAAGGGCGAGGCTGTGGCGCTGGCGAAGGTCTCAGCGTCCACCGAAGATATCATAAAGATGGATCACGGGTTTGTGGCGAGAACCCAGCGGGTTTTAATGCCGAGAGGAACCTACCCCAAAGCGTGGCGCAGCTGCCTATGAGCAACCGTTATCTTGATTACTAGCTATAAACAAACATTTCCTTTATATTCCATAATGAAGTGATGAATATGAAAAGAAAAATTTTGTTATTAATGGTTGCCATCACAGCCTTAATTTTTACTATGACTTCAACTCAGGCAGGTAATGGAGCTACCGTAATAGGTAACATCAACAAAGATCAACTGGCTGGACATATATCTACAAAGATTTCAGGTGTATGCGGACAAGACTACAGGCTAGTGTCACCGACCCAAGCAACAGAATGGAAAGTCTTCGTGAATGTGCTCTCAGAAATGGAAACCCAACCAGTACATATATGGATATTCGAAGTTATCGGAAAATACCCATATAATTATGAAGAGCAAAAGAAAAACCCTAAGACCCCTTATGCCAAAGGAATTGGAAAACGCAGTCTGACGGCTAACTTAGACCCATCGAAGACATATGAGGTCTGGATAAGAGATGCATATGCAAAACCATTAGCGCGCGCTGGGAATTAACAAAAACATTAATTTAGCAACCAGGTTTCTAGCGCATAGGTTTATATATACTCGAAGATTATGTCAGTAATCTTCTTTCGAGCCTCTTCGAGTACTAGGCGGATCCTCTCCGCCTTCTCAGGTGTTAGGTCAAGGTAGTTAGTTCTGATGAGGCTGGCGAAGTTGCGTAGCTCCCGATTCAATCCTTTTCTCTCTTCAATGAAGGCTCTTCTGCTCTCAATCATTTCTTTGAACATTCCTTCTTCCCTCTTCAGCAAGATCGAGGAATCCGTTTATGGTACTCTTGGAATCGATGTCAAAAGGATTGAAACCGGGGTAATTTTGGCACGATTTGAGGTTGAGGTAAAGGCAACGAGAGTGGATACCGTAACAATGACGTTAACACAAGCGAATAATGCAGTCGATCAATGGACTGGGATAACAATAAAGGAATTCTTGGAAAGGACGGGGCAAGGCACAGAGGAACGCTTAAAAGCAGGATTTAGATATGAGGTTTAGACCAAACACAAATATCTGGAAGAATAAGCAACCATCCCTTATTTTTGTGAGGGACAGGTATGGTTAAGTGGACAAGATTTAGAGCGCACCTAATTATTTTAGGAGGGCGATATGATGGGCAAGAAGAAGGGTGAAAGGAAAGAGAAGAGGGTTATGGAGGCTGAAGGGAGACCGAAGCCTCTCAAGAAGAGGGAAAGGAAAGAGAAGAGGAAGAGGAAGAAGCTTACTAGACTAGAGAAGATTGGAGCATAGATCATATCTTGTAGATTCCACGTTCGTACATGGCGATAGCAATTGTAAGGATAAGAATGTTAGCAATGACATCAGTCACATTAGCTCCCATCATGAGTACACCTTGCGCGAGCTTGACTTTATAACTAAGCCCGTACGTATTTATGCTATTAACGCTCTTAAAGTAGAGGGCTGCCTAAGATGTCGACACACGTCGCGAAGACTCCTCCTTCAACCAGTCTGCCTTGTAGCCGATATTGGACGAGCCTCCGCCCTGAATGTAAAAAATGCAAGGATAAAATGAAATGCCCAATGTATCTCACACACTGGAGGAAACATCAAAAACTTATGAGGAGATGAAAACGACCGTAGAAAAGCTTTGTAAAAATTGTGTCTACTTCAAGGTTCGAAGAGGAAATCCATATTGCTCCCTCATAAAGCAAAAGGTCCCAGAAACCTACGTTTGCGGCAAGTTTAAACCTGAATAGGCCTTAAGACAACCTTCCTGAGACCTATATGGAGATTCGTCTCAATATAAATTCTCTTTAATCATAGGTTCTGTTGCATTCTTGAGCGCTATGTTGCAAATTAAGGTTCGTGGATTTCTGATACCTCCCTCCCCCTATATATGTCAATGCCTTGTATGATTAGTATATCAAAAATGTGAACATTTACACGTGGTACAAGTTATGGGGCTAAATACGTTCCTCTCAGAAAAATTCAAGGAGATAATAATTGACGATGCTGGCTGGGGGGATCTCATTCTGGGTGTGGTGATAGGAGCTTTAAAATTTCCTAGTCACAAGTATATGGAACGCAGAATCCCTGTCAATTCTTTCCAGCCACCAAACTTTGAGAGGAGAAAATACTTGACTGACGCGGTTAAAATCGTCGAAGAGGTGGTTAAAGCAATGAAAGCTGATGAGGAGACTCGCTTTAAGATATGCTCTGGATATGTCCTCTCAGGTGCACATCGATATCTGCGCGACCGCGGATTTCATGTAGAAAAGGTAGAGATTACTGGTGAACTTCAAAAAAGGGTGGAATACGGCTATATAAAATGGTGTACAGAAGTTGGCGTCCCCGCCGAAATGCTTTCTCAGGATAGTAGAAAAAGATTCCGGATATTACTCAATTGGGTTGGGGAAAAACCTGAGATTAGAGAAAGCATAGTCAAAACAGGGTGGAAAAGCTGGCGAGAAAAGTGGCGAGAGGCCGCTTTTAAAATGGCTAGAAAATAATATTAAATTGGAAAAATACTTTGCAAGACCACAATTTTCGCATCCTCAATCCAACCATTCGTAGCGTCAATTATAACAATTAGTTCAACTTTTTTAAATGTCCTTAAGCCAGACAAACTGTACTCCCGCGTTTCCTCAAAAGGAAAGAGGGGGTTCCAACGATTCAAACCATGTAGCAACTGAACAGGCACCAGTTGCATTTGTTGGATTGAACCGGGAAACCCATCAAAAGCTGGAGGGTGCTTAAATAAAAGTCTTTCTAAAACGATATGTGTAGACCGGTAACCCCTTTCCTAGCAGAATACACCACCGGAGTTACTGGGATCACGCTCAGAAAGACGACGCCGATGGAAATGCTCAAAATCGGGCTAAGACCTTCTAACGATAGGAGAATGAACAGAGAAAATTGTAATCACAAAAATTGCAATAACTGGGGTTGATAAAAGGAATGAAATAACTTCAGTCGCATCGTCTTTTGTGAACTTCATGGGTTTTGCCGCATGATAACCCTCTTCATCTAAAAGAAAATCAACATTAAAAGCAATAACTATACTAAGAGCCAACATGTAGCCTGATACGATGTCGTCTCATGATAATGTCATGAAAATATGGTGCCGGGGGAGGTTCGCATACAGGTTTATGTTGCCATAATGGAGCCCCGGGATAAATTCAAATCTCGGTTTAATACTTGTACATGGGTTTAAAATTTTATAATTCTTTTTAAATTCCCCATAAGTAATTTTAATTAAAGGCATCATAAGACAAAATTTAGAAAGCGCTTTCGGTAGAATAGTTCTACTGATTATCTAAGAGTTATTTTCAGCGAATGTTTATTAAGTGGGTTTTTCATTTATAGGGAAGCAAAAAGGGATTGAACAGATTTGGATTTAAAAGCGATTGAACGGCGCGGAAGGATTAAGCGGCAAAACAGGTTAGGGGCGAGGCATAAGAAGAGAGGCGTTGCAGAAGCCAAACCGAAGGGAAAGGTTGTTTCTATGCAATCCACCGAAGTCCAAGCTAAAGGGGGAAAAAGCCCATCCGCAAAAGGTTGAAAAGAAAGGAAGGGTGCGATAACACAGACGATTTACTTACGAAACATTTTCCAAAACCTTTTTCAACATTGTTTCTTATTTTTCAAAATTCTTTTCAGAACATCTAACCTCACTTCCCTCTAAGCCCAAAAAAGACAATGCACAACAAAAACAACCGAAAAGTAATGACAAAACCAGAAAAACTCAAAAAGAAAAGGATAAACAGCAAAAACAAAGGTTTTATTTGACTATTTCAGCTGTTTGCGGCTCTACGGCCTATCCTCGTGATCCTTATTTTCACATGGTCTCTAGGCTTTGCGTTGACAACGAATATTACGGAGCCTTGGATTCTGGCTATGCCCTCCCCTTGGCGGCTTGTCTCCGTTATGTCCACTTC
>LIHJ01000006.1 GCA_001399805.1 Candidatus Bathyarchaeota archaeon BA1
GCAAACCAGCGATGAGGAGATAATTGCTTCGTTTCTCCAAGGTTTTGCAGACAGTGAGGGATCGGTTAGCATGGTCAGCAAATGCGTCTCTCTCAGATCTTTTAATGTAAATGGATTAATGCAAATAGAGCATCTCCTTAGGAGAATAAACATTTACTCATGGACATCGAAGACCCTTTTAGTGATTTCTGGAAAGCCTAACCTCGAACGCTTCGCCGAAAAAGTGAATTTTTCAATTCCAAGAAAACGTGAATCCCTGTCTAATCTACTTGCATCTTATAAAAAAGGAGGATATGATGCTTCTGTTTATTTCAAGGTATTTCGCCTTCACAATCAAAGTTTAGGCTCACGGCGAATCTCAGCTAAATTATCACTTCCACGGCGTACAGTTTTGAACTGGCTAAGGGGCGTATCAACTCCGTGCCACGTTAAACACGTTCTTAGAGGGGGTGAATACCGTCGTTAGAGAATGCATGATAATTGTGGGCACAAGACCTGAAACTATTAAGATGGCCCCTGTGATCCGAGCGTTAGAAGAGAAATCGTTTCCTTATGTTTTCGTTCATTGTGGGCAACACTACGACTACAACATGTCACAGCATTTCATTGAGGAGCTGGAGCTGCCGAAGCCAGACTATGGCTTCAGGGTTAGGGCTTACTCGCCCGGCCTACAAACGGGCAGGATCATAACCCTCGTCGAACGGGTCATCAAAAGGGTGGAGCCTCGGCTGGTGCTCGTGGAGGGGGACACCAATAGTGCGTTAGCCTCCGCCCTCGCCGCCGTAAAACTAAACATTCCAGTAGGGCATGTGGAAGCCGGCCTGCGAAGCTTTGATCTGCGCATGCCCGAGGAGCACAACCGACGCCTGGTGGACCATATCTCGGCATACATGTTTGCACCCACCGAGAACGCTAGGAAAAACCTGATGAGGGAGGGTGTCTGGGGCGAGGTCTACGTGACGGGAAACACGGTCATCGACGCCGTGATGCAGCACCTTCCCATGGCTGAAAGAAGGTCTGGGATCATGGAGAAGATACGGTTTGAGGGGTTTGCGTTGGTAACCGCCCATCGGGCCGAGAATGTCGACAACCCGTATGTGCTCAAGGACTTTGTTGAGGCCTTTATTGAGGCCCCCTTACCCATAGTCTATCCCATCCATCCAAGAACCCGAAAGCGACTACGCCAACAAAGATTGTGGAAGAAACTTTCCTCAGAAAACGTGCAAATCCTCCCGCCCCTGGGCTACTTCGACTTCCTCATGCTCATGAAAAACTGTGAGATGATGCTCACGGACTCTGGAGGACTGCAGGAGGAGGCGACGGCACCCCCCATAAAGAAGCCCGTCCTGGTGATTCGACTTTCCACCGAGAGGCCCGAGGCCGTGGAAGCGGGCTTCGCAAGGGTGGTAGGAGTCGAAAAAGAGAAAATCCTAGCGGCGATGGATCAAACCTTGAAGGAAAGGGGGGAGCTTCCTCCGCTTTCACCCTATGGGGACGGCTCAGCAGGAAAGAGAATCGTTAAAATCATAATGGAAGAAGCCTTTTAAAGCCGGGTCACTCTGCGTGAGACTGGTGACGAGCAAACTATTCCATCTTAAGGCTG
Source organism: Candidatus Bathyarchaeota archaeon BA1 (assembly GCA_001399805.1). The sequence continues at coordinate 1,604 of LIHJ01000006.1, forward strand.
TTTTGCGCTCTTCGATAAAAAGGTATATAATTCTAGGTATTCTTATAGAAGCTCTTATATTCCCTACATTACGCTCTTGATAAGAGCGTCACCGAAAAGCTTATTTTTTGTCAAATATTTAACAAGATTTATGATGAAACTTGTCAATCTCTTTACTAATTGACGACAATTCTTGGTGGAGACCGGACTTCCTTAGGTTCCTTGAGGAGCTTAGAGAAGCATGGAGTGCACAACGAAAAGTGCTTTCTGAAGAGGAGATAAAGTGGCGTTTAAGACTTCCGCTCTTAAATAAAATGGCTGAGCTAGACCCTCAGATCATAGAGGTGAAAGGGATACGTGAAGCTCTTGATCCACGAATAATTTGGCATCCACGCCTGATGTTTCTTCTTAGAAAGAACATTATACACAACGCTAGAGGTAGTTACGTGCTAATAAGTGTAAGAGGGCCAAGGCGAGTTGGAAAGACTACGATGGCAAAGCTGTTAATCGGGGAACTTTTATTAGAGAACATCCTCGATCCTAATAAAATCAGTCCACTTAAAGTTGCCTACATACGTTGCGACGCTCCTTGGTTAGGTGGTGTTCTAGGTCTTACAAGCGTTATTCGGGATTTCCTTACGAGAAGAATGGATCATCCAGGGGATGTTTACCTTTTCCTTGACGAGGTAAGTAGCCTTAAAGATTGGCAAATTGCCGTAAAAGATCTTTATGATTCGGGATTTCTGACTAAACACAAGGTTAAAACGCTAATCACGGGAAGCCACAGTTTGGATGTTAAGTTTGGTTCGGAGGTTCTTGCCTTACGAAAGGGAATAATGCTTGCGGGAGGAAATGACAAGCTTCTTCTTCCAATGAAATTTCCCGAGTACGCCACATACAGAGAACAGATATCAGAGAAATTTGTCATTCGAGATTTATTTACTCATGAGAGGCTTTTAGAGTTAGAGAAGAGACGTGGAGTATTCAAAGAACTCGTAGAACCAGGTGCAAAGTTGCCAACCATTTTAGAGATTGTTGAAGCTTATATTAATGAGTTATATGCATATTTTAGCGATTACCTGATAACCGGAGGCTATGCTCTTGCAATTGCGCAGTACATCGAAAAAGGAAAGATCGATCCGGGAGTTTATACGGGCTATGTGGACTTAGTTATCAAGGATGCGGTAAGGTGGAATTTAAATCCAGACACGCTTCATAGTCTGCTTTGGGAACTTCTAGGGGCTCCAGGCGGACCTTATGAGGCTGTTCCTATTAAGGAAGTTAGCTATAACGGCTTAGCGAGAAAATTGGGGCTTTCACATAACACAGTGAAAGTTTATTTAGACTATCTAGTAGAGGCTTTTGTTCTGCATGAAGTTACGAAGATCAAGGAGATCCCAAAACGTAAGTCTCCGCTTAAAGCTCCTAGAAAGTTTTATTTTTGGGATCCTTTGATTTTCAGCGCTTTCAAGGCTCTGAGTTCTGGTGCTAGAGATCCGTATGCTCTAGCCTCAGAGCAAGCTAACAGATGGAGATGCGTACTGGCTGAGATGGCTGCAGCAACAAATATTGCTAATATGTTAATGTCTTTAGAGGTTATTCAAGATACGTCGCTTTTAAGGCGTAAAATGTTTTATCATAAGCCTGAACCAGGAAAGGAGATAGATTTCTTAGTAGATTTTGAAGGCAAATTGATTCCGATTGAGGTTTACTCCGGATCAGAAGTTGAGAGTAATCACATAAAAAAGTTAGGAAGGTTAAGTAGGCAACTAAAAGTTAGAGGAATCTTAGTATATAGTGGCAAGGAAACACATGTTGCAGAGGAATACATAGCTATTCCAATTCCAATCTTTCTTCTTCTGGCTTAATCATTTTACTGAGCATAAAATTTTAGGTCAACGCGCATTTCGTTTCCATGATCAAAATGAAAATAAAGAAGAAAATGAGGGAGATTGCGGGGGATATCTCCACATAGGGGAAATCCATATGAATTATACCGTTCTTCTGTTGATCTGCACAGTTGGAGTGCTGAACAGTGCCGAAATGGGAATGCTCAGTAACGGGCTCAGACATCGCGCTAGAGGTGGAATTCGAACCCACGCGAGTTGCGAATATGTCTTTTTCTTGATTTTTCTGTTTTAGCTTCTCTCTAACACCAACCGCTATCCTATTTTTCTATTCGTGTGCTCATGAAAGTCGTCATCATTTCAAAAGCTCTTCTTTCTAGCAACTTAATTCTTCACATTCATCGGGATTTGGAACCCTTTTATACTTTAAAACATAAAAATCAGCTGCTCTGCCTGTTAAAAATCCTGCTATGAAACTTAGCATGGCTTCTAGGTTCGGTTCTACTCTTGCTCTCTTAGAGCGGCAGAGTAAGCTTTTTCAAATTTTTCTGGTTTCCTGATTATGAGATTAACTTCTTTCTCCATGATAATCCTTACATTTCATCTAAACTTTTCATATGGTTCCCTTTCACAAAACCTAGTTACTAAACTCGCTTAAAAACATGTAAAATTTTGTTCTAGAAGACAGCCAGCCATTCTAAAGAACTGATCGGAATATTAGAACGTATTGAATGTAAACACTTAACGAAAGCATACTCTAGGTATCCTAAAGAGGAAGGGAAAAGAGAGGCTATCTATTTGTGCCACAAAGAAAAAAATATTGTCAGACAAAGGAGAAGAGATTTGTTCCTCTTCCTGAAGATCTTAGCCCCCTCAAAACCGCAGACATACTCGAATCCACTATCTACGAGTTTACAACATTCTTGCAGTGTTTTTGCAACTCCGTGAGCTCCATTCATCTTCTTTAAATTCTATGAGTTGGTGTAATCAGAGTTGTTTTAATGTTTCTATGCCCCATCTGTTGTTTAACGTAAAGAATGTCTTTTGTTCTATGGTATAACATTATTCCAAAATAATGTCTTAAGTCATAGAGCCGTATCGTTTTTATCTTGGAATCTTATAACTTTTTGGCTACTTTGTTTCGGGCTCTGATAAATGCCATTTTCATGTTTATGGGGCTCGGAAATAGTTTTTCTGTGATTTTAAAGTCATTGATGTTTACGTAATGTTTTAGCATGGCTAGGGTTTTCGGTTTTATTTTTAAGGCTCTCCCTAATCCTCTTTTAGATGTTGCTGGATAAAGGATTCCTTTTTCTAAGTAAATGCTTTTGAGGGTTAATCTATGCAGTTCTATAGGTCTTATACCAGTATCTCGAATGATACTAAATATTAAAGCATATTTGGAGTTGCTTTCAGCAATTATTATGTTGATTTGTTGCTCTAAAGGGATTTTAGGTAACTTACTCGGAATCTTAAAACGTGGCAATTTCCATGTCAATCCATGAGTATCTACGTATTTTTGGTAAGCATAGGCTACAGCTTGTTTGAAGTGTGGACTCCACTTTTGAGTAACATATAGCCTTTCACTTGCTCAGGATTATCTAAGTTTACATGATTTGCCAATAGATTAAGTCTTTGAGCTGTTGCTACTATTGTTGTTTCTTCATGACCGTTCTTTTTCATGTTCCATAAAACTTTAAATATGCTTTCTGTTACTGACTTGTCGATAGCTATGCCGAAATGGGGATACTCCATAGTGGGCTTGGACCCCGACACGACCGTGAGGGCGAGTGGTCGTGAGGTGAGGGTATCCCATAAAGCGGCTAGGGAGGTCTGCAAAACCATAAGGGGGATGAAGCTTGATGAGGCCAAGGATTTTCTTCAGCAGGTGATCCTAAAGAGGAGGCCTGTTCCCTTCCGTCGATTCAGTAAGAAGGTGGGGCATCGGCGTGGGCTGCAGAAGGCATATGCAGGTAGGTACCCCGTGAAGGCGGCGCAGAAGGTGTTGGAGGTGCTGGAAGGCGCTGAGGCAAACGCCGAATACAAGGGGCTGGACGTAGAGAGGCTTCGAATCATCCACGCTTCCGCTTACCCAGGCATGAAGATTCGAAGGTATATCCCCCGGGCCTTCGGTCGGGCATCGCCAAGATTTGAAACGCTCTGCCATTTGGAGCTGGTTTTGGAGCAGATGAAGGAAGTAGGGGGAGCCTAGTGTCGGTTGTCAGGCATTTTATAAGCGAGTCGGTGAAAAGGACCGAGATCGACGAATTCTTACGAAGGGAGTTTGAGAAGGCGGGGTACGGCGGCGTGGGCATCACAAAAACCCCGCTGGGCACCCACATCGTGGTTTATGCCATGCGACCAGGCTTGATCATCGGGCGGGGTGGGGAAACCATAAAAGAGCTTACAAGGGTGCTGGAAGAGAGGTTTCATTTGCCCAACCCACAAATCTCTGTGGCAGAAATTGAGGTCCCGGAGCTTAATGCATATGTCATAGCGGCTCGCGTCACATCAGCCTTAAAGCGGGGCATCCACTTCCGAAGAGCTGGCTTTTGGGCATTAAACCAGGTGATGGAGGCCGGGGCGCTGGGCGCTGAAATCATCATAAGCGGAAAGCTACGAACAGAGCGGGCTCGATTTGAGAAGTTTCGAGCAGGATATCTGCCAAAAAGTGGAGAACCCGCAATGAAGTACATGAGGAAGGCTGAGTTAAACGTGCAATTGAAGCCGGGAACGTATGGTGTGAAGGTGCGAATCATGCCCCCTGAAGCAATATTTCCCGATCAAGTGAAGATAGTTGAGGAAGCCCCCGCGGAAGCAGAGGCTGAGGAGATTAAGGAGGCCGAGGAGTAGCGTGCCCATCCTAAGGATCAAGGACATTCGAGCCATGCCCCCTAAGGAGCGTAAGAAAAGGCTGGTTGAGCTACAAACTGAGCTCGTAAGACTTAAAACGATGGTTAAGGCAGGTGGGTCAGTCGACAACCCAGCCCGGATACGGAATATTAGGCGTGCTATTGCTCGTATTTTGACGGTTGAGCATGAGGTTAGGAAAGGCAAGGGGTTTAGGCGTGTGTCCGCTCGCTGAACTTTATTCTGCGGGTTCTGTCAACTACCCACTCCCGAAGGAGGTGGGCTTGAGATGGTGGCATCGACGCAAGGGTTGACTAGCCTAAGCCCGTTCAGGGCTACGTCTGCTGAGCTACAAGAACGGTTGGATGCCTCCCTAGTCCAACCCTCTTCGGAAGAACCACTCAATTCCACGCCTTTAAAGGCTAAGCTCGGCAGACATTGGCGAAGGGAAATTCACCCTGCCGGTGAGCAGGCGAGGGCTAATAGCCCAGTTCAGCAACGCAGAGTTCCGGTGGTGGATTCTAGAGGAATCCCACAGATGCCATGCACCGCTGTAAGGGCGAGGCTCTTGATCAAGCGGGGCAAAGCGAGGCCGAAGTGGAGCAAACTCAGCGTATTCTACGTACAGCTATGCTATTCGGTGGAGCCTAAAAACCAGTTGATAGCGGTGGGGCAGGATCCGGGCTCGGAGTTTGAGGGATTAAGCGTTGTGGGGACGAAATACACGGTCTTGAACGTTATGTCAGAAACGGTTGATTGGGTGAAAGACGTAGTCAAACAGAGGAGGCAAATGCGAAGGGCTAGGCGCTATAGAAAGACGAGGCGTAGGGCAAAGCGTTTTGATAATAGGCGAAGGCCTAACGGCTGGATTCCCCCTTCTACTAAGGCGAGATGGGACGTGAAGCTGAGGATAGTAAGGCATTTGGCGAAGGTGACACCCATTTCACACGTGGTTCTGGAGGAGGACAAGGCCATAACTAAGAGGGAAAAGAGAAAATGGAACGAGAATTTCTCTCCTATACAAAACGGGGGAAACCACTACTTGAGCGAGGCGAGGAAGACATGCGCTGATGTCTCAACGATTGAAGCCCACACCCTACCTAGGCTAAGGGAGAAATATGGGCTATCTAAATCGGGGGATAAGGCTGAAAGATCCTTCCACTCCCATTACGTTGACGCTTGGTGCATGGCTGCAAGCATAACTGGAGCCGAGAACCCCACCGACACAAGCATACACTACACCATCCCTTTGAGGTTTCATCGTAGGCAACTGCACAGGCTTGAGCCTGGCAAGGGCGGAACAAGAAAGCGATATGGGGGAACCATCTCCTTAGGCTTAAAGAAAGGCACATTGGTCAAACACGTCAAACACAGCTTATGCTATGTTGGGGGCAACCTTAGAAACAGGTTAAGCCTACACAACCCCAAGACAGGGAGGAGGATCACACAGAACGCGAAGAGAAGCGACTTCAAAATTCTCACCAGAATAGCGTTTAGAACTCAACTCCTCCCACGACTAAAGTCCGTGGGTTTCCTTGGGTGATTTTGATGAAGAGGTGCATCTGAGGGGGAGAGGGGATGAGGGTTACACCTGCCATGCTTCAGCATGAACTCATCGGGCTCAACGCCAGAGTTGTAAAAAGCTTGCAAACCAGCTATGTGGGCATTGCTGGGAAGGTGATTGATGAAACTCGCAATACGCTGGTGATACAGCATAAAGATGGGAGAAAGATCATCCTAAAGAGCGTGGCTGTTTTTCATTTTACAATGCCTGATGGAACGATTGTGGAGATAGACGGGAAGGCTATTGTTGGGAGACCTGAGGACCGAGTTAAGAGGCGGTTTAGGAGGCGCTGGTGAATGGCGGCTTTATTTTGGAGCGAGGTTTTGGGCAAGTGTTAGAGCAACGAGCGCCTTTAAGCCATAAATAGACGTCCCAAACACTAAAATTCTTCCCTTAAGGGGATATTTAAACCATTTTGTACATTACGTACAGCATGTTGTACGTTACGTTCTTGGCAACATCCGATAGAACAGCAGAGTTAGATACCACTTATGACCAGCCCTAAATTGGAAAGGAGCATAACTGCCAAGATTAAAAAGTCTTCATTCACAAGCTAAAAACGAACCAAAGAGAAGCAAAAAACAAGCCCAATTCAACCAGCCCTTCACAAGATAAAAAGTAACCACAAAACTTATGAATGCAACACCCCACCCCACCGCCCACACCCAAACCCATAAATACCACACCATCCACAAGCTTAGCCCCGATGGAACCCCCAAAAAAGCCCAAGAGCACCTGCAACGATCAGAACTGTCCCTTCCATGGAGCCCTCTCCACCAGAGGACACACACTAGACGGGGTCATCACCAGCGCTAAGATGGATAAGACCGTCATTGTGCGGCGTGACTACCTGAACTACATGCCCAAGTATAAGCGCTATGAACGGAGGCACAGCCACATACCCGCCTACAACCCGCCCTGCATAAGCGCCAAGGAGGGCGATCGGGTGAGGATTGCGGAGTGCCGCCCCATAAGCAAAACCGTCTCATTCGTGGTGATCGAAAAACTGGAGGGTGGGTAGGGTGGCGGCGAAAGCTAAGGCGCGTGCCTTGATAGCGAGGGGGATGATTGGTCAGAGGCCCAAGATTTCAAGGGGGCTGCTGGCTGGTTCCATCATCAAATGCACCGATAACACTGGGGCCAGGGAGCTGAGGGTGGTTCAGGTGATGGGTTACAAGGGCCGGTTGAGGCGTGTCCCATCGGCAGCCGTGGGGGATATGGTGGTTGTTTCGGTTAGGAGGGGCACACCCGACATGAGGAAGAAGATTTTTCAAGCGGTTGTTGTTCGACAGAAGAAACCATTTCGAAGGAATGATGGGATGTGGGTTCAGTTCGAGGATAATGCAGCCGTGATCATGACACCGGAAGGTGAAATGCGGGGCTCAGAGATTCGGGGACCCGTGGCAAGGGAGGCGGCGGAGCGATGGCCCAGGATAGCCAGCGCCGCCAGCATTATCGTGTAGGGTGGGGATGGATGAAAACCACCAAACCTAAGAAACAGCGGAAAAGGCTGTATCAAGCCCCCCTCCATGAGCGATACAAACGATTCTCGTCGCCACTTTCACCTGAGTTGAAGTCATCCCACAACACCAACGCGGTTCCTGTGAGGTTGGGCGACACTGTTCGGGTGATGAGGGGTGACCACAAAGGCCTCGAGGGGAAGGTCACTAAGGTTGACCGAAAAAGGTATCGAGTCTTCATCGAGGGAATAGCCCGGGAGAAGGCGGACGGAAGCACAGCCCTCGTCCCAATCCACCCATCCAAGGTGATGATCACCCGCCTCAGTCTCGATGATAAGTGGAGGCGCCGTATATTAAAAAGAAAATCAAAGGGAGAAGAAAAAGCAAAGGAGGTCGAAGAGGAGAAAACGAAAGGGGAAGGATAATCTCCTTACACCCCTCAATCTGGTTAACAACGCAAGTGAACATGGTAAACCGGGCGACTCGATCTTTTCGGGTGTTTCATGCNTGTGCACTATTTTGAGTTTTTGCTCGCGTAGGTTTGTCTCCAGATATGAAGTAGCCGCCTTTTTCTTGTGAATGTCTTTGTTGGAGTTTTGTAGGGCCTTATGTAAGGCTTCAGTTAGCTGATAAGGTTAAGAACGCCAGCCATCCCGAAATATCTTCTAATGCACGCTCTGCCCATTTTCCTTAACTTTCAATTATTTACTCACCAAAACATATATCTTTCTGGATGTGCGAAGCTAATGAAAAGCTACATGGAACCAGTAAAGAAAAAGCATAAAGGTGGCATGCATGCTGAGTAGGTCGGCATTGACGCGTAAGCGTGTTGGGAAGAGGGCTGAAATGCCTAACCTCCTGAAGAGGGGTCCCGGGCCCACGGAAGGGAGAAGATATAGAATAGACTCTCATGAAATTGAGGGAGCATAAGTGGGAAAGAAGGGTGGAAGAAGGCATTTGAAGCGGGAACCCGCGCCAAGATTCTGGCCTATCCATCGAAAGGAGCTTGTTTGGACTGCCAAGCCCGAGCCTGGGCCCCACCCCATTTCAAATTGCATGCCCCTCATGCTTATTGTCCGCGACATGCTTGGCCTCGCAAAAACAAGAAAGGAGGCCAGGGCAATAATTTCTGAAGAAAAAATAAGAGTGGATGGGAGAGTGCAGCGGGAGGAGCTGTTCCCAATAGGCTTGATGGATGTTCTCTCCATACCCGACATTGAAAAGGCTTATCGAATCTTACCCTCTCAAAAGGGACTCGTTCTTCATCCAATTGGAAAGGATGAGGCGGATTTCAAACTTTGTCGGATTGAAAACAAAAACATCCTTTCAGGCGGACATGTACAACTCAACCTTCATGATGGAAGAAACGTGATGATCCAAGTGAAGGACCCGAAAAAGTCTGAAGAGGACGTTTATCAAACGCTGGACACATTCAAGATAAGCATTCCCAATCAGAAAGTTATTGGTCACATGAAGTTGATTCAGGGCGCACCTGCGATAATTATAGGGGGCAAAAATGTAGGCAAGCATGGTAAGGTTGTGGCCATTGAACAGAGATCCGGCCAAAAACGTAAAAGCTCGCTGATCACCATTGAGGATAGGAATGGGAACCGTTTCCAAACGACCCTCGATTACGCCTTCGCCATCGGTGACACCGAACCTTGCATATCCCTACCGGAGGCTGAATGACTTGTCCGAGGAGGAAATCCGAAAGAAATGGATTGAGAATCCAATGCTTAAACCAAGAATAGAAAAGGTGGTTGTGAACATGTCCGTGGGCAAGTCAGGGGAGCCCCTCGAAAAGGCTACAAAGATTCTTGAGCAATTGACGGGGCAGAGGCCTTGCAAGCGGAAAGCCAAGAAAACCATACGGGATTTCGGAATCAGGAAGGGTGAACCCATGGCTTGTCTCGTGACCCTTCGAGGTGAGAAGGCAAAGGAGTTTCTTAAGAGGGCCCTTCGAGCCATAGACAACAAACTTTCTAAGGAGCGTTTTGATCGTTATGGCAACTTTACCTTTGGCATTAAGGAGCACATCGAGATACCTGGCACCAAGTATACGCCGGAACTTGGCATATACGGCATGGATGTTTGCGTGGCCCTTAGCAGACCCGGATATCGCGTTAAATGGAGGCGTCACGCCAAGTCCGATATTGGGACGAGTCACTTACTCACCTCCGAAGAGGGGATACTGCTTATTAAGGATGGGTTTGGTGTTGAAATCACGTAGAAGGTGAGCCACGTGGGAAAGCAGAAGCCAAAAAAGGAGAGGAAGTATGGTAAGGGCAGTCGACCCTGCAGCCGATGTGGATCCCATGGCCCGATCATCCGGCGATATGGCTTGAATTTATGCCGTCAATGCTTTAGGGAGGTTGCTCAAAAGCTAGGCTTCAAAAAGTATGAGTAGGTGGTGGGATGGCTTGACCATGTCAGACATGTTGGCAAATGGGTTGACCATCATCATGAACAACGAACTGCGAAACAAGCGTGAATGCGTGATCAGCCCTGCCTCCAAACTTTTGGGGCGGGTTTTGAGGGTGATGCAGCTGAGTGGTTACATCGGCGAGTTTGAGTTTGTGGATGATGGGCGGTCTGGAAAATTTAAGGTTCAACTTCTCGGCCGAATAAATAAGTGCAGGGCAATAAAGCCCCGCCTCTCGGTGAGGGCTGATGCAATGGAGTCTTGGGAGAAACGCTTTCTCCCATCCAGAGACATTGGCGTCCTTATCATTTCCACTTCTCAAGGTGTATTATCTCATCGGGAGGCGAGGCAACGAAGGGTTGGTGGCCGACTCCTTGCCTTTATCTATTAGGAGAGCTGAATATGGGCGCTGTTGAGGTGGCTAAATCAATTGAAATTCCAGAAGGTGTGGAGGTTAGTGTAGATGGCAAAGTGGTCACGGTTAGGGGTGAGAAGGGAGAACTGATCCGAGACTTTTCTCATACCCCTGTATCCATTCGATTGCAGGAAAACCTGATTATGGTTCAAGCGAAATGGCCTCAAAAGAGGGAGGCAGCCCTCGTAGGGACGGTTTGCTCCCACATTCAAAACATGATAATCGGGGTGACGAAGGGGTTCACCTACAAGCTAAAGGTTGTGTTCTCCCACTTCCCAATATCTGTGAAGGTTGACGGGAAAACGGTGAAGATAGAAAACTTCACCGGGGAGCGAAGCCCACGCGTAGCCAAAATAATGGGTGACACTAAGGTTTCGGTGAAGGATGATGACATCATTCTTCAAGGAATCAATGTTGAAGATGTTAGCCAAACCGCTGCCAATATCGAGAGGGCAACCAAAGTTAAAAGAAAAGACCCACGCGTGTTTCTTGACGGAATCTACACCTACGAACGGCATAAAGAGATGGGAGATTGAAAAATGAGGAGGAGGCTGGGGTGGCCGCCAAGAAGCGAGTCTTAACACTTCGGGAACACCTCAAAAGTAAGAAGCCCAAGTTTAGGAGGCAGGAAAGCTGGCGATATAAGCGGGTGACGGAGGTCTGGAGAAGGCCTGATGGCGTAGATAGCAAAATGAGGAAAAGGGCGAGGGGCTGGCCCCGATCTGTGGAGGTTGGTTATCGAAGCCCCAAGGAGTCAAGGGAGCTCCATCCCTCTGGATATATGGAGGTCTTGGTTCGGACCTTGGATGATGTTGAAAGGGTTGACCCAAAAGTCCAAGTCATCCGTATTGCCCACACGGTTGGGGATAAAAAACGGGTTGAGATCTCCGCTAGAGCAAAGAAAAGGGGGATCTATATCCTAAATCCAAGGGTAGCGAAAGAACTCAAGGAAGAGAGGGAGGAAGAGGAGAAGCCTGAATGATATAGGCAGGTGCGAGGGAATTGAGTCTCAAAAGCCAACGTCGCTTAGCCGCCAAGATTCTCAAGGTGGGCGAAAATCGAGTCTGGATCGACCCCAAACGTATTGAAGAAACAGAGGGAGCGATCACTAGGGAAGAAATTAAAAGATTGATTCATGAAGGCGCCATCCAAGCCCACCCAAAGAAGGGGACAAGTCGTGCTCGGGCACGCACTCTGCACAAAAAGAAGAGGGAAGGACTGAGAAGGGGGCCGGGGCAGAGGAGCGGAACGGCCCGTGCGAGGATTTCCAAGAAGCAGGCGTGGATGAAGAGGATTAGGATGTTGCGGAAAACGCTTAGAGAATGGAAAACCAAACGAGTAATCACAGAAGGCGCCTATCGTCAGCTTTATGAAATGGCCAGCGGTGGGGTCTTTGAGTCGGCGGCTGACATGGAGCGTTATACCGAGACATCTGGCTTGCGGAGGAAACGATAATGGCGAAGGGCCCCAGCCATCGTGTCCCCTTCCGCAGGAGAAGGGAGGGAAAAACCGATTATCAATCGAGAAGGGCCCTGGTTTCGTCGGGGCTACCTCGATTGGTGGCTCGAGGAACCTCAAGGCACATGATTGTGCAAGTTATAGAAGCGAAGGTGATGAGTGATGAGGTTATAGTTTCGGCTGATTCTCGTGAACTTGTGAAGGGCTATGGTTGGCTGGGCGGTTGTGGGAACGTTCCAGCAGCCTATTTGACCGGGCTTTTGTGTGGATGTAGGGCAACCGCCCATGGCGTGAAAGAGGCTGTTTTGGACATAGGTTTGCAGTCGCCCTCCCGAGGTGCCCGAACATTTGCCACGTTAAGGGGATTCCTTGACGCGGGCGTTATGGTTCCACATGAAAAGGGCATGTTGCCAGATGAAAGGAGGATCCATGGGAAGCACATTGTGGATTACGCGAAGTTGTTGTCCTCCAACCCGGATGCTTATCAGCGGAAGTTCTCCCAGTATTTGTCAAGGGGTCTGCACCCTGAACAGCTTCTTGAACACTTCTCTTTAACAAGGGAGAAAATCATTTCCTCATTCAAGGGGAGGGAAATATGAGTTCCAGCGAGGAGATCGTTAAGGAGAGAGCCAAGGAAAGGATTGAGGGCTGGACGCCTCGCACAAAGCTCGGGAAGATGATTCAGGAGGGACATATCTCCTACATGGAGGAGATATTCATGGAGGGGTTGAAGATACATGAACCCGAGATCGTGGATGTTCTTCTCCCAGACTTACGGGAGGAGGTCATTAACATAAACCTGGTGCAGAAGCAGACGGACGCTGGTGAGAAGTCCCGATTTAAGGCCATCGTGGCGGTTGGGAATGGTGATGGATATGTGGGGCTAGGCTCCGGGAAGGCCAAACAGGTGCGAACCGCCATCGAGAAGGCGGCCATGAGCGCCCGCCTCAACATCACCCTTGTCCGCCGGGGCTGTGGGAGCTGGGAGTGCGGTTGCGGGAAGCCCCACTCCCTACCTTTTCAGGTTCGGGGAAAATGCGGAAGCGTGGAGATCGTGCTTGTCCCGGGTCCACGCGGCCTGGGTCTTGTCGCGAACGAGGCGGCTAAGGTCATCCTTGGACTGGCTGGGGTGAAGGACTGCTGGACAAGGAGCTTTGGCTCCACCAGGACGATACCATCCTTTGCCTACGCTGTCTTTGATGCCCTCAGGAAAACATATAGTCTTGTCACGCCGGGGGAGTGGGTGAGATAAGGTGAATAAGGGACAGAAATGCCTGGCTGTTATTCGGGTTCGAGGCGTCAGCGACATATTCCGAGAAACCAAGGAAACGCTCAACATGCTGCACCTGAACAGAAACTGCCACGCCACGCTGATTGATGACAGACCCTCCTACCTCGGCATGCTGCAGAAGGCGCAGAATTACGTGACCTGGGGAGAGATTTCAAAAGAGGCTATAGCGCTCCTCTTGAAAGGCCGAGGTCGACTCCTCGGCGATAAGAAGTTAACCGACCAATATGCTCAAGAAATGGGATATAAATCGTTGGACGACCTAGCCGAGGCCATACACAAACTGGAGGTAGAGTATCGCCGACTTCTTAACGTCAAGCCCGTGTTTCGCCTTCGCCCACCAAAAAGGGGCTTCAAAGGTAAAGTAAAAAGAAGCCACGCTGCTGGCGGGGTCACCGGATATAGGGGAGAAGCCATCAACGACCTCATAAAACGAATGATCTAGCGCCTTAAGGACGTTTGATTTGAATTAGCGGGCAGTGTTATTCCCTTTAATTTGTTTAGCGTAATGTAGGGTTGCGCGAGGAAGCATTATAATATACCTCATTTATATAGATATTGAAGGTAGATTTTATGGCTAAGGTTCAAGTAAACGTAAAACTGGATGAGAAGCTGCTTCGGGAAGTGGAGGTCCTGATTAAGGGAGGATATTTTAACACTAAGACCGAGGCCTTCATGGAAGCGTTGCAACTCTTAATCAGGTCATATAAGGCTGGTGAGTTGGCTAGAAGGATTGATAGAATTAGGGAAGGAACAGAGAAGATGCCAAGTGTCACCGAAGAGGTTGTTAAGGCGCATGAAGAGGAAAATGAGCAATGAGCATCAGAGTGGGTGTAGACTCGTCGGTGATTATCAAATGGTTTAAGAAGGGGGAAGAATACGAGCCTGAGGCACTGAGGCTTCGTGACGACGTCTTATCCATGCACATCAAACCAATAATGTCGGAGTGGGTTTATCTTGAGGTTGTGAGAGGCCTTGTTAGGGCTGGATACCCCAAGGATACTGTTGTTCAAGCCTATCACACACTAAAGGACATGGCTGAAATGGGCTTCATTGAGATCACGCCGGTGTCAAGCGGCGGGCCTAAAAATTAACCAACTTGTAGATCACCATCGAACTTCAATGAAGGAGAGCAAGGCTGGCGAGGAAAGTTCTTAGCGATACCCTTTATAATCAGCCCATCATCCACAATGTTGGTTGAGGAGGGACCCAATGAGCGTAGATTGGTGGTGGAGGCGACGCAAGAGGCGCCCAGAGTCAGACCCATGGGTTGACATCTTTGATGAGTTTGGTAGGCTGGAGGAGATGATGCGCCGGGCCTTTGAAATTCCCATCGGCGAGACGAGGACTTACAGGCCCTTTGTTTATGGCTTCTCTATGTCTGTTGGACCCGATGGAAAGCCTGTGATTCGGGAGTTCGGGAATGTTGAAAGGAGCCGTGCTGGGCCCCAGATTCGGGAAGAGAGGGAGCCCCTCGTGGACATCATGGAGGAAGAAAAGGACGTGGTTGTGGTGGCTGAGCTCCCAGGGGTGGAGAAGGAGGACATCTACCTTAACGCAACCGAGGAACAACTCACCATCTCAGTGGACACACCCCAACGGAAATATCGTAAAGAACTGACATTGCCAGCAAGAGTGGACCCCAAATCCGCGATGGCCTCATATAAGAATGGAGTGTTGGAGGTTCGCCTAAGAAAGCTCACGGCAAGTGTGAGGGGCGAGAGGCTTTTCCTGAGGTGAGCTCAACAGTCCCCTCCAGCAGCAGCCGTGAGAAAGGATTTATTGAACCACTCATAAATTATCAACAAAACCCCCACGGGGTCAGCACATGCCGCATAAACTTCGGAAAACCCGGAAGATGCGTGGCTCCAGAACCCATGGCTACGGCCAGGTCGGGCAACATCGGAAGAAAGGTGGGAAGGGGCTGCGGCGGGCGGGACGCCACAAACACCTATGGACGCATGTGATAAAGTATGAGCCCAACTACTTCGGGAAGAGGGGTTTCAAGCCGTCAAGAAGCCTAGGAAAGGAAATTAACGTCATAAACGTGGGGGATCTGGAGGGCCTGGCCGAGAGGCTGGCCATAGAGGGAAGGCTGGAGATGAGAGGAGGAAAAGCCCTCATAGACCTCGATAAGCTGGGATACGACAAGCTTTTGGGGGAGGGAAACGTCACCAAGCCCATCCTCGTCAAGGTCACATCCCTCTCCGAGGGCGCGGCCAAGAAGATAGAGGAGGCGGGGGGGCAGGTCCTGAAGGAAAATTAATTACCATGATTTGCCTTACAGATGAGATGTGGAGTGAGGCAGATGGCGGGCAGATTCCTTGGATTGTTTAAGCCCCTTTCAAGGTTTACGCCCGAGGTTAAACCCCCCGAGCATAGAGTAGGTTTCAATGAAAAGCTGTTTTGGACGGCCGTGGCCCTTGCCCTCTACCTCATCATGTGTGAGATCCCGCTCTACGGTATTGGGCTGGGTGGGGAGGACCCCTTCCGCTACCTCCGGGTGATCTTCGCCTCAAGTAGGGGCTCCTTAATGGAGCTGGGGATCGGCCCTATCGTAACCGCGGGCCTCATCCTACAGCTTCTCGCCGGATCAGGGATGGTGGCCTGCGACTTCTCTGCGCCGGAGGATCGGTCGCTTTTCACTTGCGCCAGCAAAATCTTCACACTGATCCTGATTGGGGTCCAGGCCTCCGCTTATCTGATTGGGGGGGTTTACGGGACTATGGATCCAAGGGCGTCCATTGTCATCTTCATGGAGCTTATGGCTGCTGGTCTTGTGCTCATGCTTCTGGATGAGATGTTGCAGAAGGGCTGGGGGATGGGAAGTGGGATCAGCCTCTTCATCGTGGCGGGTGTGGCTCAGCACATCTTGTGGCAGAGCTTGGCTCCCACGCCGCCTATGGACGATGGGAAAAGCTATGGAGCATTCGTTGCGCTCTTTCAAACCCTCATGAATCGCGAGTCCCTGTGGAATGCCTTCATTAGGGAGGGGGACCTCCCCGCCATGCTGGGTTTTGTCACAACGCTATCCGTTTTTCTTATCGTGATCTACGTCGAGGGGTTGAGGGTGGAGCTTCCCGTCGCCTACGCCCGCTATCGGGGATTTCGCGGGCGATACCCCATTAAACTCCTGTATGTTTCCAACCTACCCGTGATCTTCGCCTCGGCGCTCTTCGCCAACGTGTACTTTTTTTCGCAGCTCCTTTGGAACACTTACAACCCAGATAACACCAACTTTTGGCTTAACCTCCTCGGCAGCTATAAGAGGGGGGAGAGAGGTCTCGAACCCATGGGTGGCCTCGTATACTATATGATTGCCCCACAAAACCTTTCAGGTGTTTTGCATGACCCAATCCGAGCGTTCATATTCACAGGCATTATGGTTTCATTTTGCGTTGTCTTTTCGCTCACATGGCTCGAGGTGGGCGGTTTGGGCCCAAGAACCGTGGCAAAGCAGCTCGTGGACTCCGGGATGCAGATCCCTGGATTTCGAAGGTCTGATAAACCCATTGAGTCGCTTCTTAAACGCTACATCCCCACGGTTACGGTGTTGGGGGGCTTCATCGTCGGGTTGATCGCCGCAGTCGCAGACTTCTTCGGGGTTTTTGGGTCAGGAATGGGCGTCCTGTTATCTGTGGGCATCCTGTACCAATATTATCAGCTTCTGATGCAGGAGCGTGTTGCGGAGATGTATCCCGCCTTCCGCCGTCTTTTTGGAGGACGATGATTGGTCAGGGTTATTGCCGTCACAGTCATCCCGGGAACGAGCAAAACCACCTATACCGCGCGACCCTCAGGCGAAGAAGATATACACGTCAGTGAAAATCATTAAGAACCTGAATGGTGGACAAGTTAATGCAGCACGGAGATCCTAAAATTGTTGGGTGGATGACCACATGACATCATCAGATTGGTTGGCGCCGTTTAGCGAGCCTCCAGCTTCAACTCTCTTCATTCTATTCATTTGTGTGCTTATATCATTCGCAGTTTCCCTCGCCAACCGCTTTCTCATCAACAGGGAACAGGTTGCCGCTTGGAGGCGGGAGATCGCCGCTTGGAATGCCGACCTCAACAAGGCAAAGCGCACAGGCGATAAGAGGCTCATGGCTAAGGTTGAGAGGAGGAAGCCTGCCATCATGAAGATGCAGGCACAGATGGCTTCACAGTCAATGAAGGTGACGGGGATCTTCTTTGTCCCCTTCCTCCTCATCTGGCTTTTCCTGACGGGAAGAATTCTCGTCTGGCAACTCTTTACCACCCCCTTCACCTTCGGTAAGATCGTGGCGTATCTCCCATGGTTTGGTGGGACCCTCCCACTGGATTTTTCTTTATGGTACATCATCTGTTCCTTCCTATTCTCAACCCTCTTCTCCCGCATACTTGGCGTGACAACGGAGAGCGAGTAGATGCCCAAGCCCTCCCAACGAACAAGAAGCATGAAACGGCAAGCCCTTCGATTGCCTGGAGGCAGCACTAAAACCCATTATAAGAAGAGGAAGACAGGCGTTTCCCATTGCACCCGATGTGGTCGGTTAATATCGGGGGTTCCGAGCCTGTCATCATCAGGGCTTCATAAACTTCCCTCAAGCCAGAGGAGGCCGATGCGTATGTATGGCGGTCAACTTTGTCACACCTGCCTACAAGAGTTGCTGAAACAGGCGGTAAGGAGCACCTAGCATGGTCAAAAGGAAGCACGAGCGAAAGATGGTGATCTGCGTGGCTGGGATGACGGGATGCGGAAAGAGCACGGTGGCGAGGAGGCTGGCAGATCGGTATGGGCTTACACACCTTTCTGGCGGAAATGCCTTGAAAAGCTTAGCTGTCAAAATGGGATACAAATCGTGTGAGAAGGGTTGGTGGGAAACCGAGGAGGGGATGAGGTTTCTTCAGCAAAGAATGGGTGATCCCCAATTCGATAAAAAGGTGGATGAGGAGCTGATGAGACAGGCGAGGTTGGGAAGCGCAGTTCTTGACAGCTGGACCATGCCCTGGCTGTTGAAGGAAGGCTTCAAGGTTTGGTTGGAGGCTTCCCCTGATGTTAGAGCCAGGCGGATCGCCAAAAGGAACGGCATAAGTCCCGAAGAGGCTCTCAACATCCTGAGGGAAAAGGACGAAAAAACCGGAACCATCTACAAGAACCTTTACGGCTTCGATCTGGGAGAGGACTTCTCACCCTTCCACCTGATCCTTGACACCAACGACCTCACCAGCGAAGAGGTCTTCCAAACCCTATGCACGGTGATCAACCGCCTTATGTTGAGGAAGCCCAAAACTACATGCCCCAAGTCGATGAGGTTATAAATGGGAGTCAAGATCTTTCAGAAGTCAAGGAGGGCTATTGTTGCCTGCGATTGAGGTTGGGAGGATCTGCGTGAAAATAGCGGGTCGGGAGGCCGGGAGGAAGTGCGTGATCGTGGGCGTCATCGATAAAAACTTCGTCCTCATCACTGGCCCTAAAAAGGTGAATGGCGTGAGACGTAGGCGGGTCAACATCAATCATGTGGAACCAACTGAGCGAAAGATCACCATAAAGCGGGGGGACAGCGACGAGAAGATCGTAAAGGCGATCGACAAAGAAACACTCAATTACCTACAACAGAATGTTAAAGCAAAATTATGATTAATGAGTGTATGAGTTCAGCGATTTTCGAATACCGGCCATCATTGTTTTAAACGCAACATTGTTGTAAACCATATCTACCTTAACCTAATTATTTTTGTAAGAAGAGAGTATTTAAGGCGGGTTTATGGATGAGGAAGAGGCCAATAATCGGGCTTACGGTTTCAATTGCCATCACCGTGCTAACACCGTATTTCATGTATCCGTATTATGAGCTCCTAAACCCGGTTAGGGGGGATGTGGACAGCACCATTGAGGGCGGAACACCAATCAAAGGTAGGAATCACCTTGGTTGGTTTAAAGGACACGGTGGAGGTTTGTAGGGACAGCTGGGGTGTCCCACATCTATACGCGGAGAATGAGGAGGACCTGTTTTATGCATTTGGATATGTGCAGGCTCAGGACCGCCTCTGGCAGATGGACTTTCAGCTGAGGGTGGCGGAGGGAAAACTTGCTGAGGTGCTTGGCGAAGACCTCTACGGAACCGACCTCTTCTTCCGTGTGGTGGGTTTGGCCAGGGCGAACATTTATGGGTTAAACGAAGTTCTTGAAGAGTGCACTATCCGCTAAGTTAAGTTTACTCTTTATTTCATCAATGCAATGTTTCACATGCACAATGGTTTTGGTCAGGGGCTTCATGGCGTCTAAGAGGTTGGCAACCGCCATTGGATAATTGTATGAAATTTATATATACTGCATCCGCCTCTTTTCAAATTGAGGTTATTTTATGGAGAAAAAGCCTTGGCTGAAATTTTGGCCTAAAGGGGTGCATCAATCCATCGAGTATCCTGAAGTCCCACTCTACGACCTCCTAAGAGCTACAGCAGAGAAGTATCCAAACCACACGGCATTGATCTTTCAAGACAATAAAATCAGCTATAAGGAGCTGGACGTGCTTTCTGACAAATTCGCCACTGCCCTCAGCGACATGGGCGTAAAAAAGGGGGATAGGGTTGCCCTCTTCCTCCCCAACATTCCACAATTCGTCATCAGCTATTATGGTTCCCTGAAGGCTGGGGCAATAGTCACCGCGGTAAGCCCACTATTCAAGGAGAGAGAGCTTGAGTATCAGCTCAACGATTCGGAAGCGGAAACCATCGTGGCTCTCGACTTGTTCTACCCGACAGTTAAGAATGTCCGAGAGAAAACGAAGCTGAAGAGCATCATTGTAACCAGCATCGCGGAGTATCTGCCTCCACTAAAGAGGTTTCTGGGCACGTTACTCAAGAAGGTGCCCACATTAAAGGTGGCTCCGGAGCCAGGCGTATACTTCTTCCAAGATCTCCTGGCTAAGTATCCTCCTCAACCGCCAAAAGTGGAGATCAACCCAAGGGAGGACCTTGTGGCACTGCAGTATACAGGAGGAACAACGGGTGTGCCGAAGGGAGCCATGCTCACCCACTACAACCTCGTTTCCAACGCGGTTGCATGTTTTGAGTGGCTTCAAGGTAAAGAAGCGGAGGAAGTGGTCCTTACGGTTCTTCCACTTTTCCATATTTACGGAATGACCACCTCCATGAATTGCCCAGTCTATATGGCTGGAACCATGGTTCTCGTCCCTCGCTTCGACCCATTAGAGGTTCTTAAGACTATCCATAAACATAAGGTGACAGTATTCTGTGGCGTTCCCACGATGTATGCTGTGCTAGTAGCTCGCCCTGACATTGCTAAATATGACATCTCATCAATACGCTTTTGCGTCTCCGGCGCAGCTCCCCTCCCACCTGAGGTTCAGAAGAAGTTTATGGAATTAAGCGGCGGGGTCTTGGTTGAGGGCTACGGCCTCACCGAATCCTCACCCGTCACCCACGCCAATCCGCTAGATCGAACGATGAAGACAGTGAAGATAGGGTCGATTGGGTTGCCATGGCCGGATACAGATGCCAAAATCGTCGATGTCAAGACTGGGAAGAAGTCGATGCCTGTAGGAGAAGTTGGAGAACTTGCGGTGAAGGGTCCGCAGGTTATGAAAGGTTATTGGAAGATGCCGAAGGAAACGAAGGAAGTTCTCAGAAGGGGATGGCTCTACACGGGCGACATAGGGAAGATGGATGAGGACGGCTACTTCTACATCACCGATCGTAAAAAGGACCTGCTCAAGTATAAGGGCTACAGTGTGTATCCAAGGGAGGTCGAAGACGTCATATACGAGCATCCAGGAGTTAAAATATGCGCCGTCGTAGGCAAACCTGACCCTGTCGCTGGCGAAATCCCTAAGGCGTTCGTTATCCTAAAGGAGGGCGCAACAGCCACTGAGGAAGAGATCATCAACTTTGTGAAGGAGAGGGTGGCTCCCTATAAAATGGTGAGGGAGGTGGAGTTCAGGAAGGAGCTGCCCATGACCCTCGTGGGCAAGGTCTTGAGAAGAACCCTCAGAGAGGAAGAGCTCAGAAAGGCAGAGACCAGAACCTCGTAGATGAATCCGCTATTTCCCCTTTTTCCTGTTTCAATATGGGGCTTTGGTCAGTAAAACCATTAGCCTATGGCTATAGGCTCGTATCTATACCCCCTACGTTTTCTGTTCTTGAGATGGATAGTGAGAACGCTGGATTCTGACTTAAACTTGGAGAGTGTGTGCGCGGGTTGGGATAGCCCCTCTATTTGGAGCCAAATATGCTGCGAGTATCCTGCTGGGGCTTGCCGATCCCAAGCCCTTGTCTGATAATGGTTGGTGGTAGGGGCGAGGCTTTGATGGACTTAAGTGTAAGGAGGATTTTGTGGGTGTGTAAACGTTTATATGTATCGTTTACTAACAAACGTAAACGGGCGAAAGCGTTGACCGAAATTATCTCTACACGTATCCCAAGTGAGATGGCAAGGGATCTAAAAGAAATAGAGAAGGAAGAGAAAACCGACCGAGCTACGCTGGTCAGGAGGCTTTTGGCGAGGGCCATAGAGCAGTGGAAGGTGGAGAGAGCCCTAAGGCTCTATCGGGAGGGGAAAGTGACGTTGTGGCGTGCGGCGAGGTTGGGAGGCGTCACCCTGAGGGGGATGATGGATCTGGCCGCAAAAGAGGGCATACAATTCCGATACGCCGCAAAGGACCTTGAAGAGGATATTAAGGCCGTCCTCACGGAGTAAAGGGACTCGTTTGCCAGTTTCAGACGCCACCCCCCTCATCTACTTGTCAAGGTTGGGTGAGCTTCATCTTCTAAGGGATGTGTTCGCTCAGGTTCAGATCCCGCCAGAGGTGAAGGTTGAGGTTGTTGATCGTGGCAAAGCAGAGGGGTACTCAGATGCCTACGTGATAGAGCAGGCGCTAAATGAGGGGTGGCTCATCTTAACCCCATTAACAACAGAGGATACAAAGGAATCCGAGGCACTTGCACAAATGACGGGGATAGACATAGGCGAGGCCCAAGCCATAATCCTCACAAAACAAAAGGGTGAAAAACTGGTTTTCATCGATCAATCAAACGCCCGGCAGGTTGCACGACACGTCGGGCTCACCCCGAGAGGGACAATCTTCGTAATCCTAACAGCGACGAAAAGAAAGCTGGTGACAAAGGAAGATGCTAAACAAATGTTGGAGGCACTAATTGAGGCAAACTTCTACGTAAGCGCCAAAATCTATGGCGACACCCTCAAGGCAATTGAGAAACTATAAACCGGCGAAAAGAAGTTTTTTATATTTTCCCCTCTTTTTTCAGTTGTTTGATTTCGTTTTCAATTTGTTCTATTGTGAGTTTATCCGTGGCTTTTCTCAACTCTACAACAGAGTCTCCATACTTTCTTCTGATTTCGCTAATGAACTCTATCGCCCTTTTTGCTCCAAGCTCTTTAACGCGGGCCTCAAAGGGCACCTCAACCGTTGCCACCCGCAAGGTCGCCATTTTTTCACCCTTACCTTTCCTCCAAATAATCAACTGGGTTTCTGACTTTTAACCTATATCCCTTTTCGGCTGCAAGTTTCTCTATGCAGAATCCCTCATGTAAAATCTCGTCGTCGCATGTTAAGAGCAAATCAGCATCGCCAATGCAAGCAGCCGATGCATGTAAAACGTCTAAAGGGTTAAGACCACATTTAGCAGAGAACTCTCTCGCTAAAGCGATGAGCTGCTCGCTGCTGGTGATGTTTACTGAGCTTAAGGTTCTCTCAAAGCCCATGACGTCCTTTCTCTTCAATGGATCTAAAATTTCCTTGATTTCAAACTTCACATAATCAGAGCTTACGATTACTATTTCGTCGCGCAAAGTAGTATAAGCGATTTCCATGAAGGCACGTGACTCTACTCGAACGCGCCTGTCACTTTGATCACCTAAAGGTCTACAATACACGTTCGTGTCTAAATAGACTCGCTCAACCAATTAGCACCCCAGTATATGAAGCGCTCGATTTACGTGTGTGCGCATAGGCTACCCCCGGGGTTTAATATATGATCCAAATATG
>LIHJ01000021.1 GCA_001399805.1 Candidatus Bathyarchaeota archaeon BA1
TCATCATCACCAAAACCAAGCACCCTAAGCACAGCCCTATCTATCTCCACCCTCAGATGGAAGCCCGATTTGAGTTGTTCCATTAAAGACGGAAAATCTTTCTTGCTTATCTTGTTAAAGACACCTAGCAATTCCCCTTTTTCTTTCTTTGAAAGCTTTAATGGATCAAGCACTAAAATATATTTCATTGCCCACTCTGGTAACTCCATATGAGCACCGCTTGTTTCTATTCTTTCGACTACAGCCTGCAAAATATGTGGCGTACTGTTGACCCAAAGTATCAAAATTTTTGCCTCTCTATCAAGACCTCAAGATCAAAAGAGAGTCTCTCAAGGAGATAGTGGGGTCCGTGGCAGGCAAAGCGTTGTTATCAATAACCAAAATTGTTGGGTTAATAGAGTTGTCTATGCTGGTGTTTCAGGCAGCAGAACACATGGTGAACAAAGCAAGGAGTTGAACAGGATGCTCTCTGACACCATGTTTATCGCATTTTTCATAACTGTAAGTAAACTTGACTTATCGCCATTTTTCCTGTAGGAGTTTTGGGATGTCTGAGGAATCCCTGGGTCCAACCAAAACCTCCCAGCCGGTGAGCTCCTCGATTTCCCCACTGAGCCGCGCTGCCTTGCCGGGTATGATTAGCTTTCTGTGTTTCACCCTCTCACCTGCTTTGGTCTCCTTGATGGCCTCAGCCACCTTATCGGCTGTTAGCTTCCTCCCCGCTACGGCGCTGTCCACGGCGATTCCCTCCGTGTCAACAACAATCAGGTAACAGCTTATGCCGGCAGAATCTATATCGGAGGCCACCGTGAAGTAGGTGAGGGCGAAGTTGGTGGTCATCATCATGGGCGAGTTTTCATCCGGCTTCCCAAAGACCCGTAGGCCGGGCTCAACAGCCACGGGCTTCCTCGGGTCCGTGTAAATGTTTTGTCTCAGGATGACGGTTGGGAGGAGCACCCAGCCATCCATGCTGTGCATGATCAGGATGTCAGCATATCGGGTGATCAGCATGGAGGCGAGGTAAGCCTCCCTCCATGCGTTAACCTCGGGCGCATATGCTTGCTCCGCCCAGGCCACGATGGGTGTGCCTATGAGGGGGAAGCCGAAAAGCTCATCGCCCACCTTACAAGCCAACCGACGGATCATGGTGAAGTTGTTGATGGTGTCCGCAAGCCCCTCGCCTGAGAAGGTGCCTGGGTCCAGCGTAAGGTCCTTAATACCATACTCCATCAGGGTCTTCACCATGGACCTGAGGAGCTTGAGGTCGTTGGGAGCGAAAACAGTGAGGGGGCAGTCATACATCAACGCCAGCTCAGCCATGTCCCTCCAATTGTCCTTGTTGGCAGCGTAGATCAACGGACTCATTTTGGGCGCGACCATCAAACCCGCCTCGAGGACCCCAGGATTGAGCGAGCAGAGGATGAGGGGCAGGCCCGTGTTTTCCACCACCCTTTTTACAGCTGCCTTAAACCTATCCGGGTCGTTGGATGTGGACCGCACCGCCATCATGTTGAGCCTTAGATCCCGACCAATGTAATTGTACACGAACCCCTCCGTCTTCTTCACCCTATCCAACAGCTCATCATCCGGCATCTCATCGGTGACATCGATGGCGATGGCTGTTGGGTTAGAGTAGGTAAACTCGTGGCGATACATCACCAGTTTCCCGCCAATCTTAACCGTGTGGTCGCCTGTGCCTATGGTGATCTCCTTAATTGGCGGCTTGAGCATCTCGGAAAGCTGTTTAAACGCCCGCTCATGCTCCTTCTTTAGGAGGGGTGGACATTTTTCTATGGCGATTTCTCGGTTCACCACCTTGGTGGCGAAGGCCAAGCAGTTCTCTTCTCCACACTCCTTACAGTTCGTTTTAGGAAGCAGCGTATAGACGTCGATGGGGCTGAGCTCCCTAACCCGCGCCCTTTTTATTTCCCTCTCGGTCACACCAAATCCCCTCCTCAAATCTTTATGGAAGCCCAATATGCCAGCTTTTCGGGTTGCCCCTTAGCCCCGCCCAGTAGCTCCTTGATCACGTCCTTAACTGTTTTGACAGCCGCTGGATGCATCATCATAAACAGGTCCACACCAGCCAAGAGAAGGGTTAGCGCTGTTACGGTTTCCCATATCGGGCCTCGAAGCTCTCGGGGACCCCACTCGGGGGCCATCTTCATCCAAGCTTCTCTCGCAGCCCAAGCGTTGGTGGTCCCCGAAGACAGGGGGTGTTGAAGCTCCGGGTCGCCCATTAGACCAGCCAAGCGGGTTCTCTCCATCGTGGTGTAGGCGTAATCCAGCCCATACCCAAGAGCCGCTGTCGTTGTGTCCATCACGATCTTTTCCTTTGGCAGGAATTCATACAGCCTGCGGTTGAGCTCCCTCGCCCTGTTTAAGTCCATGGGGGTGAATGCAAGGGCAACCTGCCCATGCTTTTTCACCACTTGTGCTGCCCTTTCAATATCCATGTCTTGTGTTATGGAGCTGAGCAGTAGACCCTCGCCCTCCGCCACCTCAGCCACCCCCTCAAAAACCTCTAGATCCTTCTTTGGGTCCCCGCAGCCCCCGATCACCAGGGGAACGTCCACCGCTTGAAGCACGCCCTCAACAGTTTTGGCTGCCTCTCTCGGCCTTGTGTCCCTCAATAGAGGGTCGATGCTAACCAGGTGAAGGGTGACCATGTCCGCCCCAAACTTTTCAACCGCGAGCTTGGCCCAAGCAGCGGGATCCTCAAGAACCTCCTCCACATGCATCTTCACCGCCTTCGCCAAGGGGACCCTCATGTCAAAAACGTCAAGGGTGATCACCGGGGGATGGGGCATGGGATTTTCAAAGAGATAAAAGGCGGGTGACCTTTCCCCCCCGATGATTATGGACTTTCCACGGGTTCCCCCATCGCTCCTGGTGGCCCCCAACTTCACCTCCACGATCTCTCCGGGATATCTCTCAATGGGTGGAACAAAGTCCACCTCGAGAATTGACGTGGGTTTTGCTATCGGAGGGGGTGCAACAGCCCTAGGCGGGACAGCCACCGCAGCGGCTGGCTGCAGCCAGATCTCCAGGTCTCCAACCTCTATTTCCACGTCTTCAAGTTCAATTTCCTCGAACTTGCTCAGGAGTTCAATGAGCTTGGGGCTGAACTTGATGGCGGCTTCCTTCTCCCTCTCCTCCTTCTCACCCAAGTTTTTCACCTCTTCTCCGTTCGGATGATGACCCTCTTCGCGTGGATCTTCGCGTCCTTTAGGATGATCCTGAATCCACCAGCGGCGATTGGCATGGTGGGAACAGCGGCCACGGGCACTGCCGGAACTTCCTCCTCCTTCACCTCTGGTACCACTTCGGCGGGTGCAGCTACCCATCGTTCAGCCACCGGGTGCCCACGATCCTTAAGGAAGCCCCTTAACTCATCCATCGTTTTCACATCGTTTTCCGTGGGGATTTTTTCGATCAACTCCTTCGGAATAAACTGCGTAACCCGCTCCTTGACGCTGGAGGGCATCCAAGCGATTCGGTTCCAGCCCCCATCAGCCTGAAGAAACCTTGGCGACCTCATGTACTCGATGGATATGCCGTGGAATCCATCGATCTGCCTGCCACCAGCGGTGGAGTCCGCTATGGTGGAGAAGGGCAGCCCATTGACGGTCACCCCCTTAAAGCCCCTATGAACAACACCGAAGCCGTCCACCTCGGGGATGTAGAAGGCGGCTCCCTCAAAGCAGCCACATGAGGTGTGGGGATAACCGAATCCCGTGTACAACCAGACCCGGCTAATTTCCCCCAGAGACTTCCTTTTCACAGCCTCGTTCACACCCGTAAACTCACCCTTGATTGGGTCGATCATCTCACCCCTCTCAATCTCGAACACTGGGCCCTTGGGGTCCACTCGCGCCGAGGCCCTGGCGTCAAACCAGCTGATGGACCCACAATTAGAGTATCGCTGGGGCGTGATCACGCACACGTGGGTTGGGGCGAACGACTGACAGAGTGTGCAGCCATAAAACTTGTCCACCTCCTCATCCTTCAGCCCCCTGGCTCTGGCGTCACGGGCCTCATATATCTTTATGGCCTCTGCGAGCATCTCCCGAACCCTGTCGGGGTCGGTGATGAAGGTGACCTGGATCCTCTCGATGATGGGCAACTCGCTCTTGAAGAGCCTTATCAAGACCTTCCCGATGTAAGCGAAGGAGTTCAGGCCCCTCTGGAAGGATTTCTTGCTTAGCCTCAGGAAGATGTCGTAGCGTTGGTTCATGTGCATGAAGCCCTCGATGTAATTGCAGTAGGCGTGGATGCGCCTCTCCACAACGCTTTCGAGGGCCTCCTCGAGCTGTTTTCCAGCCACCTCAATGTAGATGCCGAAGGGGTGGGTGCTCCCCACCTCCATGTCCTCGATGTCCGGCCCTATGACGGTTATCCTCTCGTCCTCCACCTCATCCGGGGGCTTGACCCTCACCAGCTCAAACTTGGTGTCCATGCGCTCCCCGCCGAGCTCCACCTGCGTGTCATGGTATCGGATCCTCTGGCCTTCATAAATCACTCCCACATCCACGGGGATGTCCTTAAACATAGACATGCTCACTTCCCTCCCAACTTGCTTATGATCAACTCAAGACCCTCACTCCAATCCTTAACCGAGATATTCGGGAATGACCATGTTGCGTGGGGTTGATAAAACCTATCTAAGCATATGGTCTTAAGGTTTGAGGAAAAGTGCTTGAGGGAGGATAAGATCACCCACTCCATATAGTAGGGGATACCCATAAACAGGGCGAGATCGTACTGTCCCAAACCATCCAAACCCTTCCACTCCGAGTCCCGAAGCCTATTGGCGATGTCCACCGCGGGCATCCAAGCCGCGGGCTGAAAACCCCTCTTCAAAAACTCACTTATTATGTGTGCTGTGGCTACCACGGGCGTTTTCGCGGCTTTGGAAATTCGGATTGCGTAGTCGATTAATTTTTCCTCGCTTATGGTGATGGCCGCAGCCTCGTGCCCAACGATGAGGATGGGACGCCTTGCCCTCTTCACCATCGCAACCACCACCTCAGGCTTCGTGATCACAAGGGCCTTTGTTGGACCCGGAATCTCCGCCGTCTGCCAAGGCTCCGCGCTCATGCTCACCCCTTCCTCCCAATCATTAATCTGCACACACGAGAGATTTAGAAGTAGATAAGTCATCTGGTATTTAAGGGTAGGGTGGGGTTTGCGTGTAAAGTTTTGTTGATGTTTTTGTGCTTGTAAAATTTGAAGGAAATAAATGAATGGTGTTAATTTATGTTAGATTATAGGATTCAGTTAATCGTAATTGCCATCTTTAGCTTTTTCGCAATTGGATGTTTAGTCGGCACAATTTACGATTATATTAAAAAAGAAAAAAGAAAGGTTAGGGCTAATCCCATAAAAGTGACTGCGATAAACAACTACGAAGTTGTCGGGGTAGATCAGGCGCCAGTGAACGTCGTTAAGGAGTGAGCCGCGCTTGAGGCTCCTAGGCTTGGTGAGGGTTGCCACGCTGAGTGCCTTAGTGGTGGCCATATTCCTGCCTTGGCTTGGGGTCTACGATCTCGACAGTATGGCGTGGAGGGTGGTTAGGGTGGAGGCCCTAAACGTGGTCGACAGCCTCGCCCTGATCGAGCGCATCCCATACCCCCGCATTGCGTGGGCTTGGCGCCCCCTGGCATTGGTGTCTGTGGCTCTTTACGTTGCTTCCGTGGCAACCTCAACGGCATCATTATGGAGATGGAGGGCTGGGTATCTCGGCGGCGGGCTGGCACTAGCCTCAGCAGCCCTCTGGACCTCAGTACCCATCCTCTCAATAGGCGCCGTGGCTATGCCCATGATCGTAGCTGGGTACCACCCCAATACCCAATTTACTGGTCCCCATACGCACCCGACATCGGCGTATACCTCACAGCCATATCCGGCATAACGCTAATGACCCTACAAGGCACGGGCATCGAGGTGCAACCCACCCTCTCAGGGTTCAATGCTATGAAGTAGATAAATTCGAATAATGTGCAGTGGAGGTTAACCCTCTTTTTTCTATTTCCATTCTTAATAACATTGCTGATATTGTTATTTATTTTGATTCTTAAGCTAATATAGGAAAGAAAAAGAAGTAGTTAGGTTTCTATTTTTTAGAGCTCACCAAGTGAAGTACCTAAAGAGATGAAAATAAGAATGCCATGTTATATGTTTAAAGGCAATCAATTAATTAGACTCTCTTTTCAAAGCGTGTTCCTAGAAACAAATTCACCTACATGAATTCGGAGTGATAATCCACTATCTGCGATGTTTTCATGGCGAAGCTAATATACTTCGTTTTAGTGGTATACGTCAGCGATTTTGCCATGACTTTTTGGCCAGTTTCTCTGTCTAATTCTCCGGTTGATTTGAATCCAAGTGAATGCCAAAACGACTCAGCCGATGAATCAGCAAGTAACCAGACATCTTTCACGCCATTGGCTTGAAGCATGTCTGCAACGAGATTAAAGAATGTGCGACCTAATCCCATTTTGCGTCTAGTCGGCACTATATAGAATTCTAAGATGAAGCCCCAGCCTATTCGTTCCTCGTTATCTATCTTCACGTGAGTGAAGCCTACATACTTGTTTTCATATCTTAGAAGAAGCAACCATCGGTCTGGCTCTTCCTGTCTTACCAAGATGCTTTTGAGAAACCTTTCGCGCTCCTCATGAGGCAAGGCTTTAAGATAATCTCTTCCAAGGCTAAGGAACACTGAGACCGTGTTTGGATCATTTTTATTGACGTATACAACTTCTGTTCTAATAGCTATCTTAGAGTTATCCACATCCTTCATTCTCTCATTTCTCCTTAAAAGCATGTCATATAGTGGAGCGAAACTCCAGATTCCTATATGAATAAAAATTCTTACGTTGCCCTTTTAATAGATGGATAACTCTAAGTTTGTTTTTAAAGAGCTAAGAGCTCAGCCAATAGTATCACCAATGCGCCTAGAATGGTATATCTTAACTTGTAAATAATAGGTTTCTTTTTCCAAGCCTCATAAAGCCTGATTTTAGCCTTCAAGGCCTCATCGATTGTGGTTCGACTCCCCGCCATAACAAGATGTGGGTCGTAGGGGGCTTGACAAGCGTATTTAACCCCAAACAACATGGTCAATATGCCGATAGCCCAAAGCGTTGTTCGCAGGGCAAGCAGGTATTCAGGGGGTCCATATTCACCCATCCACCATGCAAGAAGAATAGCGACCATTAAAGCCATTAACACCGCGTAAACAGCACTCCTTAACAGAATCTTGTGAGGCACACCTTCATCCCCTACATCTAGTTCCTAGCCTCCCTCTTATAAATAACATTCACCATTTTCATCAAAGAAATAGCAAACGGAAAGGCAATAAGTTTTGTAAAAGACATGATCAAAAAATTCGCATATCAGAATTACGTAGTTTTGGAACCATCCATAACATTGTACCATGAAATTCCGTAAGACATTCATTCCAATTAGGTCTGATTGCTTTTTACATAGCTTGTTAAGCATGGTGAAAAATATCAGGATCATTCTTTAAATACTCTACGTATAAATCTATTAACTCTCTTAGTCGCAGAAGCTCAACTTCAGCCTTTCCAATTTTAACAATCTTCATTATTCCATGTTCTTTGCATGGTTTCTCCATTTTAGCGAAGTCTGATTGTCCAAATCCAATGTCCCATTGCGGCCACCCTAAATCCTTTCCATATTTTTTCAATAGTTCTAAAGGAGGCTGAAGTTTTTCTGATATATGCTTGGGCAATTGAACGCGTTCTTCAGCCAGGTGCATTGCTTTTCCATTTGTCACGATATTCTTCGTTTCCTTGAAGATGCCTTTAACCCATAATAGGAAGGCTGTGGCGTATGCGTTACTGATACCGAGTCTTATTTCATTCCTCGTTACCATGCTGACAGGTCATGTAGTTGCTAAGTGTATCTACCACCTTGAAAGCAGCATAGACATTAGTCTCGACATCTGCGGGGCGCTGGGACTCCTCCTACTAATCCTTCACGGACTACCACTCTTCTTCGTGGTCTTTACTTCGTATGTCCTCGCTTCATGAGAAAAACACAAACGACGTCCACTGGGGCGACAAACTAACTCAAGATGGATCCGAGGACAAAGGATATAGGTCCACCACGCTTTACATCCAAAACAAGCCCTTATAGACAGAATCATAAGATTCGCATAGAAAACTTAAAATAAATTTTTCTGCCAATTGAAGAGGGGAAAGTGTGAAAATGGACAGGAGACTTCTCTGCGCTTCGGTCGCGATGCTACTGTTTGTTGCTGGTGTGGCGTGGTATCACTCCGCGATGGGCGTTCCGACTTTTACGTATTTGAGATGACCCTCTACTTCGATAAGCCACTTGAGCGATTTGCTTTGTACCTCCCTCTAATCGAGAAGGATGGTGAAACATTCATTGACTTCGCTAAACACCCATTAGGCCTAAGCCCGTCGGAGATAGAGAACATCAGCATAGTTGAGACTCAGCATGGGCGTCTCATGAAGATAAATGTGAAACCTAACCCTAAGAGTTATTATGGTAAGGGAGACTGCGGAGACTTAGGGCCTCCAGAGCCGAGGTATGGGGATGTCATGAAGCCCTGCTTATCGCTTTACCTCGGCTGGACCAGCCGCCTACCCTTTGAAAGCCCCATTAATAAAAGTGGACTGAGATTCCAACTGAAGCAGGATGTCAGAGACCTCACCGATTATTCGTCAATTGGAGACCGTAGGACTGGAAGGATTCTTTCCCTGAAGGCCTTCAAGATCCCGATGATGATCGAGGCCTCATCTGATGCAAAGTTCAGGTACTGGATCTCGCTAAGAAGCTACAAGTCCACTCTGTTCTCTCCTTTATGGGATGGGTACTATGAGGTTATCTTCAGGGCTCCTTAACACAAACCATCTTCATCTGATCGACGCAAAAGCCATCTATACCAAGGGTGCAGACCTTAGAGACTAATATACTTAACCTCACATTTACAGTTTAGCTTTAGATGCGTTCTCCTTTCACGTACTCCGAAAATGTGAAGTAAAGCCTTAAATTCCCTCCTACATTTTTCTAGCGCGAATTAGTCTCGGCAAAAGGGTGGCTGGATGAACAACATAGAAAACAAATGTGAGGAAATATATAGAGAACAGTTAGCGCGCGCTAAATGAGCCATACTTCTAATTACCTTCATAGCACGCTCAGCATTATTATATATACATTAGTAGAAATTCTAATCGTTTTCTAACCCCAATAGTAAGCCATAAATAATGAACTCTGTAAAATAACTTGAGGAAGGTAAATGGTTATTGACTGGATAATTCCCCTTGCAACCCTCGTCGCAAGCCTTGCATCGCTCATAGCCGTTCTTGCTCTAATTTATGGGCTTGGGCGCTGGACTAAAAGTGTTGAGATAGGGCTTGGTGTCATTTTCCTAATTCACGGAGGTGTCCTTTTTAAGCTGTATGAACAGCTGTTCCCTCCTCGTTCTACTCGCCAGCCTGAGAAGGTGGAGCTTCTCAAGAAATTGAGGGAAGGAACCATAACTGCTGAGGAAGGGAAGAGGCTTGAAGGAATGCTTAGGAAACAGAGGGATGAGGCGCTACAAGTGGGGCTATTGTCGGTGCAATTGTTATAGGTGGGCTACTCTTCCTCCTTGGCGCGGTGCTCGCCTCAGCTAGAAGATGATACATTAGGTTCTGTTGAATCTTCGGGGCTTGAAAAATAGATTTTGCAAAAACTCTATGACACATACACACATACTTTATTAAAAATGCTTTGTAAAATGTAAATAATGTGCAGTAGAGCTTAGCGCGCGCTAAAATTCTTAAGTAAGAGCGATCCTGAAGGGTGGGAAAGGATGACCGAGAGTCCTAGCCCTGAGGGAGAGGTCAAAAAGGGAGGAGGTGTATTATAGTGGAAGCATATCTTGAGGAGCTTCCGCCAGAAGTGGAGATAATTAAGGAGTTAAGATTGCTTGGGGACATTATAGAGGTTATAGGTTCAGAACGATGGAAAGAAACCCTGAAGATAATGTATGTGGATGAGGGTATGTCCATACCTGAAATCGCAATTACCTTGAGCAAGGGACACACGACGATAGGACGTTGGCTTCACATGTTGGAGCGTGAGCGTGTACTTCAGGTGAGACCTGTGAGGATTCCAAAACATACAGCCAGACTCGTCCTCTCACGCGCCCTTGAAAGGAAAAAAAATCGAGGTCATAAATAATAGGCTTTTGTATCGGCGACGGCTGTGTTATGCGTACAAGGACAAGAGTGGACGAGTATGTAAGATACGAGGAGGGCAAGGCCCTATACAACACTAACTTCAAGTTGTTGACCCCCGCGCTCCGTAAAGCCGAAAACGTAGCCAAAAGGTTCAACGTGAAAGCAACCCTGAGTTACCGTGACATAAATGACAAACCAGTCACAAGAATCGAGGACGCTTACAGATGGAGGCTCGTCATATATAGCTCCGCGCTAGCGCGGTTAATCGGTACTGAAAGAGAACGTTTAGTGCAAGAAACCATAGACACGTTACTTAAGCCACCTTTCATGGGACACTTCCTAGCAGGGCTCTGGGATGCTGATGGCACCGTAGCGGTGCGACCTTTGAAATCTATAGAGTTGTATCAAAGCGAACCCAACCTACCACTACTAAGAAAGATAAGAGACGCCCTAATCAGAGAGGACATACCAAACACCATCCACCTAGCCGAACGGGCAACGGGGGTACGCAAAATATACAAAAAGGTCATCGTCTTCAAGGAAGACATGTACGCCCTCCGCATTCGCGCCGTTGGGACACTGAAATGGTACGAACTTATAGGCAGGAACCTACAACGTCCAGAAAAAAGCCTACACGCCCGCGTCCTAGACCCTACGCCCCACCCTTACGCACCCGTATAAGCCTCGGCAACAACGTTGGGTCGGGTATTCTTCCCTCCGTCCATTTTTTCTATGATCTCGTCCTTCATGGTGATGGGAACATCCGCCACCGTGCGTACGAAGAGGTGGATGTCGTCGGGCATCGTGTTGTATAGGCGCTTGTGTAGGTCAATGTAGTGTGTGAGCTTTATTGCCCGTCCCTTTGTGGTGTCGTTTGGTCTCATGCAGAGCTTCGCGATCATCACCATCGCCTCCTCTTTGGTCTCAGCCGCATAGAAGAGATGCTCGGGTGCAGGGCCCACATAAACGCTGTCCCCAGTGCGGGCGTCGTAAACACACCAATCATCCTCATGGTCCTTTCTGCCGAGAAGCATACGTCTATATTTAGAGCCATGAGGACCAACGATTACAGGTATCCCCAATCGCCAACAGCCACTCGCTATTGAGGCGGCTTTTTGAGAATAGGCGCCCCACGCAACACCGACGGCGCCAACGCGGTTGAGGATGTAGTCGGCGATCTCCTCATAGTTGGCCCGTAGGCTGCGCTTAGCGAAGATGCTTGCGATCTTGATGGCTGCGCCGGCTATGTGGGAGTTGGAGACGCATGAGCCCACGTTGACGAGGCATCCGGCGTCAAAGGCGCCCGTGTACACCTCGTAGGGCGTCTTTCCCTCCTCGTTCTTGTACATGGCGGCGGACATGGCAGCGCATCCTGACGCAACCACGATGTATCGACGATTCGCAAACTCGGAGCACATCTCAGCCGCCTCCCTTCCACCGTGAGGGTAGTTAGCGCACCCAACAAACGCCACCACACCCGGTATCTCGCCTAACACAATGGGGCTACCAACATTTCGGATCTCAACGTCTTGTATGGCGCCCCTCCCGGCCCGAATCCAGAATTTCTCCTCCTTAAGTTTCTTTTCAGCGGCTTTCACAATGAAGCTGTGTATGGGGAGGCCATGGGGACAGGCGTTCTCACAGCGTCCACAGCCCACGCATACCTCGTAAAGGTCTGAGAGCTTATCCATGTTTCCCATCGCCGCTTCGCTCACCGCGTCTGGAATCAGTAGATCCTGGGGGCAGGATCGTCTACAGTTATTACACTTGGTGCACACCTTGGCTCTCTCAATGATCTCGTCAACGTCTGGGATGGCTTTGAACTTCTTTCGGTTAGGGGCTACCTCCACCGCCGTTCTCGCCGCCACCTCGCCAACCTTGACCGGGTCAAGGATGAGGACACCCGGCACCCTTCCACCCACCAGGTCTGCCACGATTGAATCTATTGGGTCGTGTGTTCGGTTTCGCAGCCCTGCACAGTTTTTGTCGCTTGTCACGATCACCGGCGCCTTGATCCTCTCTGCTTCGATCAACGCGTCCGTGCGGATGCATTGTTCATCCAGAATCACAACATCGGGAACACCGCTTCTGATGAAGCGAAGCTGCCAAGAGATGGGGCCGACGATCTTGGCTTTGGGGTTGTATCGAGTGACATCGTGGGCAGTGCAACACAAACCGCAAACTTCCACCTCGCCATAAAGCCCATTTGCCCTGAGGTAATCCACGATTTCGGTGGCAGGCGTAACATTATGACCAATACAAAGAATGACCGGCTTGAGGTAGTCTATCGTGCCGTAGCCCAATTCCACGAGTGGGGATTCAGGATCCGCCCTCGGAAAGCCATAGGCTGCAATTTGTGCGATGTCCGCAACCTCGAGCCCCACATGGTCGATCATCCCCGCGTGAAACACCTTGGATTCGAAGTCGAGGTTGCCGCTTTCCTGTCCCGTGTGGGTCGCCGAGAGCAGATGGGTAAGCTGGTTTTCAAGGTAGTCCAGGACATCTTCGAGGTCGCCAAGGGTCTTTGGTCTGATGCCGCAAACCAATCTGGTGATGGGGGCCTCAACTTCAACGCTGACGCCGCCTATGTCGATGGGGAATCTTCGTCCAAACTTCTCAATCAGGTGTTCCACTAGGTGTCGAGCGTGGGCGATGTGGGTTGCGGCTCCTATGCAGCAGGCGAGCAAGACGATGCGCGACTGCTGCGCAGCCATGTTTATACCGCAGGCTCCCCGCTTCCCAGCGGTTAGGTCACACTTACCAAAAGTGCATAGGCAGCAAACGTCACAAAACGGCATGTAGAGTGGCTGATACCGCTTCAGGAGTTGGTGGTCCCATTCTCTGAGGTCGGTGATGGATGGAAACGGGGTTGGACCAATAGGCTCAGCCCACGTTTCCTCAAATACCCTTCCAAAAGAAATCTCCAGATCCTTTATAACGCCAATATCCGTTTTCAATTCCTTTATCTTCATCTGCATGGCTTTCTTAGACAATTGAACACACAACTCATGAAACTTTTAGATTCACGGATTATTGAGGTGGTCCCTATTTAATCTTTTTGGCAAAGATGGAAAGGCTGAAAGAAGAGGAAATCTCTTTATTGTGTCAAAGTAAGTTGTATTTTTCCGTTCCTCCTGTGGGTTGTTGCGAGTGCCCCCTTCGCTTCGCCCTTTCGTAAAGCTAACCCTCTAACCTTCCCCGCGTTTGCAATCTCCTCTCGAAGCGTTAAGAGCATCCGTTTAAGGCTCACGTTCCCCTTGTAGGCGATGGTGATGTGTGGGATCTCGGCGTTTAAGGGAAGATTATGTTGAGACTTGAATTTTCTGATGGCTGAGATGATCTCTGTTAAGGTTTCGCCAGCTTCCTCAGCCCTTTCGTCTCTCATTTCCTTTTGAGGAGTTGGCCATGGCGCTTCATGTATGGTTTTGTAGCCCCGTCGCTTTCGGTAGAGCCTTTGATAAATCTCTTCTGTGATGAAGGGGGCTATGGGTGCGTACAGTCGGATGAGGGCCCAAAGGGCATGGTGCAGAGCGTATTGAGAGGAGTGTTTCATCCATGGACGTTTCGGGTTATGGAAGCGATATTTGACGAATTCCAAATAGTGGTCGCAGAATTCATGCCAGACGAAGGCTTGAAACGCCTGAACAGCGCGATGGAATTGGTAGCTTTCCATGCTTTCAGTCATGTTTTGGATGAGGTGTTGTAGGCGGCTTAGGATCCATCGATCTATGATATGTAATGCGGCTTGATCTTTTGTTTTATTTGATTCCCCTATCGGGTAGGTACTTGGCCTATAGTGCTTCAAGCATCGTTGAGCAAATCGGGCGGTATTCCAGAATTTTTGTAGGAATCGAGCGGTGTGTTGGATGTGTTTCCATTCGAAGAGAAAGTCGGAGCCAATGTTTGCCATGAGGAGGGCTTGACGTAAGGCATCCGCACCATACCCTTTGATCACTTCCATGGGGTCGATGACATTGCCGAGGCTGCTGGACATGGCCCGCCCATCCGGCCCCAATATCATGCCATTCACCAAAACAGCCTTGAAGGGCCTTAGACCCGTTTGAAGATGGCACTGAGTCATGGTGTAGAAGGCCCAAGTTCTTATGATCTCGGAGCCCTGTTGACGCAAGTCAGCTGGATACAGTCGTCGGAATAATGAAATGTCGTCCGGCCATCCGGAGATGATGAGTGGGGTTATGGAACTGTCAATCCAGCAGTCGCACACATCAGTGGCTCCAGTAATACTTTTTCCTCCGCAACGGGGGCACATATCGATCGGGGGCTTTTCCTCCAATGGATCAATGGGAAGCTGACTCCTCTCTGGTGGGATAATCTGGTCGCATTGTTGGCAGTACCAGAAGGGTATAGGCGTTCCAAAGGCTCTTTGACGTGAGAAAGCCCAGTCCCACCCCAGCCCCTTCACCCAATCGATCAGCCTTTGGCGCATATGCTCCGGAAACCACGCCATGTCTTGAGCCATCTCCATGATGTTGTCCTTGAGGTCGAGGATTCGGATGAACCATTGCTTCTTGGCTAGAAGCTCTATGGGGGTTCGGCATGTTGTGCGTTCTGTGTGAGCCAAAACACGATGGCGTATATCTTCTGTCTTAGATAACACACCCAGAGCCTTGAGGTCGGTTAGAATGGCTTCTCTGGCCTCCATCACGGTTAGCCCATCGTATTTCTGGCTGTTGATGATTTGTCCATTTTCACCTATGGCCTCGATGATGGGCAGGCTATGCTTTAAGATCCATCGGGCATCTTGCGCATCGCCGAAGGTGCAGATCATAACCGCTCCAGTTCCGAAGGCTGGCTCAACTGTTTCGTCAGCTATTATGGGAACCCTTTGGTTGTAGAGGGGCACCTCCACCGTTTTGCCCACGAAACCCTGATATCGGTTGTCCTTTGGATGAACTGCCACGGCAACGCAAGCATGGAGGAGTTCAGGGCGTGTGGTGGCGATCTCGATGTGGCCAATTTGGCTGTCTTCAACCTTGAATCTGAGGTGTGCGAGGATGCCCCTCCTCTCAACGTATCCGATTTCCGCTTGCGCCAATGTTGTCTTGCATTTGGGGCACCAGTAAACAGGGTGCCTCTCTCGATACGCCCTCCCCATGTGATAGAGGTTGAGGAGGGCAAGCTGAACCCTCCGATGATAATCCTCATCCATGGTCTTGTACTCGAATGACCAATCGGGCATATAGCCCAGCCGCATCATTGTCTTTCGCATTTGCTGAATCATCCTGCCCGTCCATTCTCGACAAGCTGCCTTGAACGCCTCAGGGCGGTCCGTGGAAATAGCGAGTTTTCTTTGCACCGACAATTCTGTTGGCAACCCCTGGGTGTCCCAGCCCTGCGGCATGAGCACGTTGTAGCCTCGCATCCGCTTATATCGGGCGGTTATGTCGCTGAGGATGCATCCGTACGCCCTCCCAATGTGGAGGCTCCCAGACGTGAAGGGCGGCGGGGTGTCGATCACGAACACAGGCTTGTCCTTTGACCTCTTGTCAAAACTGTGGTATTTGGTTTTCAACCAGTTCCTTTGCACTTTCTCTTCAATGGCTTTGGCTTCGTAATGCTTTGGAAGCCTAGACCCGGCTATCCCTCATGCTCATGTATGTTTCGCCTCCTCAAAAAACGGTTGGGCATGCAGAATATCGTCTGGACGACGGAAAAGAACCTAAAGGACCCGACGATACCTCCGCATCCTCACCATCTCTCGTAATGGAGTATGCATTCCTATATTTATGGATTTTGGTGCTTTCCCGAAAAATGATCAATATAAAAAGATGGGAAAATTTAGATTTCTTTGGCGGTGATTGCTGTTAAGGTTTCCATGGTGTAGTTGGTTGCGAAGCCTACTTGCATAACAAAGTTCATGGCCGTTTTTTCATCAGGCGCCTCAAAAATGATGACGCCGTCGTATCACACAAGGGTGAAGTACACATCGCGGATGGTGACGCCTTTCGGAGCCTTCAACTCTTTAAGATATTTAACAGCCTCCACACCCTTACCCTTTAGCACCAAAAGCGATATGAACCACACCAAAATTTCCTTCCATTAAAATACGTCATCCATTAACTTAAAGTTAGGGAAGCGCACCTTTTGACTTTTCCGTTTTTGAAAGCACCTTGGCTAATATAGGGCTTGAACTATAAGATATCCAAACTTTCGACCTCTGCATGCTTATTTAGCGATTCTTCTGTGTTCGGACCAGTCCAACCCTTATTGATTCGCCACCGATCTTGAAGTCTGCTACATGCGACCCCGTGGGAGGTTCAGCCTTATATATCGCCGTTGATAAAGTTTCTGCGCCGATGTAGTGTCCATAGGTCGTGAAGACCTCGGTGAGCTTTGGCCCCGCAATGTAGTAGGTTTCTATTTGGTCCGCTATGTTGAAACCGGCTTCCTTGCGTTGGTTTTGTATGCGACGCACGATGTCTCGGGCTAAGCCCTCTTTTTTCAGCTCCTCTGTAATGGTTATGTCCACGTCCATGGCGATGCCTTGCTCCTCTGCTAATGAGTAGCCCTCTTTCGGCTGGATGCGTACCTCAACCTCCTCAGGTAGCAAGGTGATGATACCGCCTTCCACTGCAACATCAACACTAAGGCCCCTCTGAAATGCCTGGGCAAGGGCATTGGCGTCCATGCTGGCTACGAGGGCACATAACTTAGGAAACAGATGGCCGTGCTTCTTGCCGAGCACATCCGGTAACAGCCGTATCTCGTAATTCACCAGCTCCCCTCTTTCAGTGGTCAAGGCCAATTCCTTCACGTTGAGCTCGTCTTTGATCAGGTCAGTGAGCCGTTGAAGTCGATCCTGCACAGCCTTTTCCGCTACGATCATTGCTCTAAGCAGGGGTTGCCGCAACTTTATTCGGGCCTTGCTGCGCGCTGAGCGGCCGAGACTGCTGACTCTGATGGCCAAATCCATGTCTTCCATTAACCCTTTATCGATAAGGGAGACATCGGCCGCTGGCCAATCGTTGTGATGTACGCTCTCCAAAGCATCGGGATTTACGCTACGCACTAGGCTCTGATACATCTCCTCGGTGACAAAGGGTATGAACGGTGCCAAAAGCTTAGTTAAGGTCGTCAGACAAGCATACAGTGTCGCGTAGCCAGCGTTCTTATCTACGTCCACCTCGCTTTTCCAGAACCTTCGCCTCGAGCGGCGCACATACCATGTGGACAATTCCTCCACAAACTGCTCCAACCTGGCTGTGGCGCCGGATGCATCATAATTTTCCATGTGATTGGTGACATCTTGAACGAGCACCTGAAGCTTTGACAAGATCCATCGATCCAAAAGTGAGTATTGAATTGTGGTATTGTTCGGCTTCCACCCATCTAAGTTGGCATAGGTCACGAAGAAGCTGTACACATTCCACAGCGGGATCAGAAACCGCCGTGTAACCTCATTTGCTAATTTATAGCCGAAAAGTATATCGCCCTCCGGCTTACTTGCGCAGTAAATCCACCGCATAACGTCCGCGCCCATGGTCTCGGCTGCGTCGTCAAACCAGATCACGTTACCCCAAGACCTGTGCATCTCCCTCCCGTCCTCAGCCAGCACTGATCCGTGGCCGAGGCAGGTGCGGAAGGGCGGGAGGCGCTCCATGATGGTGCTCATGGCCAACATGGAGTAGAACCAATTTCGAAACTGACCGGGTAGGGATTCACAGATGAAATCGGCCGGGAACCAGCTCTTCCAATAACTTGGGTCTCGACGATACTCCAGTGTCGAGTATGCAACGATGCCAGCATCTAGCCACGGGTTTCCCACATCCTGGATACGGGAAACGACGGCTCCGCACTTGGGGCACGCGATCTTAACGGCGTCTATCCAGGGTCGATGCGGCGTG
Source organism: Candidatus Bathyarchaeota archaeon BA1 (assembly GCA_001399805.1). Next base: position 18,089 of record LIHJ01000021.1, read on the forward strand.
TGGCCCTCGAAATCCTCCCAGCCCTCAACGGCCCGAGACTTCAACTCTTCCTCGCTGCCTATAACATCGAAGCTCCCACACTTCGGGCACTCCCAAATCGGTAGGGCCAGGCCCCAGTACCTCTTCTTGGATATCATCCAGTCTTCCATGTTCTGCAGCCAGTCCAGCTCTTGCTGTAGACCAAAATCTGGAATCCAGCGAATCTGCTTGGCAACTTCCATGATTTGGTAGCGGAGGTTGTCCTCCTTCTCCTGCTCAGTGATCCGTTCAAGCGGTTTGTCGAGTTTCTTTCCCATAGAGATGAACCACTCATCCACGAGCCGGAAGACCAGCTCGCTGTTGCAACGCCAGCAGACAGGATACCGGTGGGTGTAATCCTCCACTTTGAGGAGTAGGCCTTTCTCCCTCAAGTTCTCTATGATTGGCTGAGCTGAGTCATAGACATGGGTGCCTGTGAGCCAACAGAATCCCTCAACAAAGACGCCGAACTCATTCAGTGGGGCCACGGCTGGTAAGCGATACTGCTTTCCAAGCTCCAAGTCCTCTTTACCACAACCGGGCGCGATGTGAACAACGCCTGTACCCTCGGTCTCACTCACTTCTTCCCAAGGGATAACACGGTGCGCATCTATAGCTCCCAGCTTCTGCTCAGCGGGAAGCTCATCAAATGGACCTTCGTAGGTCCAGCCCTCCAGATCACCTCCCATCAGCTCCTCCATCACTTCGTATTTTTCCTTCGTAAGCACCCGGTTAAGGGCGACCTTGGCAAGATACAAGACCTCATCATTCCAGCGAACCTTCACATAGGACATGTTCGGATGTACCGCAGCTGCAACATTGGAGGTCAGAGTCCAAGGTGTGGTCGTCCAGACAAGCAATGCTTCCTTTGGGCGCCCCCGCAGAGGAAACTTAACGGTGAGTCCCGGATGAGTGAGCTCGCGATAGCCCTCCGTGACGATCTCGTGTTGTGAGAGCGCAGTGGAGCAGCGAGGGCACCAAGGCATCACATCCCTGCCTTTATAAATCCACCCACGCTCATGGCACTTCTTTAGAACCGCCCAGATGGTGTAGTTGTTCTCATCGGAGAAGGTGAAGTAGGAGCCACCCAACTGCGGTGTACCCAATTTGCCAACAATCCTCTCCGCCGTGTCAGACACAGGACCTGAAGGACCATGAACAGTTACAACTTCTTCCGGGTGTTCCAAGCGGTCAGCCAACTCCCGTAAGAGGTGTGGGTCGTCCCAGTCCATCCAATACCCTAAGCGAATCGACTGCTCGACCTGGATGGCGGCGAAGCGCAACGCTCGCTGCTTGCACCTCTTAACGAACTCAGCAATCCCGTAAGCCTCTATGTCCCGCTTGGACTTGAAGCCAAGGTGCCGCTCCACCTCGACCTCGATCCAGAGCCCCTGGCAGTCAAAGCCATTCTGGTAACGAAGATCAAAGCCCCTCATGGCTCGGTAGCGTTGAAACAGATCCTTATAGGTGCGTCCCCAGGCATGGTGGACGCCCATGGGGTTGTTCGCGGTGATAGGTCCATCTACGAATGACCAGTGTTTCCTGCCTCGGTTTAGGGCTAAACGCTTCTTGAAAGCATCCGTGTCCTCCCACAACTTAAGGATTCGATGCTCCAGTTTAGGGAAATCAACCATGGCCCCTACTTCTTTGAACATTTTTACCTCATCCCCCCAAGCATTAACAGAAGCAGTGCTAGTTTTACATGTTTCATTTTAGTTTTCCAGGGTTCTTCTTTTCGAGGCTCCACCAGACGATAATCTAACACCGTCCAGTTCTTAGGATCCCCGTCGAATTTGGTGGCCACCTCTCATCCGGATACACCCGCCCAACATTCAAAATATCCTTAGACAAATATAACCTTTGCCTTTATGACAAAACCTATGAAAAGCGTTAACTACGCAAAATGTTACATCACTTGACGAGGAGGCCTTTTAGAAAAGGAGGTATGCTTTATGGAAGAACTCTGTGATAAAATTATTAGGCTTAGATGGCCGAGTCCTGTCCGTCATCATTACGGATCGAGCGAGTGGAAACATCCGCGGGATTAAGGTGAGCCCGGAGGTCACCTCTGTTTCCCAGCATAAAATGGACCTTCTCTCCGTATATGAGCGCGTTCTTATGGGGCTGGACGATAAGGTTGGGGAAATGTATGGGGCTTGCAACTTCATGGTTTTCAGTTTTTCCCAAGCCCACACCATCATCCTGCTATTGGAGAAGATCACCGTTATAGTTAATGCCAAACCTGACGTGCCCCTCGACATCATACCGAGGATAAAGAAAACGGCAGAGGACACATGAAGGTGGCAATTCCTGATATTTATTAAGCAGCCCCCTAGAATTTTAAGAAGTCATTAAACGAAAAAAGAATGAGGGTTACCATAGCATTGCTGAAAACATCAGCATCACCATCAATAATAGTGTTATAGACAGCTTTCTAACATTCTTTCCGCTTTTCAACATGTACCTTCCTTTCTCCATTTTATCTTACAGACCCCAAAACGTAAACAAATACACCAAAATACCGTAGATGGTGTGTTGAAGAATGCATATCTGTTGTGTTTGCCAGAAGCTTGAGGGGTTTTGGCTAAGCTGTGTACCACAGTAAGGCTTAAACAAATCCCACTTCAAGAATCGCTGCCAAGAAAAAGATGAGGTAAATTATGGTTATGCCCTGTTTGTTGAGCTGTTTGTCAAGATTTTATGTATAGACCGGTATATTCCGTAACATTCAACTATTCCATGGGGGAGACTTGCAAGCATGATGATTGAGAGGAGGTCGATTACGATTTGTCTATGGAGAAAGGTGCCCACTCTCAGGATGCTTACCGTGAGGATCAATGCGGTGAATATGAATGCGAAGAGGCGGGGATGATGAAGCACAGCATACTCGATGTCCCTTTTAGGAAGAAAGGTGAGGACAAACTCCACGTAGAACCTCATTTCAATGATTATGAGGGAGACCGCTATGACGTTGTGGATAAAAACCAGCGTGATAGCTAGGGGCGAATTCGCAAAAATGGCTTTTACATGGCCTAAGAAAAACCTGTTTTCAAGGTAAGGTAAGCAAAGGCCAAGAAGAATATGAAGACACAGCCAAAAGAACACGATCTCAAAGTCAAGATTCAGATATATTTCGATCAGAATGGTAGACATGTAGAATGAAGGTGTGTCTCAGAAACCTACAGCCCAATCTTCCTTCCATCAAATCCTCTTTTGAAACGTCCAAACTCGCCCCTTACCTCCCTCAATTGTTCACTGGAGAAGACGGGGCCATCCTTACAAACCCTCAGCCTCCCTATCACACAGCCCCCACACAACCCCATGGCGCAGTGCATGATCCGCTCCAGGCTGGCTTGAAGAGGCACCTTGTATCTCTCCGCCAGCAGGAACATCTTACGCATCATCTGCTCCGGACCACATGTATAGATCATGTCAAGCCTTTCCTTCATCAGGATTTGTTCCGCTGGTCCCGTGACAAGACCCCTCAACCCGTAGCTTCCATCCTCTGTTGTGGCCATAACCCTTGCTTCAACCTTCGAGAGGGCTCTCCCTATCCTATCTAAGAATAGGAGTTCATCCCTTGTTTTTGCCCCAAGCAGAAAGGTGATTTGGGTGGTGCGTCCCATAAGGTTTTCAGCCAGGGGCACCAAGGAAGCCAGCCCTGTTCCCCCACCAACAATCATTATCTTTCCGCTGGTCAGGGTGAAGCCGTTACCGAAGGGCCCACGAATCCCAAGGGCGTCTCCAACCTTCCTTTGATGAAGGGCCTCCGTGGCTTCACCCACCACAGCCACAGTTATTGAGGAGAACCCGTTTGGGCGTATGGTGGATAGGCTCAGGGGGATCTCATCAACTCCAGGAACCCAAACCATGACAAACTGACCCGGCCTGCCCCTCTCGCAAAGTCTATCGTGGAAGGTGAACGTCTTAACGGTAGGGGTCTCCCTCTTCACCCCTTGAATCCTGACAATTCTTAAGCGGTTAAAGGTGGTGAGAGAGTCCAACGATCTCTTTCACGCTCCTATAGCCCCTCTTTTTGAGGTAGGTATCCACCCCCATCATGATGGATTTGAACATGCCGAGCCCCTTGAAAGCGATGGCTGTTCCAATCTGAACCGCCGAGGCACCAGCCAACATAAACTCCACGGCATCTCGCCACGTCATGATTCCACCGCAACCAATCACCGGGACATCCAACTCCTGATAAAGCTCGTACACGCATCTGATGGCGATGGGCTTGATCGCAGGGCCAGATAATCCACCCACCCTATTCGCCAATATGGGTCGGGTCGTCTCCACATCAATTGCCATGGCCCTCACGGCGTTGATGGCGGTTACGGCGTCCGCACCAGCCCTAACCGCCTGCCTAGCCACCTCGGCAATGTCTGCCACATTGGGCGTCAACTTCACGAAGACAGGCTTGTCCACCACCCTCTTCACGCTCCCCACAACCTCCGCCACCAACCTCGGGTTTTGCCCGATCTCCGCCCCCGTTTTCTCAACATGAGGACACGACACATTCAACTCCAACGCGTCCGCGCCAGCCTCAACCGCTGCCCTCGCAACCTCAGAGAACTCCTCCGCTGAAAAGCCAAAGACGCTTACAATAACGGGAACCCCTCCCTCCCTTGCTTCACGTATTTCCTCGGCGAAATGATGAATGCCAGGGTTGGGGAGCCCCATGGCGTTGAGTAACCCGCACCCCACTTGAACAACGGTTGGGTTGGGATAACCCTCACGAGGCCTTAACCCCACGGACTTTGTAACCACAGCCCCAGGACCGGCATCCATCACCCTCCTTAAAGACAGCCCCGTTAACCCAAGAACCCCAGCGGCCAGCATAACAGGATTTCTCAATCTAAGACCCGCTATATCAACACTGATATCAACCATTGGCAATCACTTCCCTACTCTGAGGAAGTTTAGATTCGTTCGCTTACAAACTTTGCTCATTTCCACGAAAGTTCGTCGATATAATGAAATAGACCCAAAACAATTTTTGCCATGATAAAGGCCAATTAGGCAACATTTAATCTTTGAGTCATTTATTATCAAGTGGGCCGCCATGGCTTCTCTTGAGAAGGACCTCAACAACCTCCCTTTTCTCGTTTGCAAGGTCCGCAAGGGTTTTCAATAGCCCCCTCTTTGAGGCGTCCCACACCTCCAAGGCCACGAGTTCACCCATCTCGTCAAAGCCTAAAACCACATCGTTGTCTAAGAGCTTCTCATCCTTTATAGCTCCCTCCCTGAGCTTCACCGCTAAGATGTCCGCCTTAGGATCATATCTGATAACTAGATCCATCTCCCAATCCTCCTCCTTCTATCCACCACCTCTCTAAGCTCGCTGCTGTATATTACCGTTACGACTAGAAGGTCGCCATCGGTCTTCTCATAAATCACTGCACTACTATGGCTCCAGCTAAGGGCCACAAACCTTCCCGTCAGGGCGTCGTACAGTAGTTCATCGGGATTCTTTACGATCGCGATTACCGCTTGCTCCGTTATGCCCAGTTTCCTAATTTCTCTTATGAGCTTATCCTTTGCATGCTCTGTAAACACTATCACCTAATTCACCAAGCTGTTAAAAGAGAGATTAATAGCGTCTGTTAACTGAAAAATCATGGTAAAACAAATTTTTGTTAATATATTTATAAAGTGAGGATGATTTCCTAATATCGTCAACACAACCTTCTCCTGCTCGGTAGTTGCGCTGCTCTCATTCTTCTTCTGGTGGCCGTACGTTTTCCCCCGACGCTGTAGAGGAAGATGCGTGCCGAAGAGGGACCCAATCGGCTGAATTTCACGCCGAGCTCTTTGATAATTGAGGCGTAGTTCTTGGATTTATCGAGGCTGTCGAGGAAAGAGCGAAAGGACCCGTGTTCCTTTCTTATGCTTTGAAATTGCTTTGCATTATTAATTGTTGCAATTATCTTTGCTCGATTCCTCACTATGCTCGCGTCACCCATTAGTCGCTTCACATCGCTTTCATCGAATCTTGCAACTTCATCGATGGAGAAAGCCTTGAAAGCGCGCGATAACTATATAAAAGAAGCCCAAAACGGGCTTATTTTCTGTTTTGACACTATCGATGTTTTAGCATTGATTAGTCGTTTTTGACGTGCTCGAAAACGATTTCTTATTAAGCGAAACTAGTTTCAGCTATTACATCTTCTGGGAAGACCACTTCGGTTAATTGCTTTATCTCAGCCCTGTGGAAGTGTTCTTCATCTAATGTTACTAGTTTATGAACCTTCGTGTTTAAACAGGTTTTCAGATGAAGCGCATCAGCACTTGGCAGGCGTTGTTGTTTAAGAACGTAATCGATGGAACGAAAAAGGTGTTCGTTGACTGATGTCACTTGAGTTAGCTTGAGAATCTCATTAATGCAATCGAGAATGACCCTCTGTTCGAGTCCATACTTTATAAGACCTCGCGCAATTTCCAATAGAGACCATCCCGATGTAAATGCTAAATGCTTTCCTTGAGCAATCAAACTGAGCAATGAACGAGAGGCAGTGTGATGGGGGTCTCCTCGCCAGAAAGCCGCGACGAGCACTGAGGCATCCAAGTAGACTTTCAAGCTTATTCTTCTTCCCTTACTTCTCGGATAATTTGAGCTGCGGTCTTACCTTGTGGTAATAGTCTGCTTACCTCTTCCGTCAGAGCGTCAATGTTATCTAAAGCTCCCTCTTTAACCATATATCCACGCAAAGAAAGTTCAAGTAGTATCTGAAATTTTCTCATGGCTTCTTCTTCTGTTCTCGACAACTTCGTCAAATCTGGGAAAGGTGTTATTAGAGTAGTCGATAGCGTAGGCTTACTATATTCTATCATTACGTTTTCTATGCTTCTTAAAGGTTCAATGGTGGGGTGTATACCATTGACTCTAACTAGTGAAGGCGACCATTCCAGTTCTAGCGACAATCATACCACCACGGGACGTTTTAATTTTTCTGGTACATTGTGTACTGCAACAATGTTTCCTGATTTTATTAAATAATGTGGATCACCAGTTGCTGGGTCATATGCGTCTAATCTTAAAACATTAGTGAGCACTAACTTAATTTTTAGGGTCTCTCCATCCTTGAGAACGTATTCATTCCAATCTTCCTTTACAGTTTTAAAGCTAACCTCTGTTGCTTCAACTTCTCTACCTTGGAAAAGAATTTTCATGTTTTTATTCTCCACCAGACATAACGATATGCATTATATGCTTATAAAATTTATGAATCTTAGCGCGCGCGCTAAACCTTCCCCGTCTTTGTGCCACAAAGAAAAAATATTTTTTTCAACCTTCAGCTTTTTCTCTACCTTTTAACAAGATTCTTGCAGTCACTAAGAATTTTCCTATCGTGCCCGAGTAACCTAGCTTTCAGTGATGGCGTACAACCCAGACGAGGCTTCTCCACGAACCCAGCCAAGTATGGGTTCGCGCGCGCTGAGAGCATGATGTTATTCAGAAAGCGAAAGTGAGACCATGCAGAATGGTCCAAAACCTAGCAGATCGGGATTCATCTGCTTGCAGTGGAGACATCACCCGATATCCCCGCAAACTCCCCTTTTTATTTCGAACTCATCCGCATAACTTCCCATATCTTTGCGCGCGCTAATATGGTGGATAGAATAAATAGGCTTTTATGGCGTTTATTGTGGTTTTGCCTATTCTATCAGCGCGGTCTTAAAGTATTATATGATTCCTAATTTGCTTAATATACTCTCGATTACACCTCTTCCAAATTCATAAGTAAGCAATCTTAGGAGTTCTTGGAGGAATGGTCTCCTCTGAAGTTCCACGACGGCTGGTTTTTCGATCTTCGCTAATTTTGCTGCTATTTCAATTGCATCGTTTAAATTCCCAAACTCATCGATGAGGCCTAGTTCCTTAGCTTGCTTTCCGGTAAGAATCCTGCCGTCGGCAATTTCACGAACTTTGGTTACGTCTAATCCCCTTCCCTCTGCCACATCCTTTATAAATTGCTCATGTATGTCGTCGATCATCTCTTGAAGTAGTTCTTTCTCTTCTGGTGTTATCTCCCTAAAAGGCGACGTTATATCCTTGAATTTTCCTGCTTTTATGACTACAAATTCTATCCCCAGTTTCTTGAGGAACTCGGCTAATTGCGGTATTGTCGAGATGGCTCCTATGCTTCCTGTTAATGCCCCTTGCTCAGCCACGATCTTATCTGCAGCGGATGCCACATAATAACCGCCTGATGCGGCGATGTCGCCTATCGAAGCCACGACTGGCTTTCCAGCTCGTCTAACTCGCATTATTTCCCTGTATATTTCTTGAGAAGCGGCAGCTTGTCCACCAGGCGAGTTTATCCTGACTAAGATGGCTTTTATGCTCGGGTCCTTCCCCGCCTCTTTCAGAAGCGGCACTATCTCCTCTGGGTCAGCTCCTCCAAGTATACCAGGCGACGACGCTATCGTTCCCTCAATCCTTATCAGTCCTATGTTTCCGATCTCCGGCGCCGGAACGGCCCATCCTTTCATCAAGATTATGACAGCTAGGGAAGTTGAGCCGATTAGGATGGCTAAGGTAATGGCGAGAGCGATCTTCGTAGTTCTTTCCATACCTTTCACCTCAAGCTATAGGTAAGGCAATCTCGGTATTAAAATGAGCACCAAAGCGACGACTATGACAATGATAACTACCGCGATCACTATTATTGGTAAAAATATGGCAGCGAGGGCTCGAAGCGTGGAGAATTTATGCGCCTCCCTTATCCCCAGAACCAGGAGAATTAAGGACCAGATGCCGAGGAGAAAACTGCTTAACAGAGTAGGTAGGGTGGAGCCAACAGCCCAGCTCAACACTCCAAAGAATATGGAATAGATAAGCGGAGCTTGGGAAAAGCCGGCGATAAGTAGCGTTTGCTCAAAATTTCCCTTTCCTCCTAGGACTCTGGATGAGGCATGAAATACAGCACTGATAATGATCCAAGAAAATGCGCCACTAATTATGCTCAGAGGTATAAGGAAAGCTGGTGAGAATAAGAACTGAAAAGCTTGCGTCGGGGTTAAAGCTGGCGATGGCAGAAGTCGAGGGAACACGAGGAGGGGGCTCAATAATGCAGCTAGACCGCTGCAAAAGGAGGCGATTAAGACCACCAGAAGAGCCTCAATCAATCGAGGAGCCTCCAGCATCGAGCGGAAAGTAGGAACCGGCTTTACTATCACACCCATTAAATTATCCAGAATGCCCAACATTTTCCACAACCCTGGATTACAAAAGTTTGTCATATTTTAAATAAAAAACTTATGTTTGCGTGGATAATAGTTTCGAGGGGATTACCCGATAACGCTCAAGATGATCCCAGGCATCGCATTCTCGGGATAAGTCACCGCAATTCTTTTCTTTTACTTAAGTGACTTTTCGTTCAAGCTCCCTTGCTTGTCTTCCCTTCATTCTTCTTAGCCTTAGCTTATGCTGCAGGGTTAGGAGCTTTTCAGGTGCTAGTAGCTTGCTGGTTGCATATACAACTATTAGGGTTAGACCGGCTGAGTACGGAATCCCATAGAGAACCTCGACTGGTATGGTTGACGTAACCATCTCCTTAGCCATAATCATGGGATATGATGTTGGTAGGGCATATGCGAAGAGCTGTAGGACGAGGGGCAGTGCCCTTAAATCACCGTACATTATCAGGAGAGATGGTATCAATACTGGGACTATAACTATTCCTAGGAGGGAGCTGGACATCCTAACGTCGCTGCTTAAAGCTCCTATAACAATGCCGAGGGATGTCATAAACAGTATCGAAAGTATCAGAGTTACAGCAAGGACCGCGAAGGCTTCTGGTGGAGGAGGAGGTAAAGCCCGAAAGACGCCTCCAACTCCGGTCTCTAAACCTGGCATGACGAACATTCCTTGGAAGTAGAGGAGGAAACCTGCCGTGAATAATATACCTCCTAAAACGGCTACTATAGATGACCCTAATAGCTTAGCCATAAGTATGTCATAGCGGGTTACTGGAAAGGTTAAGAGGGTTTCCAAGGTTTTCTCCTCATTCTCAACAGCGGTCGCTGTTGCAGCCATCTGAGTCACAGTTATGGCTAGGATGAATAAAACCATGGGAACAATTATACCATATCCCATCATAAGTTGTCCAAATAGAGCTTGAGGAGGAACTTCTATAACCCTGTCCTTGATTATTGTGTACCTTGTTATGTTCAACGGTTCTCTTATAACATCAGGCTTAAGCCCTGGACCCAACTTAGTTATTAGCATGGCGCTTAGCATCTCTGAGCATGTATTCAAGGCATGATCTATGGCTGAGTATACACCTACTGAACCCATACCCACGCTTTCTATGATAGAGTAAACCTCAATCCTAACCCTTCCGAAGCTTAGTAAACCCTCCTCAAAACCTTTAGGGATAATCAATAAGGCTTTAGACCCGAGCGTTCTAGCCTCTTCGAGGGCCCCATCTAAACTATCAGCGCTCACAGTCGGCACTTTTAAGCCCATATGCGTTAAGAGAGAGATGAAGCTACTACTGGTCTCTGTTCCGTCATAGTCCAGAAGAGCTATTTTCAGATCCTTAGCCGCAACCTCGGTGGCGCTCCTCATGGCAGTCGACATGGCGAAACCGATCAAGGGCATTATTATGATCGGAACCATGAGGCCTATGTATATTCTGGGGTCCCTTAAGAGGTCTTTAACCTCCTTCTCCACTAAAGGCTTCAATTTTCCCATCTTCCGATAACCTCCATAAACGCTTCCTCCAGGTTTGAGGCTCCGCACTTCTCCTTCAGGCTTTGAGGTTCTCCTTCGATCATGATCTTGCCCTGATGGATAAAGGTCAGTCTGGAACACAGGTACTCAACTTCAAGCATGTTGTGGCTTGACAGAACAACAGCCCTTCCTTCCAAAACATGTCTCTTCACAATCCCCCTCACATGTTGAGCGTGGAAGACATCTAGACCAGCTGTTGGCTCGTCCAATATGGCCAGCTTAGGCTTGGTCATCAAGGCCCTAGCTACCTGGATCCTCCTCTTCATCCCCTTGCTATAGTTCTTGATCTTATCCATGATCCTATCACCCAGCCCCGAAATCTTCACCGCTTCCTCAACAGCCTCTTCGGCATCGCTTCTGGATTCAAAGTAGATCTGGGCAACTATAGAGAGATACTCATAACCGCTCAAGTTCCTGTAGGCTCCTGCATCCTCAGCAAGGTACGACATTAACGGACGAACCTTATCAGCCTCCCTAACGACGTCGTAGCCCAAAACTCTAACATGGCCGCTTGTAGGTAACAGGAGGGTTGCAAGGATCCTCAGGGCAGTGGTTTTACCAGCCCCATTTGGTCCTATCAAACCGAAGATTTCGCCCTGATCGACCTTAAAGGATACATCGTTTAGAGCTACTAACTCCCCGAAACGTTTAACAAGATTTCTAACCTCAACAACTTGACTTCCATGCATGTACGTTCACTTAACCTCTTCTTTTCCTTTTTCTGCGTAGGTAATATATAAAGGTCATTTTAGTATCACATTAGTGTTTGCATATAAGATCTGTTAGATGTGTGTGCGCTCTGTTGAATGGATCTGTCTGTTTGGTAGAAGAAACTGGTTGCAAGAATAACAAAACATGTTGGAGAGAAAATGGAGGGACTGTGTGAAGCTCTCTTATTTAGGAGGTTTATGCCTAACAGCTGGTTTGGTTGCTAGATTGCTAGTCGGCGTAGAAGTTCTGCGATTACCTATCTGGTGTTTTGAGTTTGCCACCACAATGACCTTCGCTGGATTAACATATACTACGGTTGGATAAGATTATTGAATATCTGTCTTTTGATGGGTCTTGAAAGGGTCCTTAAATTATCATGTGAATCTTCATGAAATGGGCTTGGAATGTTCATTTGAGCATTGTCATTTCTATTTTAAGAAAAGAACCTCATTTTACTAAGGGCGCGCGAATGGAAAAGGGAGAAGTAAAGGTTAGCGCGCGGGAGATAGATGGACGCTTCGGCCCCTCAATCCAACTTGGATCGATAGACTATTTGATACGCATCCACCAACAGAAAAAAGAACTAAGCGCGCGCTAAAATACAATTCTAAATTGCCTTTTATTTCATAAAAATTCCTTAAATAACTTCTTTCCGGAATTTGTTGGGTTCAGGGCCGTATGACAAACGTTTCCATCAATGGTGTTCGCGATGTAATCAGCATTAGCTTAACTGATATCCCAGATGACAAAAATGACAAAGTCTTGAAGATGGTTAAGCGTGCTGAGGTCACTCTTGAGCTGGGGGTTGGAAAAGAGGTTGATTATGGTAATTGTCTTCGCTGTCACAATGGTTGGCTTTGCTGTAAGGAAGCCAAAGGGAACACTTTAGGCTATTTACAGAGCTCCCTTAAACATGTGCAGAAATCATCTAGGCATAACTCTTCTTTAAGGTCCCATCCGTTTAATTTTACGATATAACTCCCACGGTCTCTTTTCGGCTAGGAAGTCTGTTTCCTCTGCTATCATGTGGGTCATTTTCCCATACGTTTCGGTCTCAGCCAGAGAGGGTAGATACACCTCTGTTGTGTATCTTTCTCCCTCCTTTGTTAATTTGTAGGTTCTGAAGGGAGCCCCTCCCACTTCAATGAAATCCTCGTGGGCAAGATCGTGGGTTATCTCACCGAGGCTTCGTGAAAGGAATTGGGAGGACCGCGGGTTGTCTTCCCAATCTTGGATGAGTCGCAGACCAGTTTTGACCTCAGCGTATCTCAATGAGTTGGTTATCCAAGCTAGGGATGGGAGGGACCGCCTATGCATGGGGATGGTGGCTCCCCTCTGAAGACGCAGAATCAGGTATAGGGTGATTCCTCTTATGGCCTCCATCACCCCTTCGGGTTGACTCAACATGGATCTTACATACTCGATTTCTTGAGTTAGGGGATAATCCTGACCCCACGTCCCGAAAACCTTGTCGCCATAATCCTTTATCCTCAATAAACCAGGGATCAACCAACCATGTCCATTGACGGAATCGTGGAGCTCAGCCGTTTGAATGTAGCTCTCAAGGATGTAACGATCCAGCGTCTCTTGTATGAAGGGAACGCTGCTTTTTGCCATGATGAAATGGACGGCGACCATGGCTTCCGTCGGCATGCTGGAGCCAACGTAATGGTCAAGTAATCCCTTAAAGGTGGTCCCCCTAGCAACCATGGGGTCAATGATGAAACCACAATCCGCATGCCCCACCCTTTGATGCGTTAATGGTATCACCTCAACATTTTCATAATTCCTGCCATACCTTCGAGTTTTCACATAAACTATCTCGAGGTTAGGGAAGACCTGCTTTAAGCCATAGGCGGCAAATAGACCATCCCGATACTTCACGACGGCCCCATACGCCCCTTTAGGCTCTATGCCAACATGATTAACCACATCTAACGCCAGCTCCTTTCCAAGGACAACGGAGGACTGAGCCACCCTCTCACGAGAGACACTCCTCCTTATCACATCCACGCACTCCTTAGCTTTGGATGACTCGGCTACGAAAATCTTCATATCTTCCTCACTTCGTGCACTACGCCATTTGTATTTATGGAGATGAATGATAGCGCGCATAAGAGCTTAACGGAATGGAGCCTTACCATATTCTACCTGTTAAAAGCGCCAAAATAAATATGAGAGCTCTGACTAAATTATTAATTTGGGAGGTGTCCGTTAGCATGGACTCTAGGGTTAAGGAGCTTGTCAAGGATGCTGAGGATTTGGTTATGAAGGCGGTTGAGGAGATGAACATCAACGTTAGGGATGCAGCTGAGAAGGCTTGGGGGGCGACTTTAAGGGCGAGCAACGCGCTGATCCTCGCAAGGACTGGAAGGGTGCCTGAGCGCACCCCCGAGACCTCGGTGGAGCTCCACCAACTTTGCGCGACGGAGCCAGAAATTGAGAGGATCAAACTCTGCGATAGGTATCACACGAGGGCAGACTACCTGCATGGCCAGTGCTTCTACGAGGGGATATGCAGGCCCATAGAGGAGGTTAAAAGGAGGATTCTGGAAACAAGGGAGTATATAGAAGACATAAAGAGGCTGATCGGCTCCTAGGCCTTGTTTCGCGCGCGCTAAGCAGGGACGAGAAAAACTTATGCTTGATCTCCGTATACAAGGTTTCGGACATCGTTAGGTGTAAGATGGCATAAAAGCTAATAAGCCGCCTTCATTTTAGGTGTTAGGGGTCGTTGGCATTGAGGGTTGGTGTTATAATGCATAGGGATGGAGACTGGTATGTTGCTATTGACCCAATAACAGGCGTTGCCAGTCAGGGTAAGAGTATTGATGAGGCCTTGAGGAATTTTCAGGAGGCCTTTGAGCTTTGGTTTGAGAATGCAGAGTCGTGGGAGAGGGAAAGGGCTGTCAAGGGTGAGCCAGTGGCAACTATGGTTGTTGAAATAAAAATTTAGGCTTCCTCAATCAACTTGAGAAACTCCTCGACGGTAAGCCCAGCTTGAAACATTATGCCTCGGAGGGTTCCAACCGCAATCTCCCTATGTTTAGGAACAACCACCGTCCTTCTCCTATCCTTAAAGAAGCCCTTAAGCACAAGATGGCTACCCCTCTGCCTAACGGCTCTAAACCCAAGCTTACCAAGAGCCTTAACTACCTCCGTATACGAATGCGGCTTAAGCCTCAATCAACCACTAACCAAAGAGACCGATATCTTAGGAAAACGATCACCTATAACATTTGTGTTACGAGCCACATACGGTGAGAATCCAGTCCCCTCTAAAAAGGAGTTCACTTTGAACCCCAAAGCGTATAGGCAGCTTACTTTGTGAAGCGGCTTAGGACCTTAGCCACTCCAGCGCCTCCTTGGCGCTTCGGAACCTCATCACCTTCCCTTTATCAATTTCCTTTAAACTCTCGGCAATGTCAGCCTGCAGCTCCCTGCTAGACATCACCTCAAGAGTTGCCCAGATCTCCTCCTCAGGAACCCCCTCCCTCGTAGCCTTCATCACGAATCTAACCATCTCCTCAAACGTCTTCCTTTCAATCAGTAGCGCAGCCTCAACCTATCGCCAATCCCTGCAACGCACGCTTTCCAGCCCTCAAGACCTTCGACCACGTAAATCCCCCGACAGAAAATTTATACTATTTAAAGATGAGTTTATGACGGGTGTTAACAATTGAAAATGGGAGCATTGAGAGAAATCCTTCATCAACTTTACCTTTACACCGCCCCTTTACATTAAAGGTATTTATTCGAGGGACCCTTCATGACTTTTGGTGATCGCTTTGGGCTACACATTCGCGAAGGTGAGGGTCATTAACCCCGATAAGCGGGAGAATGCACGAGACCTCGAGCTGTTGGTGGATACGGTGCGCTCTACACCCTGATTTCTAGGGGGATCTTGAGGGAATCGGCATCGAGCCCTTGGGTATGAGGAGGTTCAAGACCGCGGATGGTAGGATTATTGAGCGCGATGTTGGTGAGGTGCTTATGGTCTTGATGGGCGAGGAGAGGCACGTGCCTGTAGCCTTTGGAGGGGAGAAAGATGCCATGGTCTTGGGAGCTACAGCCCTTGAGATTTTGGGGCTTAAGGTGGATCCCAACACAAAGGAACCCAAACCCGCAACGCTACTACTTTATTAAATCTCTCTGGGAATGTGTATTTTGTACAGCATTCCCCTTCGGTGCATACACTCCTCCATTCCAGCCTTCGGCTTGCTTCAATGCTTATAATGAGTGTAGAGGCATTTGCACTCACGGGAAATGTAGTGCGCGCCTCGTTTGCGGTTGGCGTAAGCTCATTCCTTGGCAAAACTATAATGGAGAACTTATCCCTATACCTCGGAACCCGTACATCGAACCCGCAGACTGGAAAAGAGAAGAAATCATCATCACACAACCAGCAGAAAGTAAAGGTTATCCATTGGTTAAGACAAAGGTTAGAGGTGATGGTGCTGAGAATAATTCGATGATGGAGGAAAGCGTATGAAAGTAGCCATTGTTGAGTGTGTGATGGGTGTTTTTGGGTTTGGGGAGGCCAACGAGCTGGTTGAAAGGGTCCTCTTCCCAAGGGATCCGAGGGAGACGGCGGAGAGGCTCGGGAAGATTGAGGCTGGAAGGGTTATTGATGAAGTAGCCACATTGGTGGATAGATTGCGTGGTAGGGGCTACACGCTCTTTGTGTTTGAGAGCCCAGAGGTAGCTCGGAACGCTCGTGAGAGGCTGAGCATTGATGTGGACGTGGCGAAGCCCTCAGAGGCAGGTGAGCTACTTCGTGGTAGTCTTGAAAGGTTTGCGTTGGAAGTGGGCTTTGTAAAGCAAGCAGCAGAAGTTCGCGAGTGGGTTCACAAGGTCTCCATGGAGCTCACGAAGATACGGGTCAGAAAGGCCATGGAGAAGCGGGACCTGGTGGTGACACAAGCAATTCAAACCATCGATGACTTAGACAAGACGCTGAACCTCTTTGTGGGCAGGATACGTGAGTGGTATGGCCTCCACTTCCCGGAGATGGATCCCCTCATAGAGAAGCATGAAACATACCTACGCCTCGTCGCTAGCCTCGGAAGACGGGACAACCTCATCAAGGAAAATTTGGAGAGGGAGGGCTTGCCGAAGTCAAAGGCTGAGCAAGTGGCTAAGGCCGTCAATACGTCCATGGGAGCCGAACTTGACGAGGGGGACATAGCCCAAATACAAGCGATGTGCAAAAACACGCTGGAGCTTTACGATGCAAGACAAAAGCTGGAGGGCTATACAGATTTCATCATGGACAAAGTGGCGCCCAACATTCGGGCATTGGTCGGCTCGCTCTTAGGTGCCCGTCTCATAGCGCTCGCGGGCGGGCTAAGCAATCTGGCTAAGATGCCAGCGAGCACAATCCAGGTGTTGGGCGCAGAAAAGGCCTTGTTTAGGGCACTCAAAACTGGAACCCGACCCCCAAAACATGGTATCCTCTTCCAGCACAGCCTCATCCATGAGGCGAAGCGTTGGCAAAGGGGGAAGGTGGCCCGAGCACTGGCTGGAAAACTGGCCATAGCCGCCAGAACCGACGCCTTCAGCGGCAAGTACATAGGCGACGAGTTGAGGGCTGGTCTTGAAAGAAGGGTCAGGGAGATTCAAGAAAAGTATGAGGAGGCCCCACCGATTAAGCCGCCCGTTAGCCCCCCATTCAAAAAACCGTCTAGGAGAATGTGGCGTGGCCGTAAGGGTTGAGCCGCACCCACGATTCCCAGAGATCTATTGGGTTACTCTGGAGGATGGTTTTCAAAGATTAGCCACTAAGAACCTCGCTCCAGGAAAGAACGTTTACGGTGAGCGATTGATAACGTGCCTGGGTGTGGAGTACCGGCTCTGGGACCCCTTCCGAAGCAAGTTTTCCGGCTCCATACTAAAGGGCCTGGAAACAGTTCCCATTCAACCCAACCATAAGGTCTTGTACCTTGGCGCCGCAAGTGGTACCACAGCGAGTCACGTTTCCGATATCGTTGGAGAGAGGGGCCACGTATACTGCATTGAATTCGCTCCACGCGCCATTCGGGAGCTGGTCAACAACGTCTGTGCCTTCCGCCCCAACATGTCGCCCATACTGGCGGATGCGCGGCTCCCAGAACGATACTCAGCCCTATTGGAGAAGGTTGATGACATTTACGCTGATTTGGCTCAGCCTAATCAAGCAGAAATTGTTGCAAATAACGCGCACATGTTTCTTAAGGATGGTGGATGGGTTATGCTGGCGATCAAGGCTCAAAGCATAGATGTGACGAAGGAGCCCTCGGAGATATATAAACGAGAGATAGGCACACTGAAGGCCCGTGGCTTCTTTACCAAGGAGATCGTTCATCTGGACCCCTATGATAAGGCACACGCCATGATTGTGGCTCGATATTTGGTTAGGCGATGAGCTAAAACAGCCCATATTCGATGACTAAATGAAAGTTTATATGAGACTCCTTTAATAATTGTTTAGTCTGAGGGAAGATGATGAAGCGGGCGGAGGTGCTGGACGCCACCGAATCTATTTTTAGGAGAACGGGCTTCCAAGTCTCTGAACGATGCGTGGCAAGGGCAAGCTGTTTTGATTTTGTCGCCCGAAGGGAGGAGCAACTTGCCCTTATCAAGGTGCCCATCAACATTGGGAACGTTTCTAGGAAGGATGCTCTAGAGCTCCAAGCAATCTCCAGATACCTTTCAACTGTCCCATTACTCATTTGCGATAAAACACGCAACAAGCCACTCGAAGACGACACGGTGTACATGAGATACAATATTTATACGATCACCCTCAAAACGCTGGAGGACATCGTTTTTCGCGGGATGCATCCACTTGTGGAGGCTGGTCCAGGCGGCTACTACGTCAACCTTGACGGAAGCGTTATCAGGGAAAAGAGGCAGAAGCTGGGGTTGTCTGTTGGTAAGCTGGCGGAGATGACCAGCATCTCCAGAAGAACCCTCTACGGTTACGAAAAGGGCATGGCTAAGGCCTCGGTGTCCACAGCCTACAACCTGGAGTGGATCTTGGGCATCCCTGTGGTGCAGCCCATCGACATATTTCGGAGGGGTTCCCAAAGCATAGGCCTCTTTGCCCTCGCCAAGCGTATGATCATCAAGAATCGCTTCCTGAGCATGGTCTTAAGCAAACTTACCCGCCTCAATTGTAGGGTAGCCCCGGTGGGGAGGGCTCCCTTCGATTTTATAGCCCAGTTTCCCAAGGAGCAGCTAAACATAATCGGTGGAGTTGCGGATAAGAGGGATCAGAACATCGATCAAAGAACAAGGGAAATCATAAGCATCAGTAGAGTCATTGATGCTCCCTCGGTCTTCGTAACCGATGGTGAACAGATCCCAAACAACAACATCCCACTGATCCACCATGATGAATTATCGAAGTTAAGGCATCCGGAGGAGTTTATCGCACTCCTATAAGCCAGACTTATTTTCGCCTCAGCTTATTGTTAGCTTATGCGAAGCGTGCAACTGACCTTAAAGACCTGAAATGCTCTGTCAAGTAGACTCAAACAAATTGAGAGAAATCACGAATAACACTTGAGACAAGCTAATGGATTCTTAGAGGGCCTCGTGAAGCGTCAGCGGAATATCCATAAAGGCGGATACCAAGCTAATTCAGTATGACTAAATTTGTGTGTATGGTATGAGAGGGGATTAATGGAAAAATGTTTTATTGGCGCGGCGTTTACATAATGATGTTAGATGGGGAACATGGCATCGGAGAGAGAAAGGGAGATTGGCGTTCATGCGTTATATTCTGAGATAAGCAAACTAAGTGGCGAGATTGGGGGGCTTAGAGGAGCGTTTAATGAGTTTAAGGATCGTATGGTTAATGAGCTCAGCGACATAAGGGGGGATATCGAAGGCTTAAGAAAGGATGTTAAGGCTGATGTTGAGAGCTTAAGGAAGGACCTAAGGACCCTAGAGGGACGCCTATGGGGACTCTTAACAGCCATACTCATAGCCATAATAATCTCCATCATCCTCAGCGTGTTGAAAGTATGATGACATCGCAGCGTTACGAGAGCCCAAAGTGGATATAGCTCTTTGTTATGGTGCTCTTTATTCGTGCATGGGCCATCATTTATAAAAGCCTAAAGTTAAAATACTGTGAATAATTGGTCCGAAATTAAGCTTATTACGCCGAGTCTGTTTCTAAATGTTTTCTAGACTTGTTTGTTTTGCTTTAGCCTTCGCCTTCAGTCTTTTTGCTGGCTCCCACGATTCACGCACAAAATCTGGGTAGGACCCAAATCTTTTGATCCAGTCCTCTAAAAGTTGGATGGTTTTGGGATCGGCTGCGTAGCCGGAGCCCAGGTCCCCATGCCTTTCTCGCAGCTTTGAGATGGCCTTGTCACGCTCCACCTTGGCTATGATGGAGGCTGCCGATACGATTGGGTATTTTGCGTCCGCTTTATGCTCTGATATGATTTGAGCCTTGAGGGGGAGGCTCTCCACGATGTGGTGCTTGAATCGGTCCGCCAACACGTCGGATGCATCCACATATGCCACATCGGGTTTGAGAATCGCTATCACCTTGGCCATTGTTTGGGCCTCAAGCCGATTTAGTTTGTGAAGTTTTCTTCCAGATTCCACCACCCGGTCGATTTCCTCAGGGGACAACAGTATCACATGACATTGGAGAGCCAGTTTCTTAATCTCTTCTGCGAGTTGCTCCCGCCTACGAGGAGAAAGAAGCTTAGAGTCCCTCACGCCCAAGTTCACAAGCTTATGTAAGTCCTTCTCATCGAGTAAAACGCCTGCAATAACAAGGGGACCAATAACTGCCCCTCTACCGGCATCGTCGATACCAAGTATGAGTCTATTAGACAGGTCCTTCATTGCCTCCCTTTTTCTATAATCTTTTTCAGCTTGCTTCTTATATTCTGTAACCTCGGACTGAATTCGTTTTCTTAGCAGTTTTACTTGCTCTATCTGCGGCGACCGACATCTACTATCTTTCAACTCCAGGATCGATTGCATTCTTTCCATCTTCCCCCTCATGATGACTATAAGGAAGCATTTTCTTAATTAATGAAATAATTTCCCTTTTTCTAGTCAACTTAAAAGTGTAGATAGGTAGCGGTCATTTTCGTTCGCTTTTTATTAGCCATAGCAGTGGCTTCGCGTAAATTCCGTGCGGGAATGTCAAAACATTTTCGCTATCTCATTTACGTGTTCACGTCTCTCATCAATCATTAACTAAAACGCTCAAGATATCTTTTGTAGAGATTGAACGACCTTATTAATAATAAGATTGTGGAGGTGTGCCCTGTTTTCGTAGGTTACCTCAAGGATTTCCACATCCTTTCTTGCCTTGATGGTGGTGATAAGCGGGTCTCGAGCCTTGTGATGGATGGTTCCCAGCATGGGTTTACCGCTCTTCATCGCCTCCACCACCGATTCCTTGAAGGCTGTTGAGAACAGCTCCATGGGTCCGATCTCATCTATGACAATGATGTCCGCGTTCGTCACTGCATCACGAATGGAGTTGGCGCCTATGGTGTTGAGGTCGCTGAGGTTCACTCGATACTTGCTGACCTGAGGACCAACTGGCTGATTCACATGAGCCAACCAACCCCTCTGTCCTGTACAAAAATCAATGATTTCAAAGCCCACGCGCACCCATCCCTCACGGACCTCACGACTGATCATACCACCAACCTTATACCCTCTGGCCTTCAAGGCGTCCACCGCCCGAAGTAGAACACTCGTCTTGCCGATTCCTGGTCGCCCGGTTACGAATATAAGCCGCTTCAGATGCCTCACCATGAAGGCTCCTTTTCATACATCAATTTAAATGATGTTACTTTGATAATCTATTCATTAGAAATGCCGATTTCAATGGAGCCTCAAAACCTTTCCGGCCCTAACACCCGTATGTTTCTTATTCCTCACTACTATTTTTCCATTCACTATCACGCAGTGTATTCCTTTGGGGTAGTGTCTGGGTTCCAGCGGGTCTTCGATGTTGCTTATTTCATTGAGGTCGAAGATGACCACATCCGCATATGCACCTGGTTTGAGCACTCCCCCGTCCCTCAACTTAAAAGTTTTCGCGGGGGGCCTGTAACCCTCCGTATGGATTCTTCAAGTGAGAGAATCCTCATTTCACGCACGTATCTCCTGAGATACCTGAGCATCCCGCCGTATGTGTTCGGATGAGGCAGATGGTATGGTGGATGCCTCATCTCCCACTTTTCATCGAATGCGTATGTGTCGAGGCCTATCATGCAGCGGGGGTGTTTGAGGAAGGCCGCAATCTCGTTGTCCGTTTTTTCCCCTCTACTCACAATCCTCGTGTCAGGGTCCTCAATCATGACGCTGAAAAGCGTCTCTAAATCATCCATCCCCTTTTCCGTCGCTATCTCCTTCACCGCCTTTCCAACATAGTCACCAGTTTTTCACGCGACTATCTCAATTGTCTCAGACCAATAGGGGTTTACTATTGGGTTTAGGCCCACCACTCACCTGCCATTATTGTTGATCGAACCTCCTCATTAAAATCCCTCATCCTAAGGTTTCTCGCAAGCCCATTCCTCGAGCCAGTTGAGCGGACCCAAGGAGTTAACAGAGATGCCAAATACAAGTTGGTCATGGCTCCGCCGTGACGTTTGGTACGATGTCGATGACCACCTCTAATCCTCTCCTATCGCTTCATCAATAACCTTTAGCTCGCTTAGCAGCTGCCTCCTCAAGCTCCTGTGGCGGCTGGGGCATGATCGCGTATCCCGTTGTTATGTGAGATATTTGAGCTTGAACCCCAGCCCCCCTTCTGACCTCTATGGCCTCAACAATCCCCTTAATCTTCTCCATTATTGGGGTTGCTCTTTCTCTTCTGGGGCCTGTCCTCCTCCAATGGGTTGCATAAATGCCGTTAAACCCTTTAGCCACCTTAGCCAACTCGGTTATCTCTTCAGTATTGGCGTGGGTTCCTGGGGGATAGTCCAAACCCGTGGAGAGGCCAAATGCACCCGCCTCCATGGCCTCCTGTACATCCGCCTTCATCTCCGTAAGCTCTCCATCGGTTGGCTTGCGCTTCCAGTCAGATCCCATCACCTGAGCCCTTATCGTGTTATGCCCAGCGAGTGGGGCATGATTCACCGATATCCCCGTTTTCTCAAGCCATTCAATGAAGTCTTTAAAGTGCCCCCAACATACTTCAACCCCGTAAAGATCCTTTACCTTGGCCTTAACCTCCTCAGAGGATAAAAGCTCCTCGCTATAATATTTGAAGGGTCTCAGTTCGGAGATTATGTCGGAATCCCAAAACATGTTCGGGGGCCACCACACAAGTATTGGCGCGATGGTATTACCACAATTTCCCCCGACGGCGGTGGTCACTCCCCGCATCACATAGCTATCCGCTGTGGAAACAGGGGAGGGTTTTATCAACATGTGAATGTGCATCTATGAAGCCAGGCGAAACCGTAAGCCCCGAAGCGTCAATGATCTCCTTGCTTTCCGCCTTAGGAACATCTCCAACGGCTACAATTCTGTCACTCTTAATGGCAATAGAACCCGGATGGAGTGGAGCCCCTGTGCCATCCACCAGCATCCACCAGCATACCATCTTTAATTAAGACATCAAACTCGTCCAAAATGGACACCTCTTAAAGGGTATCGATTAAACACCCTTTATTTATCACTTATCACAACATGGTTTAACGAATTTCATAGTTGAAGAAACCCTGGGGGTGCAGATTGAGCCTCAGTTTCCCCACCGAGTTTGTGAAGGAGGGGAGCGTCAGCGTTTCGGTGCCTAAGCTCGAGACCTACGTGAAGGAGGCTTGGGAGTACGCCCCATCGAAGGCGCCAGTTTTCTACAACCCCGCCATGGAGTTGAACCGGGACCTAGCTGTTTTGGCACTTCAAGTGTATCAGAGGATGGTGGGTAGGGAGATTTCTGTTTGTGAGCCCTTGACTGGCTGCGGCATTCGGGGGATCAGATTCGCAGCCGAGGTTGAGGGTGTTCGAAGGGCTATTTTGAACGATATCAATTCGGAGGCGGCCAAGCTTGCTGGTCTAAATGTTGAACAAAATAGATTGGCTGAGCATATCATGGTGATGAACGAGGACGCGAACCTCCTATTGAGTCGATACGCGGCGCCCCGTAAGAGATTCGACTTTATTGACGTCGACCCCTTTGGCTCTCCAGCGCCATATATGGGCTCAGCCCTTAGGGCCCTGCGCGATGGCGGTTTGCTGGCCTTGACCGCCACCGACATGGCCAACCTATGCGGTGTTCACCCACGGGCTTGCATCCGAAAGTATGGTGGAAAACCCCTGCGAACCGAGTACTGCCACGAGTTGGGGGTCCGGCTCTTGATAGGATGCTTAGCAATGACGGCTGCGAAGCACGACATTGGGATCGAGGTGGTGTTTATCCACAGCACGGACCACTACGTTCGAGTGTATGTGATTACCCACTATGGGGCAAAGCAAGCTGATGAAAGCGTTCGGATGATGGGGCACATCCTCCACTGCTTCACATGCTTCCACAGGGAGCCCTCGAAAGGGATGTTTTCTCCATTGAGGCAGGTGTGTGCCGAGTGTGGCTCCACGTTGAGTGTTGCTGGCCCCCTATGGCTCGGCAAAATACTGGACGGGTCATTTTGTGGCTTTATGGAGAAGGAGGTTGGCGGAAGAAATCTGAGACAGGAGAAGAGAATTCGTAGGTTGCTGTCTTTGGCCAAAAACGAGGCCGAGGCACCCCCCACCTACTACGTGATCGATAAAATCTGTGATAAACTGGGCCTACCCACCCAACCATTGACCGAGATGATGACTGAGCTGAGGAGATCAGGCTTTCAAGCCACCCCAACCCATTTCAACAGCAAGGGCGTAAGAACAGACGCCCCCGCGAGGGCTGTGAAGGAAATCTTAATGGGCAGATAGAAGCATGCCAGCCCCGTCTCAACGGGAAAAGAGCAATTAAAGGTTAGTGAAGTTTTATATCTGTAATAACATGTTATTGATGCTTCATAGTGGTGCTAATAGCAACTATAACCGTGAGGATACTAGATGGGTTGGTGAATATGAGGATGCTGTTTCGAGGGCTTATTATGCGATGTATCAGGCAGCTAAGGCCGTCCTTTCTAGCATAAATGTTTTCCCAAAACTCATGCGTGGCTGGTCTCAGAAATCTGGAAGGAGACTAGTACTAACTGGATTTTTCTCTAAGGAGTTGGGTGGAGCCTTGGCTGAAGCGAAGGCTACAAAAGAGACCTATGAGTACGGCATCCCATCAGTGATTAAGAGGCCCGAGCGCTGCTATCACACAGGTCAGGCCTCCAGCTGGGCTGCCAAGACCAAGGTTATTCCCTAAAAAGTATCCGAGCGGTGCGCAGAGTAGGAACATGGCTGCGTTTCCGCTCCGGTGCTTGGTCCTCTTCTTGGATATTATGTTCCTAACTATTCCTGTGATTCCGTCCCCCCACGCCATAAATAAAACCGGGATCGTCCCTAACCAGAAGTTTCCGCTCCCCAGAACCCATCCTAAACTCATTGTTAACGCCCATATTACGCAGAAATCCACCTCGTATATGTTGTCTGGGTCCTGAAACCAGTACATCAGCTTTCCTGTTTTGTGGGGCAGATAGCAGAACACAGCGAGCACTATCCCCAAAGCTAAGGGTAGCATTGGGGTTTTAAATAGGTTAAGTGTGGGTATTACGAAAGCCACGAGTCCTCCGGCGAGCATGTGGATAACCTTTCTGGCGAAGTAGACCCCGGCGTAATGCGCAAGCCGATCATCCCCTATTCCCCACCTACTCCCAGCCCTCTTCTTCGCCACGTCATAAAACGTTTTAGATATCAAGCGGACTACAATTATCACCCATACGAATAAGATAGACGCGTATAGAATCTCCTCTAACACTATAAACTCCACCTGCTCCAATTTTTCCTTACAGAGATGATATAAGACTTACCCCATTAGCGACTCTCTCAGACTAGGAATCACGATCCCTTTAATATCAGCTCGCAGACTTTGTCGCCCATGCTTCTTTTCGGTACATTTTTAGTTTTGGAAAAACCGTTGTGCGCTCGCTGTGAGCAAGAGCCCAGAAGTTAAGCCTTATCACGCAAACTTTATCACGCCAGACTCAACAGAATCAGCTAAATCTCTATAAAAGCCTTTAATAAGAAGGTGTAGGAGGGATGGTGTATGGTTACGGCTGGGAAGGTTTTTAAGCTTGTCGAGCCCATGCCGCTTCCAGATCTTGCCATGAGGCTTAGTGGTCATAGGAGGGAGGAGGTCTACCAGGAGGGCGACCATAGGTTCACGTTGGTCACGGAGATCGTTAACCTCACCCCACGGGAGAAGGCCCTCGCTGGCGTTTACTCCCACGACCACGTAACCCATGTGTTCCACAGGGGTAAGATAGTCCCACTACCAAGGACTGTGGAGGCACTGTTCAGTTTTGCACAGCAGGAGGAACGTGTCCTTTTGACGGTTGTGGAGAAAAAGAGGCTGGCCAACTTCATCGCCAACCAACTCAGCGAAATACTCTTCATAACGTTTGGACGGATCGTGGAGGCGAGGATACCTCCGGAAACCCTCAGGGGCTTTCACCTGAAAAACCCAGAGGACACAAAGGTCACCTTTTTTGACAATGTGGACATCCCCAACGTGGATAAGCTCTCCCTCTATGGGCCGGACCTCGTGGGAACCACCCTATTTGAGGAATACTGCAAGCACGGCGACCTCTGGTACATCGTGGCGCGATCCAGAGAACATGGATACGTGGTCGGGGTAACGAGAGACGCCTCAGTCACCATCTTCAACATCACAGACAAAAACAAGTACTTAGACTACGTGGCGAAGGAGATCTATCCCCTCATCATCTAATTTCTGTACCAACTGAGGTTGCGTTGGCTCGTCTCCTTTGACTTAAGATTTTTTAATGATTTCCTCCTTTTAGTATTCGATTCCCTTTCTGGGTTGCATGCCCCGGGTGTAGGGGTGCTTAACCTCCCTCATCTCCGTGACAAGGTCGGCTATCTCAATGATCTCAGGGGGGGCATAACGCCCGGTCAAGATCAATTCCACATGCTTTGGCCTGTTTTCGATTAGGTGGATCACCTCATTAACCCCTATCAGTTGTAGGCTCAGGGCCACGTTGACCTCATCCAAAATAACGATATCGTATTCACCGCCATTGACAACCTCTTTGGCCAGATTGAGGGCATCTCTGGCCAATTTCACGTCCTCCTCGGTTGGGGGGCTCTCTGTGACAAATCTGCCTCGCCCAAAGGCCCTTAACTTGAGGTTTGGTATGCGTTCCACAACGTGCAGTTCACCATAGTCAAAGCCGCCCTTGATGAATTGAATCACGTAAACCTTGAGGCCTCGCCCGATGGCACGTAACGCCAACCCAAAGGCGGCTGAGGACTTTCCCTTCCCATCCCCCGTGTAAACCTGGACTAAGCCCCTTCTTAATCGTGGCTCCATGTGGCTTACCCCATTAAGCATAGCAGCGTTAAGTTTTCTTGGATTTCTTCAGCCCCCATGGCCATGACAACACCATGTCTGCGGCTGAGTAAGGGTCCATCTCCCTTGCCAGGATTTTGTGGATCATCTCGTCAAGTTTTCCCCTTTGTTTCAGGTCGGTTAGGATGGATTCTGTTGCTTTTCGCTGGATTGCCTCGATGAGCTCTGTCTCTACCCTTTGTCTACGCTGTACGTCAAGGCCCCCGGCTTCAAGGTATTCTCTATGCCGATCGATCTTGTCAAGGAGCTCGATGGCTCCCTCACCCGTGATGGCCATGGTCTTGATGACGGGCTGTCTCCACACCCTTTCCTCAATGCCCATTTCCAGCATGGCTTCTATGTCGCCCACCGCCTTCTCCACGTTTTCACGGTCAACCTTATTCACCACGAAGATGTCGCCTATCTCCATGATGCCCGCCTTGATGGCCTGTATATCGTCGCCCAATCCTGGAGCCAGCACAACCACTATTGTGTGGGCTATCTTCATGACGTCCACCTCGGATTGTCCGGCCCCGACGGTTTCAATGATAACCACGTTCTTACCAGAGGCGTCCAATATTCTGACCGCGTTCTTGGTGGCCTTGGCCAACCCACCAGGATTGCCCCTCGTGGCCATGCTTCGGATGAAAACCCCCTCGTCGGTGCTTAGGTCTTGCATGCGGACACGATCTCCTAGGAATGCGCCGCCTGTGAACGGGCTGGTTGGGTCCACGGCGACTATGCCCACCGTTTTCCCTCTCTTTCTCAATTCCTTGGCCAGTTTTTCTATCAATGTACTTTTCCCTGATCCAGTTGGTCCAGTTATGCCTATTATATGGGCCTTACCTGTGTGTGAGTAGAGTGAGGATATGGCCCCTTGCGCCTCTGGTGAGTCATTCTCCACGAGGGTTATCATCTTCGCTATTGATCGGCGGTCGCCCCTCAATACCCCGTCGATGAGTTGCTCAACTCTTGAGGATATAGCCCGCAAGGTCACCCTCTCTTCCCCATGTTCTCCTTGACAAATCTCACAACGGTTTCGGTGGGTGTGCCAGGCCCGAACACCTCCTTTATACCGATCTTCCTCAGGGCTGGGACATCCTCCTGGGGTATGATCCCACCAGCAAACACGAGAACATCGTCTAACCCCCTCTGCTTCAGAAGCTCCATTATCCTTGGGAAGAGGGTCATGTGGGCACCTGATAGGATGCTTAGACCTATCACGTCCACGTCCTCTTGTAGCGCTGTCTCCACGATCTGCTCGGGTGTTTGCCTCAGCCCCGTATAGATCACCTCCATGCCAGCGTCCCTCAATGCCCGAGCAACCACCTTGGCCCCCCTATCGTGGCTGTCCAGCCCTGGCTTCGCGATGATCACCCTAACCTTCCTCTCAGAACTCATTCCTCCTCCCTCCATTCGACTCCCTAAACTATTATCAACTCCCGATACTCCCCAAAGACGCCTCGAAGCACGTCGCATATTTCTCCTAGTGTTACATATGCCTTCACGGCCTCAATGATGGTAGGCATCAGGTTTTCATTGCGCTCAGCGGTACCATGGAGTTTGTTAAGCACCTCCCTCACCCTTCCATTGTTCCGCTCCCTTTTCACTCTTTGCAGTCTGGCTAGTTGCTCGGCCTCCACCCTCGGATCAACCCGCAGGAGCTTAATGGGCACCCAATCCTCCTCCACCCCATACTCATTGACCCCCACCAAAACCCTTTCCCTACTCTCTATCTCCCTCTGATACTTGTAGGCACTGTCCGCGATCTCCCTCTGCAAAAATCCCCTCTCAATAGCGGAGACCACACCGCCCATGGCATCGATCTTGTCGATATAGCTCATAGCCCGCTCCTCCATCTCCTTGGTCAGAGCCTCCACGAAGTAGGATCCAGCCAGCGGGTCCACAGTGTCCACCACCCCACTTTCATGGGCGATGATCTGCTGGGTCCGAAGGGCGACTCTCACGGCCTCCTCGGATGGTAGGGCCAAGGCCTCATCGAATGAGTTGGTGTGCAGGGACTGCGTGCCGCCCAGCACCGCCGCCAACGATTGAAACGCAACCCTCACAATGTTGTTGAGGGGCTGCTGAGCCGTTAACGTGCACCCTGAAGTCTGGACATGCATCCTCATCCATAATGACCGGGGACTCTTAGCCCTAAACCTCTCCCTCATGATCTTGGCCCACAACCTCCGAGCAGCCCTGAACTTGGCAATCTCCTCAAAGAAGTCATTGTGAGCCGCGAAGAAGAAGGACAATCGGGGCGCAAAATCGTCCACCCCCAACCCACGCTCCAACATGGACTCCACATAGGTGATTCCGTCGGCCAGCGTGAAGGCAAGCTCTTGCACCGCGTTTGAGCCAGCCTCACGGATGTGGTACCCACTGATGCTGATGGGGTTCCACATGGGCAGGTGCCTCGCACAATACTCAATAATGTCCGTGACAAGCTTCACAGAGGGCTTGGGGGGGAAGATGCACAGCTTCTGGGCGAAGAACTCCTTGAGCATGTCGTTCTGTGTTGTGCCGCCCAGCCTCCCTCGAGGCACCCCCTGCTTGTCCCCTATGGCGACGTACATCGCCAACAGCATGGCCGCTGGGCCATTGATCGTCATGGAGGTGGTCACCTTATCAAGGGGAATACCATCGAACAAGATCTCCATGTCTCGCAGTGATGAAACCGCCACACCACACCTGCCCACCTCACCCCTGGCCATGGGGTGGTCCGAGTCATGGCCCATGATGGTTGGGTAGTCGAAGGCGATGCTCAATCCGGTTTCACCCTCCCTAAGAAGGTATTTGAATCGGGCGTTGGTTTGCTCCGCGGTGCCAAACCCCGAAAACTGTCTCATGGTCCATAGGCGACCCCGATACATGGTGGCGTGCAGCCCTCTCGTGAAGGGGTATTCGCCGGGAAAGCCAAGATCCCTCAAATAATCAAGGTCCTTCACATCCTCCGGTGTGTACAACCTCTTGACGGGTATGCCCGACAAGGTTTGGAACCCACCCCTCCTCTCAGGATGTCTACGAACCCACCTCGGCACGGTGGTTCTTTCCCACCTCTCCCTCTCCCCCGAGACTTCGCCCATCCTCCCTTCAACAAACACCTCGTTTCCGCCTCCAACAACTTCACTAACCTTATTCTCAGACAACCTAAAAAGGTATTTCCACTCGATTTTTCCCGTTTAGGTTATCTTTTACTTGCGTTTCCTAAAGAACATTAAGCCGTCTTTTGAGCAGACGTATTCAAAGCCCACCTCAACTAGTTTACAAGCTTCATGTACATTGTTGGCTACTCTCACAGTGAATTCGTCAGCGGTTGTTTGGAAAGCGATTTGTTCCGGGTTAATGTAGATCAGCGTGTTTTGGATGCTTTTGTGGCCTAGCAATTTCTGCACATAAAGGATGTCCTTTGCACGATACTTCACTAGTTTCTAAATTAAAGCTAACAAATGATGAATGATATATTGCGTTACAATGCTGATAATAGGGGTAGCTGCCAATAAGCTCACTTTTATAAGGATACCAAAATCATATGGCCAAACTCGCATATTGAACACTTTGTCATAGTATTTTAAGGTTAAATCTAAAACTTCTGGGGGAGCTATATCTGAACCATGTTTCCATGCGAGGGCTTGATTAAAGTATTGCAAGCATTTACTTGATATCTTGTCTAACATCTTTTCTTTCATTTTTTCACCCCGTTATGTGTGGAGAAAACGGCCGTGAAAAAAAGAGTTATAATAAACGTTGTTAATGCCGCAGTTTCTAGCACGGCCAACAGCACTGCTAGGGCGCAACAAGTCAAAGAATATAGTACAAAATTCAACGGATCGTAAGTGCTTAATCTATCTTTTTTGCTTGTTCTTTCATCGAAGTTTATAGCGACAACTTCTTTATGATGGCTAATAATGCTGGAACTATCTCGTAGAGGTCGCCAACGATGATGTAGTCCGCCACCTCGAATATTGGTG
This sequence comes from Candidatus Bathyarchaeota archaeon BA1, assembly GCA_001399805.1. The sequence goes on from LIHJ01000021.1 coordinate 49,014, forward strand.
CTTCCGGGTCCTTGTTGATGGCCACGATGATCTGGGAGTCACGTATTCCAGCTACGTGCTGAATCACGCCAGAGATGCCGCAGCCAATGTAGAGGGCTGGCTTGATTTTGTGTCCTGAGAGGCCGATCCATTCGGTGAACCATTTTCGGTCCTCCACCAGCGGTCTGGTGTAGGCGACCTGCCCACCCAATGTGTGTGCTAACTCATCGAGGATTTTGAAGTCCTCCTTCCTTGCGATTCCACGTCCTCCGGCAACAACTACTCTCGCCTCCTCGATCTTGACCTTGGCCGCCTCTATTCCCTTCATCTCAACGATCTCGGTTCTTGGCTCCTCAAGTTTAGCATCAACCTCGACGACCTCGCCCCTTCTATCCCTGCGTTCCAACCTTTCGAAGGCTCTGGGGGGAACCGTGGCTATCTGTGGCTTAACCCGGCAGATTTCGGTGGCGATGGCGTTTCCGCCATACACCACCCGCCCCATCATCAGCCTTCCCTGCTCATCGATTTCTAATTGGACGCAGTCGGGCACGCATCCAGTTTCCAGCCTCGTGGCGAGCCTTGAGGCTATCTCCTTTCCTCTTCTCGTGGAGCCGATGAGAAGGATTTCGGGCTTGTATCGTTGGGATAAGTCGGCCAACGCGCTCACGTATGGCTCAGCATAAAGGCCTTTGAATGATGGGTGGTCCACCGCATAGACCCTGTTCGCCCCATATTCTATGAGCTCCTTCGCCTGATCCTTGACCCCATGTCCCAACAATACCGCGGTCAGTTCTGTCCGCAGTTTACTGGCCAGCTCGCTTCCCTTTCCCAGCATTTCTAGGGTTAAGTCCCTATTCTCGGAGAATACCCATACACCCCTGTATTCACTCAATGCCCTCACCTCCCTATGACGCCCTCTTGAATCAGAGCCCTCGCCAACCTCTCCGCCACCTCCGCGGCAGTCTCACCTTTTATCGCAATCTTTTTGCGTTCCACCTTTGGAGCCAGAACCTCCAAAACCTGAATCGCGGAGCCAGCTTCGCCAACCCTTCCCCTGGGGATGTTGAGGTACACACTGTCCCACACTGTGAGCTCCTTTTTCGAGGCCTTCATGATGGCCATGAGGGATGGGATCCTGGGCTCGTTGATCTCCCTCGTCACCGTCACCAGCGCAGGCGTTTTTGCCCTAACCGTTTCGTATTGATCCTCCAGGCTTCGTTCGGCGGTCACGACGCCCCCCTCGAGACTGAGTTTTCGGGCATATGTGACGGATGGGATGTTCAATCGTTCGGCTAGGCGGGGGCCCACCTGAGCCGTGAAACTGTCGATGGATGCCTCGCCGCAGAGGATGAGGTCGAAGGGTTCCAGCTTCTTGATTGCCTCAGCGAGAATGTAGGAGATGGCCAGTGTGTCGGAGTTTTCGAAGTACGGGTCGCTTAAGAGATAGGCCTTGTCCGCGCCCATGGCCAGTGCTTCTCGGAGAGCCATCCTGGCGTCCTCCGGACCGACTGTTAAGATGATCACCTCGTCTCCGAGCTTCTCCTTTAATCGTATGGCCTCCTCTAACGCGTTTTTGTCAAAGTCGCTTATCTTTCTTGGCACACCAGCGGTTATTAAACGGCGTGTTGCCGCATCCACCTTTAACTGGGTCACATCCAAGGCTTGCTTGATGCACACAACAATCCTGGTCACCATACGGCCTCCAGATGAGCATCCTAAAGGATTCACTCAACTATTTCATAAGTGTTTTCAACACATCAAGAGGTGAGGAGGTTCTGTTGCACAAACGAGGTTAGTGTTACCCATTTTGAGGTTTGAGTTTATATCGTCGTTGCAGGAGGAAAAATTTATATGTTAATGCTGTTTTCTACTGTCCCTAATGCCCGTAAAATTAGGGAGGATTGTTTGAGATTGTCTTCTGAGCTGGCTGGAACCCCTGTTCTTATATTGAGGGAGGGAGCCAGTCGATCCAGAGGAAGGGAAGCCCAGCATGCCAACATTATGGCGGCTCGAATCGTCGCTGAGGCGGTGAAAACCTCTCTTGGGCCAAAGGGCATGGACAAGATGCTTGTGGACAGCTTCGGCGATGTCACCATCACCAGTGATGGTCGCACGGTTCTTGATGAGATGGATATTCAACACCCAGCCGCGAAGATGATGGTGGAGGTGGCCAAAACACAAGATAACGAGGTGGGTGACGGAACCACCACCGCCGTGATCATCGCTGGTGAGTTGCTGGGGAAGGCTGAGGACCTCATTGAGAAGAATGTTCATCCGACCGTCATCATTGATGGTTATCGGAAGGCTGCTGAGAAGGCGCTTGAGACCCTTGAAAAAATCGCCATCCCGGTGAAGCCGACCGACAAGGAGTTTTTAGAGAAGGTGGCCATGACCTCCATGGCCAGCAAGCTGGTTTCTGAGAATAAGGAGTACCTAGCTGAGATCGCCTCCTCAGCTGTTCTTCACGTTGCCCAAAGGGTTGAGGATCGATACAAGGCGGACATCGACGATGTTATGGTGGAGAAGAAACCCGGCGAATCATTGACCGACACAAAGCTCATCAACGGCATAGTGGTGGACAAGGAAGTCGTTCACCCAGGCATGCCCAAACGTATGGAAGACGCTAAAATCGCCTTACTGGATGTCCCGCTTGAAATCGAGAAGACCGAGTTCGACGCCAAGATCAACATTGAGAGCCCAGAGCAGATGGAGGCCTTCCTACAACAGGAGGAGAGCATGCTAAAGGACATGGTGGAGAAACTCGATGCCAAAGGCGCCAACGTAATCATCTGCCAAAAGGGCATCGACGACCTGGCCCAACACTTCCTCGCTAGGAAAAAAATCCTCACAGTTCGCCGTGTCAAGAAATCCGACATGGAGAAGCTCGCGAAGGCCACGGGAGGGAAAATCATCACAAACCTGGACGACATAACCGAAGCCGACCTTGGATACGCTCAGCTGGTGGAGGAGAGGAAAATCGGCGATGATAAAATGACCTTCATTGAGGGATGCAAGGACCCACGGTCAGTCGCCATCCTCATACGAGGTGGAACAGAAAGGATAGTGGCTGAAGCGGAACGTTCAATGCACGACGCGTTGTGCGTTTCACGTGATGTTGTTGAGGAGCCAAAAATAGTGGCGGGGGGCGGCGCGCCAGAGTTGGAGGTTGCCAGAAGTCTTAAGGAATATGCGGAGACCCTCCCCGGAAGGGAACAACTAGCCGTGGTGTGCTTCGCAGAGGCCCTTGAAGCCGTTCCCACAACCTTGGCTGAGAATGCAGGACTCGACCCCATCGATATCATATCCGAGCTTCGGGCTCGACATGAGAAGGGGGAGGTTTGGGCGGGGATCGAGGTCCGTGAAGGGAAGGTGAGGGATATGAGGGAAGTGGGCGTCTTTGAACCACTCGTCGTTAAAAAGCAGATCATCAAGTCCGCCAGCGAGGCGGCATCCATGATCCTAAAGATCGATGACATAATCGCGGCTGGAAAGATGAAAGCCCCGCCAATGCCACCAAAGGGTCCTCCTGAAATGGGGCCTGAGGGTGCGGGGGAGTTCTAGGAAACGAGCCAAGAAAAGAGAGTCTGGATCGGACCTCCAAAAGTCACCCGTTTCGAGAAGGCTAGAATAGTGGGTGCGAGGGCTCTTCAGATCGCCATGAGCGCACCCATACTCGTGGAACCCTCCGAAGCCCCCTCCAACCCCATCGACATCGCCCTCAAAGAGCTTGAGAGCGGGATACTCCCCATCACCATCCGCAGAGCGCTTCCCGATGGAACCTACCAAGACATCCCCCTGAAATGGCTCCTTCAAGGGTAATTTTTACCACCTCAGGGGTACATCACCCTCCGACAGCAAGCCGCAAACCCCTTTTTTATGTTTTAAGGTCTTTGCTCTCACCCGAGATTATTTGTTATAAGCTATCGCTAACGAGAACTTACTTTTTTAAGATGTTTAGTAATTACGGCTCCGCATTTAGGACAATGCACATGCAGTCCATAAGAATAGTCAGGCGAGCCACTCACTTTGATGTCCTTCTTAAGGAAGAAGCTGCCACATTTGTTGCAAGTAATAATATTCGCCCCAGCATGGAGAAGACTCAAGAAGTTGATGGGTTCTATCGCTATGAACTTGGCGAGTTTAGGGATGCAAGCAAGCCTACTTCGCCTACTTCACAGGGTAGACGCTACGACTCATTCAAAGCGTGAACGGCGAAAAATTGGATAGATCGGATGCAAGCCACTACTACAGCAAACGTGGTTATATCTCGCCAAAATACCTCAGGAAATTCGCCTTAGATAACATGATTAGCTTGGAGATTCTAGAAAGCGTAGCCGATTTCATTCAGGGCAGAGTTCCACGGCGAATCGGATCAAAGCATTATTTGGCTTTAGCGAGGCAAGCAAGCAAATTCTATCCGAGATATGCAGAGTATGCTATGGAGCTGAGGTGGAAGGCAAGTACATTAGTAGCCTAAAACTCCCCTTTTTTGTTTGTTTTATCTGGATATGCGGTTTTAATCAACAACCGAATAGGTGAAAGATGGAATGAATTAAGTAAGTTTTGATGTTAAAGAATATTTTGGGAATGGGTGTTGGGACCATTGTATACTTCTCTCCACCATCCCTGAAAATTTTATATGCTTTAAGGGAGTATAAAATTGTGGAAGGTTTTTAAGTGTTTAAGCAGAAGAGTGAGTCTAGAGGAGCTAAAGGAAGCTTCAGGCTATAAGGAAGAGGGAAGAGGGAAATACATGCAACTTGAGATCGTAACGCTTGCAATCAGCATCTTAGCTGGCGCCATCTTAGCAATTTGGCAACTACGAGCATCATCAAGGGAGATAGCAACATCGACTAAAGAAATAGCAAAGGCTATAGAAAGGGCTATTGTAGCCATCCACAGCGACATCAAGGCTAGTCAAGAGAAAATAGAGAAAAAGCTACAAAAGGAAAAAAGTTAGTACACTGAAGAGAAAGGCTAACAAAATAATAGTGTTAGCTAGAATCAATGCGCTAACAAAACTTGAATAACGGAAGACAGCCGAATAGTTAGAATCAAATAAATGATCTGATTTACAGTCTATCACATAATAGGGGAAGAGATCGTCAAGGATGAGAGGCTAATTCTCGCGTGCGATCCATATCCACCCCACTTTTTTAAAAAAAGGAAGGGGTAAGCTTTCAGCTTCTATTAACGTTACGCTAGAAATAACGTAAATAACGTAACAGTTAGCTAAAACCAGTTAGCTAAAATCATAAGTATCAACGTGAAAACTCTGTTAAACCCTTGTCTTTCAACTCCACATACCGGTTTATCCTACGAGTTAAGTTTGCTCCAAGGACTCGCTCAAGGTCCGCCATGAATTGTAGCGCGCGCGGGTAAAATTCGATAAGTTCGCAGGGAAGTTCATCCATCACAAATTGAGGTGGTTCGACCTTCAGGAAGGTCTTGTTAAGATTTCTAAGCGGGATCTGCAGGAGTTCGTTACTAAATTAAAATCCTTAGAAAGCGAAATGGAGATGAAAGAGACGCATGCCCCTTTCACTAAGGACCAATTAATCGAGACTCTCATGAACTGCGGCCTGAAACAAGAAAAAATGCTGGAGTTTCAAAATTTAAAAGACCAGCTTTCAAACGCACGAGTGAAACTTATAGATGCAAAACCGTGGAAAAGAAAGATTTTATGCGTAGCCTAAAAATCGGATAGTCAGAAAG
>LIHJ01000017.1 GCA_001399805.1 Candidatus Bathyarchaeota archaeon BA1
TGAGACCAGTTCATTTCACGTCCGGACTGGGTCCGCTTACTGGCATTTGGGGCCCGTTGATTGTTGCTGGGATAAGTGTTCTTGGGCATCTGGCTGGATTGTGTGCAAAATACAATACCCCCCTGATAGTTTCATCGGCTCAGCCGGATACTCTTCCGTTGTTGCATGAGACCTTGCGTACAGCTTACATAGCGGAAGGCAGGCCGGAGGCCTACAAGCCGGACATGATTCGTTATCTCTCCAGTGAACAATTCGCATATGCTTCGGGAGTTCAAGGCATTCTCGTCAGGGAGAAGTGTGCAGTTAATGTTCTGATTGGCCCATTCTACGCGGAATCGCTTATCTTCGCTGAAACTGGAGCTCGGGCGGGCGCCATTCAGATAGCTGGCACCGGTCGGGTTCTTCAACAATCGTTCTTCGCGGTTGTTTGTGACTATAACATCATTGGTGAAGAGTGTTATGCTGCCGGCGCGTATGTTTCCAAGGATCCAGTGCAATTGGCTAGTATCGCTGGGCAGGATGTAGGCAAGTTCATCGGCGTTGGGCTCATTATAGCTGGTGTTATCTTGATCATGTTGGGCGTTAGCATAATTCCGTGGCTTAAAATGTAGGAGTGATTATATATGTCTGCCATAGTGCGGCGAACGATCCCGCTGGTTGTAACATTCATCGTTGGGATGTTTCTGCTATTCGAATACTTCTTTATGGTGCCTGCCGCTAAAGCATTCGGGAAGGATTTGCTTAGTTGGGGGGTTGTGATACTCGCTTTCGCCATGGGGTTAGGCGCGATCGTCGTAAGCCAAGTTCATGTCCGTCATGTACTGAAGCGAACACCTGGCCAATGGTACTACAGCATGATTCTGCTGGCAATGCTAGTCCTATACTTAATTGTTGGTCTGGCATTGACTCCACTGGCAGCACATCCGTCCTGGACGTGGCTATATTGGGCCACGTTCGGGCCCCTCAGCGCAACCATGTACTCGATATTGGTGTTCTATATGTTTTCTGCTGCCCAACGAGCGTTTCGAGCCCGAACCAAGGAGGCAGCTCTACTGTTAGTCGTAGGTTGCTTGACGATATTAGCCAACGCACCAATTGGGGAAATGATATGGGCTGGCATCCCCACGGTTGGCGAATGGATCATGGGCGTTCCAAACATGGCTGGCTTCCGTGGAATGATGATCGGGGTGGCGCTGGGGTCAATCATACTGGGTCTACGAACTTTACTAGGGCGTGAAAGAGGGTGGCTAGGTCGCCCTGATTGATGGAGGTAACCACCATGAGCTTCATCGCAAAATTTGAGGAGGTTGATCGACGGATAGTTTATCTCCTAATGATCATAGTAGTTGTTATACCCTTGCTTCGCCCGATAGGCCTACCTATCCTCACCGGGGAAAGATCGCGTACATTTCACAAAGTCATAGAAGCGCTTCCAGCTGGGAGTGTGGTGTGGTATGGTGTTGACACTGGAATGGGCGGTTGGCCCGAGCTTAAAGCAGCCGGTATATCCGTTGCTCAACACCTCTTTTGGAGACCAGTGAAGATCATGTTTGTTTCCTTTGCCTTAGAGGGCCCAATGATATATGAGCTACTCATTAGAACGGTTTCCATACCGCCAGACAAAAAGTATGGTACCGACTACGTGTATCTAGGGTTTTTCGCGGGAGGAGAGACCGCCATAGCGGCTGTGGGAGCTGACATACATAAATTAGCCAAAGCAGATCACTACGGAACTCCCTTGACGGATCTGCCCATGATGAAAGATTTAGAGAGCATAAAGGATTTTGCCCTAGCCATCACGGTCACCCCCGCAACTGACATCTTAGAGGGCTACGTCCGACAGCTTGTGGCTCCATATGGCGCCAAATATGCAATCATCTGCCTAGGCGTCATGGGACCAGCCGCAGAGCCCTTCTACCCAGCACAAGCAGTTGGATTAATGGTTGGGGCGCGCGTGGGCGCTGAGTACGAGCTGCTCATCGGAAGACTGGGGCCGGGACTGGCCAGCATGGACGCACAATCAATGGCGCACTCGTTGGCTCTGATATTCATCGTCTTGGGCAACCTTGGCTACTTCTACCTCCGTAAAGTGAAGAGAGGTGCCAGATGATGCTGACGTGGGAGCTTCTTGGAACATGGTTGGCCGTAGCGTTCACCCTCTTCATCTACACGTTTCCATTCAAGGACAATCCGCTTTATCGTTTCTCCGAGCATGTGTTCGTTGGCTCCGCTGCGGGCTTCGCTGTGGTGATGGGGATAAAAAATATCCGGGACTACGCTTGGATGCCCATGACCACGAAGGGAGAATGGGCTTGGATCATCCCAATGATCCTCGGCATCCTGCTGTACTTCAGATTCTCAGGAAAATACTATTGGGTAAGCCGATATGGACTTGGCGTAATTATTGCGATAGGCACGGCGATTGCGATGAGAACCCTGGTAGAAGCCCAATTCTTGGCGCAGATCAGATTAACCGTATTGAATCCCTTGGCAACGGCGCCCAAACTCATCGCTGGGACACCGAAGATCGCATACCTCAACAACATACTCATCATAATAATGGTGATAACGGTGGTAACCTACTTCATCTTCACGGGTGGAACAAAAATACAACCCACCAGAACCATCAGCACCATGCGTGAAATCGGGAAATACAGCATGATGGTGGCCTTCGGAGCCACCTTCGGAAGCACCATAATGACAAGAGTGGCCTTCTTCATCGAAAGAACTACATTAGTCATAGCTGAGGAAGCGCGCATCTTCCTTCCCTTCGCATTCCTACTAATAGCACTGGCGATGATACCCAGGGGATACTACGAACGCGCAAAAATACTGAAGAAAAGGTAACGTGAACCACAAACATCCCTCCTTTTTTTAAAAAAGAAAAGAAATTAAGAAGTAGGAATCGGCCCATCCTTTCAATTCGTCGAGATTACAAAAAGTAAATAAGATTTATCTTCTCAAAGCAAACCATTCTTCGGTGGCACACGGATTCTGGGGTGAAATCATGTATGACATCCTGATCGAGAGGGGTACGGTCATCGACGGAACAGGCAATCCCTGGCTTAAGGCTGATGTTGCCATCAAAGAGGGGCGGATAGTTGACATAGGCGATTTAGCCTCATCCCCCGCCACCATCACCATAGACGCCAAGAGCATGGTGGTCTGCCCCGGCTTCATAGACGTGCACTCCCACTCCGACCTCCAGCTCCTAATGAATCGACACGGCGAGAGCAAGGTCAGGCAGGGCATAACCACAGAGGTCATCGGGAACTGCGGCTCCTCCGGCGCCCCCCTAAACGATGAAATCAAGCAGGAGATCAGGAAGACCACCCCCCTCCTAGAGGAGGCCAAGGTCGAACTCGACTGGTCGAGCATGGAGGAGTATTTGGGGAGGTTGGAGGACCCTGGGATATCCATAAACGTGGCCACACTGGTCGGCCATGCCAATGTCAGGGTCTGCGCCATGGGATACGACCGTAGGGCCCCAACCGACGCTGAGCTCACAGAAATGAGGCGCCTAGTCGAGGAGGCGATGGAGGCCGGTGCCTTCGGCCTGTCCACAGGCCTCATATACCCGCCCGGCTGCTACGCTGACACGGATGAGATAGTTGAGCTAGCCAAGGTTGTTGCCAAGTATAAAGGCATATACGCGTCCCACATCAGGGGTGAGGACGCCCCAAGGCTCATCGATTCCGTTAGGGAGGCCATAGAGATAGGGGAGAGAGCCGGCATCCCCGTTGAGGTATCCCATCACAAGGCTCATGGGAGGCCAGCGTGGGGCAAGGTGGGGACGACGCTTAGGATGATGGAGGACGCCAGGGAGAGGGGCGTGGACGTAACCTGCGATGTGTATCCCTACACCGCCGCCAGCTTCGGCATGAGCGCCCTCCTACCGCCGGAGGTTCATGAGGGAGGGGTTGAGAAGATGCTTGAGAGGCTCAGGGATTCGGGCTGGCGTGAGAGGATCCGGCATGAGATGACCGAGGGCATCCCGGGCTGGCCCAGCCCCTTCCTCACCGCGGGCTGGGACTCGATCATGATATCATACTGTAGGGGGCACCCCGAGTATGAGGGTAGAATGATAAAGGAGGTGTGCGACTCCCTCAAGGTGGACCCGTTTGACTTCACCTTCAACCTCCTGATCGAGGAGACGGCGTCGGTGAGCGTCGTTAGGTTCACCATGAGGGAGGGGGATGTCTGCACCGTTCTAAGCCACCCATTGTCCATGGTTGGCTCGGATGCCTCAATCAGGGCAACCTACGGAGTTTTGAGCAAGGGCAAGCCCCATCCGAGGGCCTACGGAACCTTCCCAAGGGTTTTAGGCAGATACATCAGGGAGCTCGCCGTATTGAGGTTGGAAGAGGCCATAAGGAAGATGACCTCGCTCCCAGCCCAGAAGCTGAGGCTGATGGACAGGGGCCTGATAAGGAACGGAATGAGGGCAGATGTCGTAGTCTTCAGCCCAGAGGAGGTCTCCGACGAGGCAACCTACGCAGACCCGCACCACTACCCAAGCGGTATAAAATATGTGATTGTGAATGGAAAGATGGTCATAGAAAGAGGAGAACATGAGAAGATTCTGCCAGGGACAATTCTACGCCATGGGGGCCTTAACCTCCAGTATTTAGCGCGCTAGTTTGTCCCTAAATCGGATGGGGGATGTTGAATTTGTTGTTCGTCGCCCATGCTTATTGCCACAGTTTTTAACATTGACATGTCAACTTCAGCTGGCTTGCTTGGGTTTAGGCTTAGGTGGAACGCAAAGCGATGGCTAATTTTAGTTAAGAGACTCCTAACTTTAAATCGAGGGGCTGTAGCGGGTTCAGCAGAAGCTACAGTAGTCGGAGAACGGGGAGACGCTATTCCTACATCTAGAGTATTGTGGGATATTCTTTAATTTTTTGACCTTAAAAATAGTTTGTTGGCGACGTTGGATGCCTTCCTTGGATGAGTGGGTGCTCGCGGTACGGGATTTGAAAGATTGTGGTAGTAGTTGAGGGTAGGAGGGACGTATATGCGCTTCGCTTGAGAGGCATTTCCCTCCCATTTCTCCCGTGCAATGAGCGGAGGATGATACGCGACAGGTTGGACGCATCCTTTTTCGTCCTGAAAACAGAGCATCAGATTCGAGCCGCAGTGATCTTGACCGACTTCGATAGGGAGTGATAGGGAGGTACTTCACGCCTACGTGAACTACCCACCCTTATGGATGGGCTTCTAACCTCATCATCGGATTCAGGTTATCCATAGGGTTAGTTCTGAGCGTGTTCACAGACGCTCCTGCCTTAGAGACCAGCCCTAAGGCCTGTTTCATTATGTTTTTTGCCCCGTGTTTTTTGCCCCGTTGTAGTCAGCATTTAACCTTGCTCACAGGAGCATTTGAACAAGCCGTTATATCGGACACCTCTTCCACCACAGATGGAGCAGGTTTGGCTTGTGTAGGCTTCACCTACAATTATCACGGGAATCCCAAGCCATTTAGCCTTGTATTCAATGTAGCTTGAAAGGTTACGGTAGGAAAAAACTGTTCAGTTTTCGATCGAACCTTCGTCCTTTGCCATTCCCGTTTTTCCTTATGCCCTTCAGCTTACCTAAAACTATTGCCGAGTTTGTTTCTCTTGCCTCTTGAACGATTGCTTTAGAAATCTTGTGAAGCTCATGATTAACTATTCGTCTCTCATGGCTTCCAACTTTTTTAACAACCTCTCTGTTGGGAAGTTTTTGCCTCAAGTGAAAGTAGTGCCCTCTGATAGCCCTCAATGCTTTGCCATAGAAACGGGCTTTCTCCGTCTTTGAGTTCAAACTTACTGCAATATTGTGGATGCCTAAATCCACTGCTAAGACGCCATCGCAATCAGCCTTAGGCTTAACCTCTTTTTGGACAACAATATGTAGATAGAAATCCCCGTTACGTTTGAGCAGTTTTGATTCGCAAATTTCCATGTCTGGCTCTATTGGAGGCGAAGTTTAGCACAAGATATTAGTCTAACAAAATAAAATATAGGCTGTTCACGGGTTCGTAAAACGTATAAGTACAACCTAACTTCTAGTTAGATTGATGGTCGAGATAGTTAGAGCGATTAGCTTTGGATACTATTCAACTTCAGAAACGGAACATTTACTTCATGCTTTTAGGGATATGCTTAATATCTGCCTGAACAGGGCGTATGAGACCAAAAGCTTCAGCATTAAAAAGCTTCATCATGCTTGCTACCCTATGCTCAAAGCTAGGTATGATTACAACAGCCAGTACGCCGTTTCAGCTATTAAAACTGCCGTTTCTATGTTAAGCTCTTGGAAACGCGTGAAGGGCGGGAAACCCAAAGCGAGAAAGCTGTTCATGAGTTTCAGCCCTTTGCTGACGCATTTTGAGGGGGATAAACTTAGAATATCCATTAAGCCCAGGGCTTTCCTGACCATTCCATTGAGGTTTGGAAGCTATCAAGAAAGGTTCATTAATCTTTGGGGGAGGGTAAGCTTAAGATAGGGCAAATCCAGATGAACGAGCATTGGATAATAATCCCGTTTAAACAGGAGATCGACCTGACAAAGCCAAATGAATGCATAGCCATAGATAATAAACGAAAGCAATTTGACAGCCATAGATTCCAATGGGAACTATCTAAGGGTTAACACTTCTAAACTTAGAGCAACGCATGAAGCTTATACGAATAAGCTCAAAAGAATTCAGCGAATTGGAGATTCAAAAGTAAAGAGGCGCCTTTTCACGAAGTATTCAGGCAAAAGAAAACGCAAAGTTCACGATTTACTTCACAAGCTAACTAAGAGGGTTTCAGGGTTTACAAGGGGTAAAACGCTCATTATGGAAAATTTAAGCAACATAAGGAAGAGTGTGAATCGAGGGGTCAAAAGGTATAATCGATTTAGCAAGCGAATTCAGCCAGTCTCTCTAAAGAGTAAGAACCTTAAACGGAGGTTAAATTCGTGGAACTTTAGAAAGTTTCAGTTCATGCTGGATTATAAGCATAAATTAAACGGCTTTGACATGGTTTATCTTGACCTATATGAAACTTCAAGCTTATGCTCCAGATGTGGAGGAAAGATAGCTCCAATGGAGAAAACCTGTCCCACATGTGGGTTGGACAGGGATGCAAACGCCTGCTTAAGCATGCTTAGGATGTGGGGAGGCTCAGGCTCCCCCGAAAGCCTCTCGATGAGCGTGATGAGGCTGGGGTATCAAGGCGCATATGCCGATGCGGTGAACCCAGCGGAGCTGAGGGAGGAAGTTCACGGATTTAAGCTGTACGAACCCGTGAACAGCCTGTTGACATTTAAAAGGAAATCGGTCGGTAACTTCTTAGGATTTCGAGGGTTGCTGCTATTACTCCTAACTCTGCGATGGACTTGTCATTAGCGCTACCTATTATTATCACATCATTTTCCTGAGGTTTAAGCTTAGAAATGAGCGCCTCACGTATCGCGGGGATGTCTTTGAAAATGTCTTCCTCTACTCCCGGCATACTTAACCTGCCGTGACTAAAAACCAAGGTTGTGGCACCTAGGGCGCCGACCTTAATTGCTGCATCGCGCTGTTCTAAACCATGTTTCACAACCTCAGCGGAGTTTTTAACGAGGATTGCTACATTGAATGGACCAACCGTCAAAGAGCTTTTAGGAATTTCCACATCTTCACCGATTTTAGACTTTAGGTTGGAAAGAAGTTTTTTACCAGAGTTTGTTAGGACAATGCCCAGCCTCGAAACCTCGATTAACCCCGCATTTTTAAGGTGCCTCACCAGGGTTCGTATAGCACCTCCACCCAATCCCAATGTTTTCGAGAGCTTTACTCGACCAATTGGACCCTTGGCATCAATTATCTTCAAAGCCTTAACCACGTGGACCTCCATAGAGAGGGGGGGTCGCCCAGGCGCCAACTTACTTACAACCTTTTCTATAACCCTTATCGGTTCCAACAACATCGCCCTCACTTCATAAATGTTATTCACCGTATGTGTTAAATTATTCGCTGTAGACCTTATACTTCAAAATACCTAGGAGCCAGTACTAATTCTCTAATACCTTATCACCGTCAATAATTTTATGCGTCTCTAAAACAACGGTCCATCATAAATGCATGGTATTCGCCGAGTTCACCGCAAAGATGAACTTTTCCCTCAAGTTTCACATAATGCCTGGCGATTCATGATTTACAAGTTAGAGGGGAAAATGTGCCATACAAACTGGAGGTCAAAACCAAGTACGATGTAGATGAAGATATGGGAAAGAAGCAGAAGAGGCTAAGTGCTTGAGTATACAAATTGAAAGATAACAAGTTGAAGGCACCGGGATAATTCCTCGGCTCAGTTGGGTAAAAATAAGAAACCATTTCATCCTCTTCGACAACCGCGCGCTATTTAAAATAAGTGATGAAATGACTTTTGTTGATGAGGCTAGGAGGCTCACTCATTGTAGAATATACAGAGATAAAATAAGTAAGGGTGGAACTAGAATTAGTGCATACGACTCCAAAGGTTTCGTAGACTACTACTATCCATCCTGCTATGCTTCGTGGTATAAGAACGAGGCATAACAGCCCCGAAAAAGGCTGAATTAGGCCTTGAACCACTTAAAGATGAGGTATTGTGTTTGTTGAGTTTGTAGGTCAGGTATGGCGATGATGAATCTTTTTCGCACGGTGGTGGCGAGTCTCCCCGCCTTCACGATTTCGGTGGCGGTGACCTCATCGTTGGTTTTCTTCACGGAGACCATATAGGGTGCGTGTTCGACGCCTGGTCCATGCTTGTACACGGCGAAGTCGCACCCATATTTGATGCCGGGTGTGACGATGAGCCCATGGTCCCGTAGGTCTCGATACACCGCATACTTTTGGTCGAATTCCTCATACAGCCTCTTGGCCCTTCTACGGAGTTTCTCAAGGCTGAGCTGATTTTTTTTGGGGCCCTCATGCACGGTGATGATCCCCTTTTCCACGAGGTAAAAGCCCTCCATAAGATCTAGGATAAGCGGAACATTGAAGTCCGAGACCTTGGGCTTGGGGATGCCGACGGGCTTACCATAAAAGCCAAGCTTGTAGAGTTCGGATCCCCTCTTCGGATCCCAAACCACCAGAAAGTTCTCGATGAATTCCGTCTCGATTTTCTCGGGCATTCCCCTTCCCCTTCCCCTTCACATGGCGAAGGCCAGTATTCGGGCAGCGTCCGCGGCATCCTCCGCCTTGTCCGCGGCATCTTCAAGAAATAGGGCTATGTCCCTTAAGAGAAGTAGCGGGGGGATTTCTATCTGGCTACTGATAATTTTTACTTCCAGCTCCCGATAGAGGTCGTCAACGATTCGTTCAGCCACCTCCACCTCCCTAGCTTTCTCCAGAACCTTCGTTGAGCCATAATTCAGGGTGATGGCGGTCTCCCTGAGCTTTGAGACAGCTTCAAACACCGCCTCCGAAAGCCTCATTAAACCCCTTTTTATGTCCTGTGGCACCTTCCACCCCCTCTCCATGATCTCTATCAATCGAAACGCTATGCCCTCGCAAAAGTCTGCTATTTCGCTGGTTAGGTTGGTGAAGCGAAGAAAATCCTCTCGGCTTAGGAGGATGGCCCCTATCTCGGCCAACTCCTGTGAGACCGTGCGCCTCGCAATATCCACACCTTCCTCCAATTCCCTAATTTCGGTGAACAATTTTCGAGCCGAGATTTTGTCTTCCCTCACAAAAAAATCAATCATCTGTGGAACCTTGCGGGTGATGTCCATCACCTTCCTTAGATGATCTTGACAAACGCTGAGGGCTCTTCGCTTCACCCGTTCCTCGGTTTCCACAGGGAAGACCATAAACCCCCGCCCCTCGAATTTCCTGTCTAATCTCCAACATTATAAACATAACAAAGCCTTAAAAGAATAGCGAAGGAAACTGGACCCTAGCCCTTAACCAGCCTCCCCAAACCTTCGAACCCCACCTCATAGCGGAAGTAGGCATGTAGCAATTGAGGAAGCTCATCAACCTTGGTTCTAACCTGCCTCCACGTGTCGCGGTCACGCAGGGTTACGGTGTTGTCCTCAAGTGTTTGATAATCGATGGTGACACCAAGTGGGGTCCCCACCTCATCGACCCGTGCATACCGTCTCCCAATGGACCCCGCCTCATCATACTCCGCCGAGAAGCCCTCATCAACTAGCATCTGATACACCTGCCTCGCCCTTTCAGACAACCCATCCTTGCTCACCAATGGGAAAACACCCAACTGAATGGGAGCAAGATCCCGCGGAAGGCTTAGCAAAGTTCGACCCTGCTTCGTTGTATAGGCGTACTCAATGGTTACATAGAAGAGTCGATCTGAGCCAAAGCTTGGCTCAATCACGTGTGGGATGAATCGCTTCCCCTTCACCCTCTTACGGATGACCTCAACATGCTGAGGCAGGATTTTGAAGGACTCCAACATGTGGAAGCCCTGACTTTTGAGCGCGTCCTCCAGCTCACTCGGGTTTGCAATAGAGAGCAACCTGACAACCCTTTGTGTGTCATCTTTGAAGGCTGGGCCAATCTCGGACATGATGGGTTTAATGGCCACCTCCTCTCTCACAACAAGTTTTTCATGCGCCTTGAAGGCCCTCATATCCACTCCGCTAAATTCCATGTGCCTCCTCAGGTCATAATCTGTCCGATAATTGTGGCCCGAAACCTCCACCCAACCCCATCTTTCCAGGTGGACTTGTTGATCAAACCCTTGCGTGGAATAATGGGCTCTCTCCCAAGGCAATTTTTCAATGAAGCGCTGCTTATCCTCCGGCACCCCTAACTCGACCAGAAAACGTTTAGATAAAGCCATGAAAAATGCCTGCCACTCCGCCTTTATGTACCCCTTACTAAGCGCCTCCTTAACCGTCACCTCAATTGGTTCCATTATGCCCCTCAGCTTATTTTCAGCCAGTATCAACCTCAAAACCTCGTTCTCCACTTCCTTCAGCCTTAGACAACGTGGCTCTTGCGGGTCGAAAAAGAACTCAAGGTCGATGATAGTGAATTCCCTAAGCCTTATGATGCCCTGCCTCGGCGAAATCTCGTTTCTCAATGCGTGGCCAATCTGAGCTACTCCGAAGGGAATCTTCTCTCTAGCATACTCAAGGAGGCGCTTAAATTCTATGAATATTCCTTGAGCAGCCTCGGGTCGACCATAACCAATTGCCTCGGAGTATGGGCCTATGGTGGTGGAGAACATCGTCAAAAATTGTTTAGGTTCACCAAATTCTCCAGCACACTCTGGACAGCGAACACCATGCTTATTAATTTCATTCATCAATTCTTGAAGGCTTAGTTTCTCGGTCTCAGTGTCGCTCATCCTCGCAAATTCTTGAAGGAGATGGTCGGCTCGAAATCTTCGCTTACACCCGTTGCACTCCACCATGGGCTCCTTAAAGGCGTCAACGTGGCCCGAGGCCTCAAACACCCTCCCTGGCAAGATCACAGGCGACTCGATCTCAAAAAGCCCAAGTGGGCGGATGAAGAAATCCCGAAACTTATCCTCAATCCTTCTCTTCAATATGGAGCCCAGTGGACCAAACGTAAAGAAGCCACTCACACCACCATAAATTTCGCAGGAGGGCCAAAAGAATCCTCTACGCCTCGCCATCTCGCTGATCATCTCGAACTTGTCAGGGTCTCGCACAAGCCTTCAACTCCGCATTCATACAACATTTTACAAATCTTAAGGCGTACCTCGATAATAAATCAAGCGTTGCTACCCTTTGCAAACCTCTCTTAACGGGCATCTTTCGCATCTCGGGTTTTTGGTTCGGCAATAAGATCTTCCATGAAGGTAGGTTAACGTTTGGACCCAACCACCAAGCATCCCAAAATGTGATAGTCGAACCTTGAGGCAGTTTTCAGCCCTAGGACACATGGGCACATTAAGCCCCTTGGAGGCTTCCTTGTCGCATACGAAGCGGGAGCAGAGGGTTTTTTGGGGCATCCTCGCCCCCTCCACGCCACCTAGTCCCAATCTTTTCACCACCGAGAACAAGTGAATGTCACATGGGATGATATGCGTCGCCTTCGAAGTGGACAAAAGAAGGGAGTCAACGGCTTTTGGCCCAAGCCCCCAACAGCATCTAATCAAGGTTAGCCTCGCCAGCTCAAGGGGCAGCATGAGGACAAATTCCTCCATGGGAGCCATCGGCGGCCCCGCCCAATCCAAAACCTGCCTTGGCAATCCCTCCACGTTTTCTGACAATCCCATGAAACTTCCCAGCGTCTTTGGCAGTTGAAGAACCTGGTAGCTGGTGCCGATGTCCATCAGTTCTTCTGGTTTAAGTTGGGCAATCAAGTCGATCCTTCCATCGTACCTTTTCCAGATTTTTCGACACCAGCCTAAGACCATTGGCTCATAGTTGGCCCTTTTGGACAGGGCTGTTACAACCAACATGTATAAAAAATCTAGGGGTACGATGGGCAGCCGAACCCCACCATACGTTTTAGCCAAGGCCTCAACCTTTGGCTGCACCTCCCTCGGAAGCATCCCAACCATTCTCTCATACGGTCCCTGCCACAATCCCGTTTCGAGTGTAACCCTCCTTCGGAGAGCAGCCTCCGTCAACCCGGCCTCACATCGAATGGAAAGCACGTTTGGTTGGCTTTGTCTAAGTTCCAACTGACCACCAAGGTGGCCAGCCACCTTAACCCAATGACCCGCCCCCACTCTTTGGTAGAGACTCGACACAAAGGACGGGATGAAGGTATCGTCGAGATTGAAGTGTTCAACTTCAATTTCAAACCTCATCCCCTGATCACCTTAGGCAGTATTCGATAGAATAGGATGACAAGTTTAATGCGTCCTTCTAAGAGAATAACCTTATTCTCTTATTGACTTTGTGGTAACTTGTTTGGTTTCCTCTCAAATGATTAAGCGGGTAGCAGCTGGCATGTGAAGACATCCCCGATTTTATACATTCTCTCCGGATCAATGAGGATCGGGGTGTTGTTAAGAAAAACTGTGGACCCCCATAAAATACGGTTCCCGTTGCTCATAAGGGTGGAAGACTCGTCGCCATGGCACTAGACATCATTACGCCAGTTCATCCCGAAACGGGCAAGCACATCACCGCCGAGAAGATTAATAAAGTGACAAGCTGGTCGTGTTGGGATTCCAGCGCCACAAATGGAGAACCAGCAAGGGGCTAGATCTTAGAGAGATGTGCTACGAGGATCAAGCATATATGAGACATACACCCCAATTGAACGATTGGTCCATGAAGGGGTTTGATATGTTTTGGAGAGGCCAAGAATATGCCATTGAATACACGGAGCGAGAGTGGAGGTCGCTGTTCCGACGGAAGGTATACGACAACCTTGTATGGGCGTTCACCATGCCCTACGTCCCCAAAGAAAAATCGTTAATTCTTGACGCTGGAGGCGGGAGCGGTCGATGGACCCTCGACCTCACCTACCTTGGTCACCACGTGGTTCTGCTGGACTTTTCCAGGCCCATGCTTTATTTGGCAAAGGAAAGGATTGGAAGACTGCTTAAAACTGGCGAGGCTGATCTAGTCCTTGCGGACATTCATCATCTGCCATTCCCTCCAGAAACCTTCGACTTTGTTTTGGTCGAGGCGGATCCCTTCACACAAGGGGGAACAAAGGATGAGGTCTCAACCGCACTGCGTCAATTGCATCTAGTTTTGAAGTTTAATGGGTTCCTGGTCGGTTCCGTTTCTGGACGGTACGCGATTGCAGTTACGGAGATACAAAACGCCAAAAACATAGAGGATGTGAGGCGGGCAATCCAAATCCTTAAAACAGGTGAATATTTAGCGGTTTCAAATGACCCAACCTCTCTTCTATTCTTGTTCACACCATCCGAGCTGAAGGAGTCTCTTCGGAAGATGGGCTTTCATGTTGATAAAGTTGAATCCACCATCACCCTTTCCCACTTCCTACCCAAAGACCTTGAGCGGAGTGACGAAGTCTTGGAGTTGCTGCTTGAACTGGAAAGATTCATTCGTGAAATGCCTGAGGCCCTACCATACAGTCGTCGAATGCACTTCGCGGCAAGGAAATGAGCATCGCTAACTCTCGTCCCTTTAAAGATGCCTTATTACGTTGGCTTCAAGCACCTGCCCGCTCTCATCGATGTTGAATTCTAGCATTACGCGATCAGTCAGCTGCCTCTTGGTGTTAAACACCCCGTGGCAAACCCCACACTCGATGTCTGACTCCAACTCAACCACATACCATGAGGCATCCAGATAGTATCGCCCACACTTTGGACATCGGATGACGGAAACATCCATCCAAGCTTTCTCACTCATTAGCACGCATCCTCTCATTCATTTCAATAGCCATGCGGTTATAAAATAGATGCAAAACGACAAATTTTGAGCATAGTTTGCATACTGAATAACTCCGTTAATTGTCTATTTATGTCCGAGGGTTAAGGTTACAACAATCTTTCTCAAAAAGCTTTCAGCCTACGCCCTCAAACGTCCACCAGAAATGATACCGCCGAGGGTAACTGAAAAATGTTTAAGAATTCGTTCATGGGAATAGGAGGACGATAATGTCCATCCTCGTCATTGAAAATTACTCTCCATTCCTAATACAGGCCCTCAATTTTAAAATATACATGCATCATGTAGAAGCCAAGTAGGGATTTGTATGCACACTAGTTCTTTAAGACTTCATTTTTATAATGACTTTCACAGATTAAATTGAAGAGGCCAGTTTCCGTAAGGGGTTAAATATGCTTTGTAGGATGGCTCAGCAAGGATATCCACCTGGTAAATGCGTCACCTTACTTCCTGATAAGGCAATGAAACCAGCATGTCAAGCTACACTAAAATGGGAGGATGGACAGTGGCATAGGGTTATTACCTCCGCCCATCTTAGCCGCCCCGAAGACTATTTTTCCATCTACCAGTCGGGATGCAATCATCAATGTCTAAAATGCCACAGCTGGTACTTTAGTCAAGTTTTCAATGGACACTGGATGTCCACGGACAGCATTGCCGAGATGTGTGCAGAATATGAGGAAGGGGTCACCGTCTGGGAGCCAAGAGAACGAGCAACCATGTTTCACGCCACTGACCTTTGCCATCACTGCGGCTCATGCGTTTTGGAGGGAAGGCGAGGACCCCTCTGCCCGGGGAAGCTAAGCTCAGACCAGATCTTGTTAGGGCCCCAGGGATGGGGTCCAGCCCGCAATGTCGTCAGCTTCACTGGAGGAGATATAGGTTGTTGCGCAGAATTTTACGCTGAGGCAACTGAGAAGATAAAGAAAGCATGCAACAAAATGTGGGTTTTGCTCGAAACCAACGGTTATGGTTTAACACCTAAAAATCTGGATTTGCTGGCAAGCGCAGGACTTGACTCCTATTGGCTGGATATTAAGGCATATGATGAAGAGACCTACAAGCGGTTGTGTGGAACCACAAATAGGTGGATTCTACAACTTCCAAGGGAAATCATCGACAGGGGCTTCATCTTAGAGGTGCTTTCCCTCTTCATACCAGGGTGGGTTGAAACGGATCAGATCGTGAAGGTTGCCCAGCTTTTGTTTGAGGTTGATCCAGAGATACCGTTCACAATATTGGCCTTTTTCCCAGAGTATCAGCTTAAGGAGAACCGTCCCCCTACCCTATGGGAGATGTTAAAAACCTATTTTTCCGTCAAGGACGTGGGATTGAAGAATCTGAAGCTTGGAAACTGTCACGTTTTTGCTCGCACAGGTAAAGAGATGGGGCTCCTAGTATCTGCTGTGGGGGCAGAAGCGATCGGGTGAATCATCAAGGTCCCACTTCGGTTATCTCCCGAATTTCTGACTTCAATCTTTCCGCTATGTTAAACCTCTTTCCCATCTCCATTTTTATCTTGGTAATGATCTCCACTGGTGCGGGGTCGATGTTTTGCAGAACCGCCAGGTAGGCACTCACCAAATCTCCTACAAAGAGCATGGAGAACATTTTCGCCAGTTTCCCCTCCCCGATCGCATGGATCTCTAGGACCTTTTGAGCCTTGCGTAATGCCAATAACTTGGTTGCTTCGATTCTATATCTGATTTCTGGGGGCTCCTCACGGTCTCGTAGGAGAATGACGGAGAATTTTTTGGTGAAATCCTCTGATGCTTCCCACCCGACAACCTCATTATGGTTGAGCTCCGGAAACACATCGTATTTGCTGGGAACTTTACTGTTTTCGTTAAACTGCGTTTTCCATCGATGGGCTACGGCTCCATATTGCCTAGACCCATAAACCACGGGTATGGTGTCCCTCAACTCCAGCGCCAACCTTTTCGCCAGATTGTTTTCTGTTGGGGTTTGGGGCGAGTTCTCTATGCTCAGTTTTTTTAGAACCTCTATGGCTTCCTTGACATCCTCATCTATACTTCGGAGGATACTCATCCCATTCATGAGAACTGGAAGCGGGAAGAAGAGATGTGGTATAGCGACACGTGGAGGAAGCCAGCCCGGCACTGCGATGTGGGGTATCCGCAGTTTTTCTGAAAAGGTTAGTAGGTGTCCCCCGGAGGTTATGGCTATTGTCATGCATCTTCGATGGATGGCATCCATAAAAGTGCTAAGTGTCTCTTCGGTGTTTCCAGAGTAGCTGATTGCGAAAACCAGCGTGTCCTCATCCGCATAGGCGGGTAGGGCGTAGTCCCTGCAAACATCTATGGGGATGGGGAGCTCATCTCGCAACCAGTCTTGAAGTAGTTCTCCACCTATGGCGGAGCCCCCCATACCGGCAACTATGATGTGGTGAGGCCTCCCATATTTGATCGAGGCTTCCTCAGAGATGCTCACCTCGCTCGGTATCCTTATTTGCTTAGCCCACTGTATGGCATCTTCACAAAACTCTGGGGTTTTCATGCAAAGCCCCAAAAGATCGCTTTTGTCAATCTTCTTAATCTCTTCCGGTTCGTCTAGAATAGTAGCTTTGCGCATCTTCCCCACCATTAACTGTATGAATATTAAATAATGATAGAACGCTAATAAAACTGAACATTGAAGAAGAGGTTTGAGGGTTTGTTCCTTTAAAAAGAGCGACATCGTGATAATCGTCTTAACCAGTGCATTCATGTACGTCAGCTATATGCTGATAGTTGTTTCGGGTTTCTGTTTTATATTGGGAAGATTCGGCACAGGTCCCACAGTCCATACTTTGGATACATATGGCACACAGGCTGGGCATATTTTTCTTTCATGGACATGCCAGCAATAATATCCGGAGTAGCCATAGGAATAGCGTCTATGAAATTGTTAAAAGCCCTGGTAAACGCTACGCTGACTAGCCGGGCTTGTAGGCATACTAACGAGAGTGGTACCAACGGCGATTATCATAGGACTCATATACGGGCATCCACAGTCGCGCATGCCAAAGTGAAAAATATCTTCGGGTTAACGGGATATAAGCCTGAGGCTAAATAACTAAAAATCAACAAAACGAGGGTTAAGGTCAGCGAGAAAGAATAAAACCTCAAAGGAGAGAATGTTGTTATGCCCCTATTTAGATCAGCCGTGGCTAACACAACTGTGCTGATAGCTTTTGCTCAAATTAACCGAATAGACGTTCTAAGATCTTTAGTGGGCATCATATACATACCCTCGCAGGCTCATCTGGAGCTTATAGATCCGGAAGTGAGGGCGGCTGTTGACGAGGGTGGAGGCTTTAAGCTCAGAGGAGATGGATGAATCCGACAGGTACGCGATGAGAATTGAGCCTAGAAATCCCCAGGAACATATTGGTGAGGCTACGGCAATGACACTATATCAGAGAATGAAGCCGGACATACTAATATTAGATGAGTTAAAGCCTAGGCGGGTTGCAAGGTCGCTTGGAATACAGCGTATTGTGGGCACACTTGGTTTATTTTTGGCGGCAAAGGATGAGGGGCTACTAACGGCTAGACACATTGAAACGTACATAGATATTTTGGTGAACAAAGGGACCAAGATATCCAAAGGGCTTCGAGACAGAGTGGTTTCAGAGGCAAAAAGAGAAAAGGAAATAGAAATATAAAGATATGAATATTAAATGAGGTGATCGAAATGGGAGGCGGGTTGATGAAAAACTCTTTGAAAGATGGTTGGACGCTACTGAGGCGATGGAGACCCTATCGTGGGACGAAGTACAGAGGGACCTTGAAGTAATAAGAGCTATTAAGAAAGAGCAGGTCCAAACTCAAAGTCACAGCCACAGAGTAAAGACGTTCTAACACGCCCCCTAAGTCCTTTTATTAAAGAGATCGCAGTCAGTAGAGCAGCATTTTTCATCCTTGAAACTTTTAAGGGCAGGGGTCCAAGGCTGTTTATCTCTCTGGAAAATGGGCAAGGTGTATGGGAGTGACATCAAGGCTTATGGCGGTTTTTCTTCACCTCGTCCCCAGGAGCTTCTTGTTCTTTAAGCAGGTTTAATGCCTGCTCTAACACCTTTTCCGCTATGGCTGAAGCTCTCACCACGGGGAGTATCGTGGATGGTATGTTGGCGGATCCCTCCACCCGAATGGTTTTGTTGTAGGTGGGCATGCTCGCCACACAGCTGTCGAGCACGATCACACGCGAAGTCCTTGGATAGAACTTCATCTCGAAGCAGAACAGCCTGCCATCCTTCCAGTAGAGGGGCTTTATTTCTTGACAGAAGGCGCACCAAGCCAGCTCCTCAAGGTCTCTATGCTTAGCGCTATACACATTCACTTTCAAGCGTCTTCTCATTTCCAAATCATCTCCCTATATTCTTCTCACAAAACTTTAGAAATAAGGTTAGTGTAAGGTTTTTGGGGCTGATGCGAGTGATCGTTGATAGCGGTGTGCCTAGTCCAGCCTTAAAGCGTGGCTGTGAGCTCTCCTTAGCCATTCCCGCATCCCTGGTTTCGGATGTTCCCCATCTTCGAGAGAAAACATTTAAGATCGGTTTGGTTGGACGGGCGGCTGCTATCTTTCGTGTAAATGAAATCATCGTGTTCCCTGACCTCCCAAATGTGGATCAGAGTCAAGACGCCAACCTGATTGCCACCATTCTCTCCTACATGGAGACACCTCAATACCTGCGGAAACAACTGTTTAGGATCAGACCTGAACTTCGGTATGCAGGGGTTCTCCCTCCGCTACGAACGCCCCATCACCCATTATCAAATCGAATAGAGAACTTAACCGTCGGGGAATATCGTGAGGGCGTGGTCGTATCCGCCTTCAAGGGTGGCTCACTCGTAGATATAGGGGTAGAAAGCCCATTGATGGTTCCTGATGCAAAGCTTCCAGTTAATGCCCGAGTCACGGTGAAGGTTACAGAACTTGGGAAGCGTCCTAAGGCTGTTTTAGCAAGTCGTGATGAGATCAAAATGTATTGGGGTTATCAGGTAACGGTTTCCAATGTCTCGTTTGGGCGATTGGTAAAAAGCCGTCCCTTCGACCTGGTGATTGCGACTTCACGTTATGGGGCTCCCATTATTGAGGTCATGGACGAGTTATCGGGATGCTGGAAAAACTCTCGTAGAATATTGGTGGCATTCGGTGCCCCAACCCAAGGGCTGTATGAAATCGTGGCACATGAACACCTCCAACTAGATGATGTGGCGCACTTCACAGTCAACACCATCCCATATCAGGGAACTGGAACCGTCAGAACCGAGGAGGCAATATACACCTCATTAGCCATCCTAAACTCCTTCATCGGTAAGATATAACCATCCCATGCTTTAAGATCACCTCTTAATAAATTTCGCAACATTTATAACCCTACGCTCTCTTTGAAACAAAGACGAGATGGGTACATCATGGGTCATCGAAAGAAGCATGGGCCAAAGCGGGGAAGTCTTGCCTTTTTGCCTAGGGGGCGTGCTGCACGTGCGGTTGGTAGAATACGCTATTGGCCTCAAGTAGAAGAGGGCCCCACCCTACTGGGATTTATGGGGTACAAGGCGGGTATGACCCACATCTTCTTGATGGAGGACAAGCCGGGCTCCCCAGACTTTGGCAAAGAGATAGTTCACTCTGCCACTGTTGTGGACGTACCCCCCATCCTTGTGTGTGCCATTCGGGCATATGTGAAAAACAAGTATGGTTTACAAACGCTCACCGAGGCATGGATGAAGGATCCTCCCGACGATCTTGATCGAGTTTTTACATTGCCTGAAAACTTTGACCCAGAGAAGGGCTTAAAGAGGATGGAGGAAAATCTTGATAAAATCACTGAATTTCGCCTCTTAGTCGCTGCGCAACCCAGACTCGCTGGCGTTCCTAAGAAAAAGCCAGAGGTCATGGAGATCAAGATTGACGGAGCCTCCATTAAGGATCAATTTGAATATGCAAAAAGCCTGCTGGGGAAAACAGTTTCAGTTGCGGATGTCTTTAAGGAAGGACAATTCGTAGATGTGATTTCTGTTACGAAGGGGAAGGGTTTCCAGGGGGTTGTGAAGCGATGGGGCGTTAGAATCCTGCAAGACAAGTCTCGAAAAACCAAGCGAGGTATTGCTACGCTTGGCCCTTGGCACCCAGCCCGGGTTACGTACAGCATCCCCAGGGCGGGTCAAGTGGGCTACTTCCAAAGAACCGAGTACAATAAACGCATCCTGAAGATTGGAACTGATGGGGGTGAGGTTTCTCCAAAGGGCGGATTTATGCGCTACGGTCCTGTTCGTGGGACCTACATTTTGCTGGACGGGAGCCTACCCGGCTCTGTCAAACGCCTCATACGGTTGCGATACCCCGTCCGTCCTCCTAAAAGGGTTCCTGACGCTCCGCCGAAGATCACCTATGTGTCACTGGAGTCGCCGCAGGGGTAACGAGGGATTAGGGTTGGGTAAGGTTTCGGCTAAGGTCTTTGACCTTGAGGGTAAAGTGGTGGGCAAGGTTCGTCTACCAGCGGTCTTTAAGGTTCCTATTAGGCCGGACGTTATCAAGCGAGCGGTAGTTGCCATTCAATCCCATCGCTTCCAGCCTCAAGGTCGGGATGTTTTGGCTGGCAAACGCACCACAGCGGAGTCTATGGGTGTGGGCTTGGGGATTTCACGCGTTTCAAGGGTGAAAGGTGGTCAGAGGGCCGCCCTCATACCCAGCGCCGTGGGCGGTCGAAATGCGCATCCACCTCTGGTTGAAAAGAAAATTGAGAGAAGAATCCCTCAAAAGGAGATGCGTCTGGCTTTGCGCTCAACGATTGCCGCTACAGCGTCTAAGGAGCTGGTTGCCTCTAGGGGACATGTGATAGATGACGTTCCCGATTTTCCATTAGTTGTCGTGGATGAAATTGAGCGCTTAAAAAAGGCTCGAGAAGTTAAAGAGGCCTTTATCCAAATTGGGGTATGGCCAGACATCTATCGGGTTAGGGGAAGTCGAAAAGTTCGGGCTGGCAAGGGCAAGGGGCGCGGTAGGAGAATGAAGCAGGCAGTGGGCCCTCTACTTGTGGTCGCTGAAAATGAGGGTATCGTTGAAGCAGCCCGCAATGTACCAGGAGTAGACGTTGTCACAGTTGATGGCTTGAATGTTGAACTTTTGGCACCCGGAACCCATCCAGGAAGACTCACCATGTGGACAAGAACAGCAATTGAAAGGCTGGATAAACTGTTTGGAGGGGATGGGCATGGACCCCTATGATGTCATATTGTACCCTGTTATGACCGAGCTTGCAAGCCGCATGCTTGAAAATGAAAACAAGCTGGTTTTTATCGTTAATGCCATAGCGACGAAGAAAGACATAAGACAGGCAGTGGAGGAGCTCTACGAGGTGAGGGTGGAGAAGATCAACGTTGCGATCACGTCCAAGGGCCAAAAAAAGGCCTTTGTGAAGCTTCACCCAGACCATAAAGCAGTGGATGTGGCGATCAAACTTGGCATCCTATAGGAGGGCGAATCCTCATGGGTAAGCGAATCCGTGTTCAAAGGCGTGGCCGAGGGTCTCCCACCTTTCGAGCAGCCACCCACAAAAGGTTGTCCCCGGTCCAATACCCCCCCATATCTAAAGAGGAGCGGAAAGGAGCGATCCAAGGCCGAGTAACAGAGTTTCTTCATGAGCCTGGAAGGGGCAGCCCCCTAGCTTCAATAAGGCTGGAAACCGGCGAAACCTATCACACAGTGGTTCCGGAAGGGGTTTACGAGGGGCAATCAATACAGATTGGGGATAAGGCCCCTGTAGACGTCGGTAACACGCTCCCGCTGGGCAGCGTTCCGGAGGGTACCATGATCTGCAACATTGAGCTTTTGCCAGGCGATGGGGGGAAGATCGCCCGTTCCTCAGGGTCCTATGCCATGGTGGTGGCTCACACGTCTGAAGGAACAATCGTGAGGCTTCCGTCGGGGAAGACCCAGTATCTCAACGATCTTTGTCGAGCAACCATTGGGGTGGTCTCCGGCGCTGGTCGCGTGGACAAACCCTTTCTGAAGGCAGGTGCCAAGTTCCACTTGATGCAGGCGAAGGGTCGCATGTATCCACGAACACGGGGCATCGCCATGGTGCCTGCAGCGCATCCATATGGAAGTAGCAAAAGGGGCGCTCGTAAGGTCACAACGGTATCACGTCATGCTCCCCCAGGCAGGAAGGTGGGCCTAATCGCAGCGAGAAGCGCTGGTCGTAAACGAAAAAGAAGAAAGGGTTAGTGTGATTACCCTCACAATCGTTTCTCATTCATTTGTTAAGAAATGTTTAAATAAACCTCAGAGAGCCAAATGAAAGGGAGAGTAACATGCCGAAGGAATTCATGTATCGTGGCTACACCCTTAAAGAATTGCAAAGCATGTCAATGGATGAGTTTATTCGCTTGCTGCCATCGCGACAACGCCGAAGCCTGCTTCGGGGGCTCACCCAAGAACAAAGGGTTCTTCTTGAAAGCATACGAAAGGCTAAGGAAGCCCTGGAGCAAGGACAAAAAGCAGTCATTAGAACCCACACCCGCGACATGGTGATTCTCCCAGAAATGGTCGGCGTCACCATTCTAGCCCACAATGGAAAGGATTTCACCTCGGTAGAAATAACCCCTGAGATGATCGGGCACTACCTAGGAGAATTCGCCATCACCAACAAACCCGTCAAGCACGGGACACCAGGCATCGGAGCCAGCAGATCAAGCATGTATGTTCCCTTGAAGTAGCGTGTAGTTATCTTTCTACACTGGTTACGTTTAATGTTAAATTCATCCTTTTCTATTCACGCACGTGAGATATCCGAATTTTGAAGGCAACAATAGAGAATGTCTCATAGATAATTAAGATGGGAGGGTGGGTCATATATCCAGCCGACACGGCGTATGGACTATCCTCAACGCTGAGGTGGTAAAACGGGTTACTAAGGTGGAGGGTGGAGGTAGATACCGTTGCACGTCTGTGGAAATATAGCCCATCTATCGGAAGGGCTAGGAAGATTACAGCCGGGTTATGGCCAACTCAGGACGCATACACATGGGAGATATGATGGAGGTTTAAGCACCACCCGAAGAATTTCGAAAATCTCTTAAAACGGTCAATAAATATACGTATGGAGGAGAGAAGGGTGGTGTTAAAGGAGTTTAACCTGCTTATCACGACGGCTCGTGGAAACGAAGAAGATGCGTGTTCCGAGATATGGTACTTATTGGGGGAGATGGGGGACAGTGCCGCTACAGTTGATAAAACTGGGGTTATGGGATTGATAGCGGCTAAAACAGCCTTTAACCCCTTTGATGTCATTGAGAAATTTCGAGACATTCTAAGGGAGCGCCCCTATGAATTCCGCTATACGCTCAGGGTGATCCCCATCGAAAGGGTTGTGCGCACCGACCTTGGGGAGATTCAGAGGGTAGCCACCGAGCTGGCTTCAAAAATAAGGGAAGATGAAACGTTCCGCGTGACCGTGGAGAAAAGATTCACCGAGACCTCAACCAAAGAAATCATTGAAGCTGCAGCGGCGAACATTGAGAGAAGGGTTGACCTGAACAAACCAGCCAAAATTGTTCTCATTGAAGTGGTTGGCGGATTGACAGGCATCTCTGTGATAGAACCAGTGAACATCTTGTCGGTTNATGTAGGGAAAAGCTTCTCTTAACCCCTCTGAAAGTTTAACTTTCATACAAAAATTTTTACTTTCTCCCCACTATAAAACTATTGTTTCTATGCGTTTTGGTCGAAGACGGATTCGTCTTCTTCTAAAGAGCTGTAAGTTGCTTTAGCCCTTCCTTTCGCGCCGTTCTAGAGTTAGTGGAGTGTGTTCTAAAGAGTAGCATTATATACTCGTAATGTGGGTTTTTATGAGGATATGTTAAGTGCGGATGAATATGATGGATATTATGCCGACGAACATTGCGCCGCCCGTGCCTTGGTGGTATGCGTTCTTGCCCCTGATCATAGTCGGCGTTGTGACCATCGGTATAGTATGCTTGATAGTGGTAGGCATCTTAATAGGTAGACGTGTTACCATAAACCTAAAGACCGGAGGGGTCGTCGCGTTGACGTTAGCCTCAATCATTCTTCTGAGCGGGCTCTGGTGCATGTTCCTCACGCCCACCGTAACCTACTCAGAAACTAAGGAGAGTTTCTACCGTCGCATCTCAATCGACGGGCTCGGAGCTTGGAGTTACCCCGTCAGCGTCCAAGAGGGAGACACTTTATTTGGCTCCGTGGAGTACATAATTAAGGCTTATGAAGGCCCACCACTGCCTCCACCACTGTCTTCGGTAAGGACTTTCAACGTACGCGTTTACGACCCAGATGACAACATAGTTTGGTCCGAAACCAACGTCACATACGCCTATTTCAACGTAAAATCTTCAAAGTCGGGCGTAATCAAAGTTGAAGTACGGAACCCAAATCAGCAGGCCATCGAATCAGCGTCCAAATCACCATAAGTGTGAAAGTGACATATCGCCCCCTCGAACCGCTGGGGCAATGGCTCTCCCTCGTCTCGCTTCCCATCTTCGGGCTGGGTATGTGGGCCTCCGGCGTATTCGCAACCATGCGGAAGAAATAAAAGAGGGGATCGGTGAACATACACGCATGACGGCAAGGTTGTTAAGGTTAGGGATTTTGTTAAACGTTTCAGGAGTTAGCGACTCTAGACAACTCATCCTTTAGAGTCGATGAGGTGAAATCTTCGGCCAGATCTACTTGATTGTCGCCAACAACGCTATGTGCTCAATCACCAAATCCATCAAACTTCTCCCAGCCTTGAGTTCGATGTCAGAAACACCAAATAACTTTTTGATGCCTTCAAGCTTTTCATCAGCCAACTCGAGGACGCTGTCGTCGCGCTCACCCGATATGACCTCTGAGATGGTTTCTAAGGTTGCGGTTGCTTTTTGCTGAGTTTCAGCTATGATGAGAACAGCGATCCGCGAGGATGTGGGATTGATCCCAAGGATCTCCACGGCCCTCCTGATCTGCCGTTGAGCCGAGGCGAAGAGAAGGGCTTCAACAGCCAAGTTGTTTGAAATGTTTTGTCTGTTTTTAAACGCATTTAATGCATTTAGTGCAGCAAAGTATAGGTGCTCCCAACCAGCTATCAATCTAGCGTCAAAAAACTGAACATAGGCATCACCCACCTTCCTCCGAACGAGATCAAAGAACCCACCAATGTCCTCGATCTTAACGTCTCGGAAGCCAGCTATGGCGAGATACTTATTGAAGTCTTCCAGTTTTTTGATCAATCTTCTTCCTCAGATATTTCCCGGATAAATCGCTCCACTAACTTACGGTCTAATCCTGATCGCACCAATTTCTCTTTTGCCTCTTCAATGGACTCTCCTTCACTCCTACACTTTTCAACAACGTTCCTGAGGGTTTCCTTCCTCTCCCACGGGAAAATGATCCAATGGCTTGTTTTCCTTTCATACCAGTCTGGAAACGTGATGCTCCAAGGCTTATAATAGATGGTTGCGATTTTAACCTCGGTTGCTCCATGCTCTTGCAGATGTGAACGAACAAGGCGAAGGCTCTTCCCCGTGTCCGCAACATCATCCACAATGAGCGCCTTCTTGCCCATCACGGATACGGAAACGGGTTGCGTGATCACGGGCTCACCCTTGGTCTTGGCAACCCCCAAGTAAAACTCAGCCTTCACATTCGCCAACTCAGGACTCTCCAGCAAATCCGACATGATGCGCGCTGGCGGCCAACCACCACGTGAAATGCCCACAATCACATCAGGTTTGAAATTGTCCCTACGTATTTTATCGGCAAGATTCAAAAGCAACTCATAAATCTCCTCCCACGTGGGGACCTCAAACTCTAACTCTCCGCTCAAGATGCTCCTCCTCAGAAAAGCCGGAATAAAAGTGAGATAATAAATGATTTAAGTCTTGTCACCTCAAATGTATGAATGAAACTTAATTTTCTGCCTCCGAGCTCATAAGGCAGGAAGTGGACCTATTGATCGGAAGCGGCTATTTCGTACTGATCTTCTCTATCTCCCTAGTTTTTCCTTCACAATATTCCCTGTATTCCTCAGGGTCAACTATTCTTGCCATTACTATTCTAGACTCGATTTCGCTTAGTGCGGATCTGGCTTTCACTAAGGCCTCCCTCTCCTCAAGTTCTAGACCCCTTTTCATCAACCATTCAAGTAATTTCCTGTCAACGACTCTCAATGCCTCTAAGATTTCCATTCCATCACAACCGTGAACATAAATGGGCCCTTCATTTTAAGCCTTATGGTGAACACCTTATTAAAGTTGGAAAAGCAGTTAAGTGTGTAACGGATTCTGCTACCGCAGGGCCGGCCACAGAAATTTCATTCAGGAGCGTTTAAGTCTTGTCGCCTCAAATGTGTGAATGAAACTTAATCTTACGCCTTTAAGTTATATCATTATCTGGGCGTTAACTTTAAGGTGGGTATGTAGTTTGGGGGAAATTGTTGAGTGTGTGCCGAACTTTAGCACATCGAATCCCAACATTGTGGAGGCAATTTTAAATGAAATAAAAATGATTAAGGACACCTATCTTCTGGACTATACTTACGATAGCCACTATAACCGGCTTGTCGTTTCATATGTAGGAAGTAAAAACTCGGTTCTCGCAGCCGCTTTGAGTTCAGCGATGAAGGCGATTGAGCTTATCGACATGAATAAGCATAAGGGGCAGCATCCCCGCGTCGGAGCGGTGGACATTGTACCATTTATTCCCATTAGAGAGGTCAGCATGGAAGACTGCATTGACCTAGCAAAAACGTTTGGGAAAAGGCTAGCAGAAAGATGTGGGGTTCCAGTTTATCTTTATGGGGAGGCTGCCACCCAACCCGAACGAAGAGACATAGATTGGATAAGGCAGGGCGAATACGAGAGCCTTCAAGAGATGTTGAGGAGACCGGAAAGAAAACCTGACTTTGGGCCAGTGTCCCCTCACCCAACAGCAGGGGCGACCATAACCGGAGCCCGCAAAATCATGGTGGGCTTAAACGTCAATCTTGGAACCCAAGACATGGAGATAGCTAAGAAAATAGCCAAGGCTCTGCACGCTAAGAAAGGAGGACTGGCCTTCGTGAGGGCTATGGCCGCCAAGATCCCTGACAAAAATATCACTCAAATCGGGATGAGCATAAGTGACTTCGAAAAAACACCCTTGTACAGGGTCTTTGAGTTGATCAAAATTGAGGCAGAGCGATACAACGTTCCCATAGTCGGCTCAGAGTTCTGTGGACTGGTCCCTTTACAAGCGATAATAGATGTAGCCGGATACTATTTGAAGATAGATAATTTAAACAAGAATCGGGTGCTTGAGGTGGCTATACAAAGGGCCATAGAAAAGGGGCAAAGCCACTCTAGGAAGGCAGGTTGAGGATGACCAGAAAAAAAGTAGACCTATTGATTGAAAATGCGAGGGAACTCATCACCCTACGAGGCGGGAGCCAAAAACCACTCCTAAGGGAGCGCCTAAAAGACATAGGGATCATTCAGGACGGAGGCCTAGCCATCCACGAAGGAAGAATCTTCGCTGTGGGGGTAACTCATGAAATTAAAAGAAAATTTGAAGGTAAGGAAACAATGGACGCGAGCGAGAAGGTGGTTATGCCTGGCTTCATAGACCCCCACACGCATCTAGTTTTCGCTGGCTCCCGGGAGGATGAGTTTGAAATGAGGATAGAGGGCGCGACATACATGGAAGTATTGGAGAAGGGTGGGGGGATCCTAAAGACGGTGGAAGCAACGAGAAGAGCTAGCAAGGATGAGTTGATTGAGTGTTGCAAGAAAACGCTAAATGTTATGTTAGAGCATGGGACCACTACGGTAGAGGCTAAGAGTGGCTATGGCTTAACCACCAACGATGAGATAAAATGCTTGGAAGTCATAAAACGCCTAAATGGGGAGCATCCCATCGACATCGTGCCCACTTTCCTTGGGGCACACGCCATCCCAAGAGAGTATAAAAACAATGCAGATGAATACGTGAAACTCATAATAGGTGAAATGATTCCAGCGGTTGCGAATCGCAGGTTAGCAGAATTTTGTGATGTTTTTTGTGAAAGGGGAGTATTCAGCATTGAGCATTCTCGGAAGATTCTTCTCAGCGGGAAGGAATATGGTTTAACGCCCAAACTGCACGCGGATGAAATGACTAGGCTCGGAGGCGCGGAATTGGCTGCGGAGGTGAGAGCAATTTCGGCGGATCACCTACTATTTGCCTCCGACGATGGCATGAGGATGATGGCAAAACAGGGGGTGGTTGCTGTTTTGCTTCCAGGATCATCCTTGTCACTTATGATGGGGACGTATGCGGATGCCAGAAAAATGATTCGATGGGGTGTGCCCGTTGCCTTGGGAACAGACTATAGCCCAAGCTGTTGGGTGGAGAATCAGCAACTCATCATCGCATTGGCTTGCCATCAGATGAGGGTGGTACCCGCGGAAGCCATAGCGGCTGCAACAATAAACGCCGCTCACGCTATCAATCGAGCGCGTGAGGTGGGAAGCCTGGAACCTGGTAAAAAGGGAGACCTTATCATCCTTAATATCCCGAATCATAGGTTTCTGGGATATCGTTTCGGAGCAAACCTCGTGGAAAAGGTGATTAAAGAGGGAAGGCTCGTCGTGGATGAGGGAATACTGCTTAAGAATTGATGTTCAACAGGCTTGATAATATCCTTAAAGAATTCACTCACGATTAATCATGGGCGCCTTGATCCCCTTTTCCTTAGCTATCTTTATCGATGCTTCATAACCTGCGTCGGCGTGTCGAACAATTCCTATACCCGGGTCAACGGTGAAGAGGCGGACTGCCTTTTCCTCCGCCTCTTTAGTGCCATCTAAGACCATTCCGAACCCAGCAGAGATGCTGTATCCCATCCCCTGTCCGCCTCCTTGGTGTACTGCTACCCATGTGGCGCCCGCTGAAGTATTTAGCAGAGCATTCAGAATCGGCCAATCTGCAACGGCGTCGCTGCCGTCCTTCATACCTTCCGTCTCTCTGTAGGGTGAAGCTACGCTCCCACTGTCAAGATGATCCCTCCCGACCCATATCGGTCCGATTTCACCAGCAGCGACCATATCGTTTACGATCTTACCAAACCTAGCCCTTTCACCGTATCCAAGCCAGCAAACTCGGGCCGGAAGACCTTGAAACTTAACATATTTTCTGGCTTTCTCGATCCAGCGCACGAGTTTTTCGTTATACCCAAACCCCTTAACGATGACATCATCCAATTTGGCTATGTCCTCTGGGTCCCCGCGTAAGCTTGTCCATCGGAAGGGCCCCCTTCCCTCCTCAAGCATGGGCCGGATGTAGGCTTCAATGAACCCTGGGTAAATGAAGGCCTCTTCTAAACCTGCATCATAGGCACTCTTCCTTATGTTGTTGCCATACTCAAATGCGATGGCCCCTCGTTTAACAAAGCCAACGATAGCCTCGACATGTTTCCTCATAGATTCAAGAGCCATCTTCACATACTTCTCAGGCTCTCTCTCTCTTAGTTCTGTGGCTTCTTTGACGCTCAGCCCAGACGGAATATAGCTTAAAGGATCATGAGCAGGAGTCTGATCCGTCACCGTATCCGGTATGAAATTTCTTCGTAGCAGCTCTGGAAGCACATCTGCTGCGTTTCCTAACAAGCCTATGCTTATTGCCTCTTCATCCTCCTTGGCTTTGGTAACCATATCGATTGCCCTATCTAGATCATTCGTCCATGTGTCGAGCCAGCCGCCATCGATCCTCTTTCTAATAACTTCCTCATCAACCTCAACTATGAGACCCACTCCATCGTTCATTTTGATGGCAAGCGGTTGGGCGCCGCCCATGGCGCCGATGCCTGCGGTAAGGGAAAATTTGCCCTTGAGGCTCCCCTCAAAATGTCTTTCAGCAACGCATGCAAACGTTTCGTAGGTTCCCTGAAGAATGCCTTGAATGCCGATGAAGTTCCATGATCCCGCGGTGTATTGACCGAACACCATTAACCCTTTTTTCTCAAGCTCCCAGAAGTGTTCCCAATTAGCCCATTTTCCCACGAGCATAGAATTACACATCACCATTCTCGGGGCCAATTCATGGGTTTTAAACACAGCAACTGGTTTCCCGCTCTGAACGACCAAGGTCTCATCTGGTTGCAGAGTTAGCAACGCATCCACTATTGTTTCGAAACATTCCCAGTTTCGTGCGGCTTTTCCCATTCCACCGTAAACGATG
This sequence comes from Candidatus Bathyarchaeota archaeon BA1, assembly GCA_001399805.1. The sequence continues at coordinate 30,535 of LIHJ01000017.1, forward strand.
AGGCTTTTAGGGTCTTTGGCAACATCGGAATCAAGAACGTTAAATAACATCCTCGATATACCCTCAATCTGCCAGTTTACGCAGTGGAGCTTAGGGCCCCTAATGGCTCTCACCACCTTCGTCTCGGGATCATAGTAACCTTCCTTAACAAGCTTTTCAAGGGGACGACCAAGCTTCTCAACAACCTCCAGAATAACCCTCTTCTTAACCTTCTTCCCGGCTACCAAGCTTCCTCATCCCGTATGTATCCTACTGTAGAATCATCCCCTTAAATGTTCCATCAACAAGTGTTAGTGGGGGATAAAAAATTTGAGAACGTTCCATTAAAAAAGAACGGTGATATAATGAGATGAGTTCAATTGGGTGCTCTTGGTGAGGTTGGAGGCTTTGGGAGACAATATTTATGATTTAAGATATTATTCATAAGTTGCAGGCTTCGTCTATGGACTACTGGATGGTACGCCTAACAGTGGTTTGCATGATGGGGTTGCAGTTCTTCTGTTTTTTGAATTTTTTCGATCCATAGGACTTTAGGAGGGGGGAGATACTAGGAATTTTATAATCTCGTTGCCTGATAAGGCTTCTCGGTGTTTTTTCAATAGGACCATGGTGGAATTGAAAGCTTGCCTAAGTGCGAGTTAGTTGTCACTTAATCATTAAATATGAGCTCTTTGCTTGTGAATATTAATGAGGGGTTTGGATGACTGCCATAATCGAGGTGGATCCAGAGATCTTAGGAGGGAAGCCGGTGATCAAGGGCACTAGAGTTCCCGTGGACTTAGTGCTGGAACTTGTCGAACTTGGATACTCGATTGATCGCATTATTGAGGAGTATCCGCATCTATCTAAGGATGTTGTAACTGAGGTGTTAAAGCTTACGAAAAGGATGCATGAGGCTGTCAGCTACAATAAGGTGAGGATGCTAATGAGAGTTCAAGATGACAGAGGTTGAAAGAAGATTGCGTGTTCTAAGCACAACTATATAAGCGAGTCTGAGAGCAGATGCTTGGTGCGCTGTATGGGCTTTGCCAAGGCTAAATTCAAGGTTGTGGGGGATAAGGGCTCGCTGGAGGGAACCGCAATCGCAGACACGGGATCCTTGATGAGTGTGATTGATGAAATCTTGGTGGACAAGCTGGGTCTAAAATATACGGGGAGAGCCCTCGAGTTGACAACGTTATCTGGCGAGGAAATCACATCCAATGAGGCATTAATAAACGCCTTTGAGGTGGAGGGCGAGAGGCTGGTTTCGGAGAGGGTCGCCATATGCAAGTTGCCAAACAATGTAAAGGAGAAGCTAAGGGCCATGGGAGCCCATGAGCAGGTAATCATAGGTGTGATTACGCTGGAGGCAGCCGGCCTTACAGTGAACCCTCTGAAGGGAAGACTTGAAAAAGTCGGTTGGCTAACACTATAGACTGTATGGAAAACAATTTTGGGATAGTTTTCAAGATTTAAAAGCCGACCTCTTTCGCACTGGAAACGTCAAGGAGAAATGCCGAAACGATTTTGTCTTACAAGAATATCTTTAATACAAGACTTTCTCGAAGTTCGAAATTTGTGCGCGCTTATTGTTTGTTAACAGGAATATCTGGTTTATCGAAATTGCTTATCTTATAGTTCAATTCACATTGAAATAGAGATCTCTGTAGTGTCCTTATCAGGTATTTCCATCAGTTCTTCAGGACTCTTTTCTTGTAAGTGACCTCCTAAGTAAATACCTTCACGCAAAAGCAGTTTTCTTTGTCTAGGACTAGTTTTTAGATATTCGAGCCTTTTCCCCGATGTCCTGTATCGTTTACTTATTCGATATTGCTCTTTCCTTTCTTTAAATTCTTTACCAAATTTACGTAGTCTTCCTCGCCCTTTGCCCATACAGACGCTTTCCTTTTGTTAATGGCTAATCAGTCAATAGTTTCTTTAGAATTCAATACTCTGTGGCATCGCCATAGAAATAATAAATGTTTTATTTTAAAAATGCCGCTTATAAAACGGGAATTTATCTTCTTTATGGCGCTAGCAAGTTTTCATAATTACGACAATCTTTTTCAAGCAATAGTCTTGATTTAGAATGGGGAGAGGAGGGGAGAAATCATGAGTAGGGTGTTTATTGATGGGGAAACCCTGACCATAGAGGATGTGGTCGCGGTAGCGCGTCATCATGCGGAGGTGGGGATTCCTCAAGGGGTTAGAGAGAGGGTGGAGAGGTGCAGGCGAGTCCTTGAGGAAATGGTGAAGGAAAAGAGGGTGATTTATGGCGTAACGACCGGATTTGGGGCCTTAGGCAGCGTAATTATCCCGTCAAGGAGCATCAAGGAGCTGCAGTCTAATCTGATTCGGAGCCATTCCATCGGTGTTGGAAGGCCGTTGGATAGGGATGTAACACGGGCATTGATGTTACTGCGGGCTAACACGTTAGCCAAAGGAAACTCCGGAATCAAATTAAAAACTCTCGAGACTTTGGTTCAAATGATCAACGCTGGGGTGCATCCCATCATCCCCGAAAAGGGTTCTGTGGGCGCCAGCGGCGATCTCGCCCCGCTATCTCATATGGCATTGGTGATGATGGGTGAAGGTGAAGCAGAGCATAAGGGAGAGATAATGGGTGGAGGGGAGGCGATGGAAAGGGCTGGGATCAGTCGGGTCGAATTCGACTTCAAGGAGGGCCTGGCCTTAAACAACGGCACTCAATTCATGACGGCGATCGGAGCTTTAGCAGTCTATGATGCGGAAAAGCTGATCAAGACCGCTGAAATCGCCACAGCCATGAGCCTTGAGGCGTTATGTGGAATATCGGATGCGTTAGATGAAAGAATTCATCGAGTGCGGCCTCACCCGGGTCAGGTTATGAGCGCGCGGAACATATCTTTGTTGACGGCGGGAAGCAAGATGGTCAAATCGGGGAAGGAGGTTGCGGAAGAGCATGGAATGAGGCCGCCTCATGATCCATACTGTTTAAGATGTGCCCCCCAAGTTTTGGGCGCGGTGAGGGATGCCATCGCTTATGCGAGGAGGGTGTTAGAGATAGAGATTAATTCGGCCACGGACAACCCGCTAATCTTTGTGGAAAATGGGGATTGTTTGTCGGGCGGGAACTTTCATGGTCAACCAATATCGGTTGCCATGGACATGCTGGCGATTGCGCTAACGGTGGTCGGTAACCTTTCCGAGAGGAGGGTTGCAAGGCTCATCGATGAAAACTTGAGCGGGGGGTTGCCCGCCTTCCTGATTCATAGGGAGGTGGATAGGGGGATACATAGCGGCTTCATGTCCGCCCAAATCACAGCAGCCTCTTTGGCCTCAGAAAATAAAGCCTTGGCGCATCCTGCAAGCGTGGACTCGATCCCTACTTCCGCAAACTTCGAGGACTTTGTGAGCATGGGACCCATCGCCGCAAGGAAGGCAATGGAGATCCTTCGAAACGTGGAGCATATTGTGGCCATCGAATTATTATGTGCGGCTCAGGGCATCGATCTTCGGGGCTCGGAAGGGCTTGGGAAGGGAACAAAAGCAGCCTATTCCATGGTAAGAAAGAGGGTGCCCATGTTGAAGGAGGATAGGACGTTGTTGAAGGATGTTGAAGCAGTGGTTAAATTAATTCGAGGTAGTGGGCTCATAGAGGCTGTGGAAGGGGCGTTAATGGCAGAGACTATGGCGTAAGTGGACGTTAAACAAGGTCGAGTCAGCCGTGTGGCCCATCTTACACTTTTTTAGTCCTATACTTAACTGATATCCTGGATAGGATGTAGAAAAGAGGTTGCTCAAAATCTCCATTAATTATGTCAGTTCTTGTAGCGCCCTTAGGCGCTTCACGATGTTGGGATGAGTGAAAAAGAGCTCCGCTATTCGATCCAACGCGGTCACTTCTCTTCTAAGGACTTCCTCCACAAGCCTTTGGTCCGCCATTGGCGCTCTTATGCGGGCTATGGCCACGGTATCTGCCTCTGCATGGCCTGGGTCCGCTATGAAGAGGGTCTTAAGGGAGTTGAAGCCGCTCACTTTTGGGTGTATCCTCCTCATCCTTCCAGCAAAGTATTGTACTTTGGCTAGGCTTCGGAGAGTTTTCGGCTCCCCTCCTCGACGGTGGTGGCACTATGGTGGTCGGCGAAGTGTTCGCGTAGTCGGCTTAGGTATAGGGTGAACATGGTGAGGACCCAGTAGAGGAGCAAGCTTGCCATGCCAATGAGGGCGGCTCCTCCTCCACCTCTTTCATCTCTTCTCCCATAGTAGGAGGACATGAGCATGGAGTATCCGATGTAGTAGAAGAGGGCGGGTAGGATGGAGACGAACATCATCACTTGCACATCTCTATGTTTTAGGTGGCCTAACTCATGGCCAATAACGGCCTCCACTTCCTCATCCTCCAGTGCTTTTAATAGTTCGGTTGTGACTGCCACCCTGCTTCCTGCTATGAGTGAGCCGTAGGCGAAGGCGTTGGGCATGGGGATGTGGGCCAGCATAACTCTCGGCATGTTAATGCCACTTTTTCTGCTTTGATCGTCCTTATGTTCTTAAAACTCTTTCGTGTCATACCATGGTCGCCAGAATATGAGCTGGTCAACGTGGTCTTCACAATTATTGGAGTTGCCTTAATGATAATCACAGGCTTCCAAGAATGGTTACGTTCAAGGTTTGGAAACCTCGAGGACACAATCGAGAGGCTGACCAATACTATTCAAAACCTAGATAAGCGTTTCACGATACTGGAGACTAAACTTGAATCGGTTCAATTGATAGAACGAGTACCAAGACTTGAGGAAAAGCTTGAAAAAAGAAAGGAAAAACCATGGGTTAACGGCTTCCTTATAGAAAACCTCTTTCGGCACTGAGACATATTCTTCATAATAGGTGTTCTACGTCTCCCCCAAAAGGACCCATCTTTAAACCCTTAATTCAACCATTAAAAACGGTGAACCCTGCTAGTTAATAAAGAAAATTTTTATCCCCTAAACCCCTAAGAGTTAACAGAACCTATTATGTTATTTTGTGCTTTGATTCCCTTTCTTGGGAAGAAGAGCCTTCATTTTCTTCCGGCCTTTCTTTCACGATTCCAGCTTTCTATGTTGAGCTGATGTAGTTTTTTATAGGGGATATCGCATTGTTAAAGTTGTTTTTCGCTGGCTTATGAGTTCTAGGCTTAAACAGATTTTAATTTTTCTGCCTAGCATTTCCCTTTGCTGCATTTTCCCCTGCAGCCCTGCTTCCCTTCAACATGGAATAAAATACTTAACTAAAACTTTATCAAGATGATCACTAAGCTAAGGGGATAGTCCCTTTATGATTTCTTGCAGTTTCTCTTTCACAATCCTAACCAATTTTTCGGTGACAAGCCCCTCTAACACAGCTTTTTCTAGCTTCTCCTCGTCCAACGTCTTGACTCCGCCATCTGGCCAGATGCAAATGTCCACTTCAAGGTCCAAGTAGCGAATCCCATAGGGGTATAGTTCTATGGGTGTGTTTAGGTTGATGTAGGTTCCCTTATATTGTCCATCCCTCGAGAAGTACTTGGTTTTGAAGTGCCAGTCACCTATCCTGGCCTCGGTGATGGCCTGGTCGCCCGGCTCCTTACGAGTTTTAAGCCCATTATAGGTGCCTTCCCTTTTAAAAACCCTGGAAAACCGAATCATGGATTGGTCATGATCATAGTCTTCCACCAAGGCCTTCCCTAGGTGGAAAACCCTCCCGTTGAGTTTCACATGCTCGATCTGTATCGTGGTCCCAATGGTTGGGTACTCCGCCTCGATGGTTTGTTGGAAAAGCTCCTCCACTTCGCCTCGACTGTAGCCCTTTTCCAGCAGCCTCTCTGCCATCTCAAGGGCTGAGGAGACCCTATCCCCGCAAGCCTTGTAGTAATGGTGCCCATCGATGGTTGGGACAACAGACCCCCGAACCTCATCTAACTTCCTCTTGGATGGAGCGGGGAACTCCACGTCCATGAGATGGTTCCCCTCCCACAACATTGCAGGGGCCTCCACATGCCTAGCCCTCTCCATGATGGCTTCACCCTCCTTCACGAGGCAGGCTATTTCTTCTTTTAATATATCAGGCGGCTGGTCCGCCGATGCGGTGCGCCAAAGAATGCCCCAGTTGGCAGGAGCCAATTTCTCCCCCAGCTGATACAGTCGAGACCGACTCTCCCAGTTTCGAATCCTTCGGCTCACCTTCACTTGACGACCTGGTATCAAGATGGCGTACTTGCCGGGGATCTTGATTCCCGTGGTTAAGGCGGGTTCCCGAGCCCCTATCCTCCTCCTATCCACCTGAACGACCAGCTGCCTCAGGTTAGGGCCGGGGATCTCCTCCTCAGCCACTCTGCCTACCGCTGGTCCGATGTCCACTAATATGGAGTGGGTTGGGGGGTCCAGCCCCTTTACCAATCCTTTGTAGGTTCCGTCGACTGTGACTGCCCACTTTCTGACGATGACATCGTCGAGGCACGACTGAAGGATGGATTTGAAGGCGTTGATGCAATCCGCTTTTCCCAAGGCTCGGACCCCTTGCAGATCACGGCGATCATTCACATCAAGATCAGGTGACTCTTCGCGCTCCTCCAACCCGAACCGTTCCTTTATGGTGACTGAAGGCTGAACGACGTCGAAGCCATGATCGAGAAGAAGCTTTGTTAATGCAGTGGAGTAGATGCCTCTGATTCTAACTTTAAAGTTCTCCAAGTGGGCTATCCTACACCTTTATTTTTGAGATATAGGATATCGAGTCTATCTATAAATGGTTTAGCTTAGGAATGATATAGAAGTTAAATGAGTGGGAAATTAGAATGGTGTAAGGCATGTTGGCCAAACACGGCGTCTTTCAGAGAGCTTCTTTAAGCCTTTTCGATGCCTTTCAGTACGTCCTCGACTAGTTTGACTTGTCGGATTTCAACGTTGTTCCAGAAGGCGAAGCGCGCGCGTTTTCTTCTACCCAGATCATCCAGCTTTTTCATCCATGTACCTCTAACATAAATTGCCCCAACGCCTTGCTCAACAATTGCTTCTATGCCGACTTTGCGTTTCTCTCTCTTCTTATTATGAGACATATCGTCTCATTGTATCATATCTGATCTTTATTATGTAAATCAGATGGAATGGGTTACCGTCTATCATTATGATAACTCTATTTTATGACATCGAAGCTATAAGAGTGCTCTTTAAGGGAGATAAGAATCAATTTGGACAGAAATGGGACAGCTAATCCATCATCCCCCGTCAAGGCCCAAATTTTTCCACCCGGTAGAGGTTCCCTACCCTCGTAACGTGAAACTTCACGCCCAGAATCTCTTGAGCCAACCACACGTTAGTGTCCAAATGATCTGTTATGGTTCGGGTCAGATAAGCAGAGTTGCCGTCAGCCAGAGCCGCATAGGGAACCAGCATGTCAGCGAGGTGCACGTCCACCGTGGCTTGCGTCTCCAACTCCCTAACGAGGTTTTCAGCCGCTTCCTTACCCACCACCTCGCTGGGCTTACGAAGCTCACCGATGGCGTCCCCTCCCAGCAGAGCGCCCGCGTCGCTTTTTGCCCATAACACCAGGGAGCTACCCTTCTGAAGTGGATTCGACATGTCGTTGACCACCTGAACCTTTGCCTCATAGCCATGAGCCCCGAGATATTCATTGGCTGCTTTTGCTTGTCGTTCCGCGACCCTTCGATCCGCTAGGAAGGTGCACACAGAGACGCCGCATAGTTCTTCTATGGTTCCAAAGTTCTCAAGGCGTAATGGAATAAGTCCCTGGCAAGGCTGAACCTCTAGGGAAACTTCACCCATGCCCTTTGGGTAGTATCCGTACTTTTGGATGGTCAGGGAGGCTCTCAAGCCCATCCTCTCCAACATGAAAAGAAGCACGTGCTTCAGATAGTTTATGGTGGGCGCATTACGGACGTCGGTGCCACCCCTAACCACATGGAGGCGTACAGCCCGTTTAGCGAACACGCAAAGAGGAAGAATGGTTAACAACAGCATCGGAATGCTGCCCGCGGTGCCAATCTCAGCCCGGATTTCCCCGCCTATAACCCCACTGGGCTTGAACCAAAGCTCTCGGGAACCCAGCGCAGCACCCCTGAGTTCCGCGTTGCAGAGTTTTGCGGCCGTGAGCACGGCCTCTAAATGTTGAGGACGTAAACCCGGCTCGCTGCGTTTTTGACGGATGTTGTAGAGATGCAGTGGCTCACCAAGGATGCCAGCTAAGGCAATGGATAGCCGTAGAATCGTGCCGCTGCCACTTTTTTGGCTGCCGTCAATTTCTAACACTTTTGAACCTCTAAATTTATCATCTTTGATTATTCGAAGGATCCTCTTTTATGTTACGATACACTGTAGCATAAAGCAAATGAGAGTCATATAAAATAGTTATGATTGAGGGTGAAGGTGAGCTCATGAGCGAAAAGAAGCCAAGTTTAGAAGACCTGCTGCAGCGAATAGACATGCTCCTCGACGTCCTGAACACAATCTCTGGTGACCTCATGGAGATCTCGAAGGCGCTGAAGGCCATGGGTGTCCCAGCCGCCTTGCCCACCGAGATGATGCGAACAATCGAGGATGTTCAGGCTCTATTTCCCAAGGATTTGGGAGACATGCTCACCTTTGAAGAGGTGGAAAGGTACATCATAATCAAGCCACGTCAATACTTGGGGTCAGAGAACTTCTCGAAAATCGCTTCCATCATCCGCAGCGCCGGAGGAGAATACATCAGCGCGGGGAGGGAGTCGCATTTTCGGGTTCCTCGGGCAATAAGGTAAGGCAGAAGGCTGAACCAGTTCGATGAGGAATTAGGTCTCAAACGAGGTTGTCAATGCGACAAAGGTTCCTATGCAACTAAGCAGCGAGAACCTTTGATAAGCTTCGTAACGCTTTTGTGCTGTGGTGTAGCTGTATTTTTATGGGAGTGATGGAGATGCACCCCTCCCTCTTAACGGCATGTATGTCGGTTCCCTGCTCATCATCAGGGTAGCTGGACAATTTCCAACCCCTAATCGCATACCCGCCCCTCTGCCCCGTGTAAATGTCATGGTATCCCACATAAGATAGGCTTGTAACCCTAACCCTTTTCGCATCAGCGTTCTCTGGCACATTGATGGAAATGATGTCCACGTCCGGGGGCATCCCGTTTTTTAGCACGTATTCCACGGCTTTTTGAGCAAGGTTGGCGGTAAACTCCAGCTCCTCCAACGTAACCATAGCCTTCCCCTCTTTCTGCTCGGTGATTTCTCGCATACAATAAGAAACAGCTATGGCAGGCACCCGATGGATGGCGGCCTCCAACGCCGCACCTAGCGTGCCAGAATTGAGTAGGTCATCTATTCCGAGGTTAGGACCAAGGTTTATCCCAGCCACAAGTAGGTCTGGTGGGCGTTTCAGGATCTTGTTTACGGCTAGAAGGAAGGCGTCGGCGGGCGTACCCGTTATTGCGTATGCTTTTGAGCCGTCGCTAAGCCTTGTCTTCACTATTTTTATGCACTTGGAGGTGGTCAGGGCCTTTCCAATCCCACTCCGCTCCTCTCTCGGGGCGACAACAACCAAATCACCCAGCCTCTCCAAACGCTTCTTTAGGGCGATTAAGCCAACGGAACGTATTCCATCGTCGTTGATCAATAAGATGGTGGGCATGTGAATCCACTCGTAGGATTGAATTTTCATGTCCTGCTTGAAAATAAACGTTTATGTTCAGGGTTGACTCCCGCGCCAATATCTATAGCGTATCCTAAAATTTTGAATTCCCCTGCATAATTTTCGCAGAAAACTGCAAGGCTCGTTACCTTTGTCGCCAGGGCTCTAACCTCAATGGCTTCGCTTAACCTCTTTTATCACCGTCAGGGTGCCCTCTTGAATCTGATGGCTTGACCTGATAGCTCCAATTCATAAATCTGATTCACGTCAAAGTCGATGCCCAGCTCCTCATACTCCTGCTCTGTCAAGAACAGGATGATTTTTGGGAGGGCAAATTGGGCTTGTGTGGTGAACATGGGCAATTGTTGTTGCAGCGCCTGAACCACATCCTGAACGATCCGGGCTTCCTCCGTTGGGGGCCTGATCGCAAACCTTGGGATCACACGTTCCTCAATCAATTCAATCCGCTTTCCAAGGTTTCCCTCAGGGTCCCGTATGGACTCGATTCGCTGAACCCTCACCCGCATCACAACCATCACTTCTGTCAGAAGTTTGTTAAGTCAAAGGATTTATACGTTTTCTATGATTAAACGCTTTCGTCGACTAAAAACCTGTGTCAGTTGGTTTATTGTGCAGTAATAAAATGGTTGATAAAGTCATGAAGACCAAATAGCTTTCTTGCTATTCTTTTTAAACATTTCATTGAATTTTCTGTTTTTGTTCAAAAATCATGGTTGGCGAAGGAATTTTTGTTAGTTTTATTAAAAGATTTCGTCTCCTTAAGTTTGAAGGGTTGTTTTCTTCATCTCTTTGACGCATTAAAGTTTTTGTGTTATGAGCATCTTAACATAAAATTAGATAGTGCGAATCGTTGGGGGCATTATGAAAACTAGTGATTTGAAGAGTATGGTTGAGGTGTTGCGTGATTTAGGGTTAAGTTATGAAGAGGCCCTTGATGCGATGAGTGGGGTTGCCATGGAAATGCGCTCTTTAAGGAGGTTGTGGAGGTTGGGGAACGACACAACACTGATCAAACTGGGCTTAGCCCTGATAGCCTTTTCAGAACCCATCGTAAGCGATGTCATAGGCGCCATGTTGGTCTCAGCGGGCATCCTCCAAATCAAAATGAGACGTTCAACCCTCTACATAGACGACGTACACAACACCTTTCAAGTGATGTTTAGGGAATTACAGACAATCAAGCATGGATTAGGGCAGTAAATTCTATAGGCAGTGACAACCATAACTTAACAGTTGGTGAAGTGCCGATGAAGCTTGTAACAGTTCTGCACGACTCCCCAAAGCCAACAGCGACTAAAGATTTAGACAGATTCGTTGTTTATCCCTTAGAAAGAAAGGGATTTGATAACGACGAGTTGGCTTATATCGCAGGTTTCATAAACGGTGAAGGAACATTTGCTATGACCCCGAAGCGGAGGAGGAAAATCAGCCTCGGCGCACAATATTACTTTGAGCCAACACTCGAAATAGCAAATATAGATAGGGCTGTCCTAGAATGGATTAGAAGCGTTGTTGGTGGCGGTGACATTAGAAAGGTTAGTAGGCATCGTTGGAAAACATGTTGGAGACTTGCGGTCTGGAAGAGAGAATCGTTAATGCGGCTAATTGAAGCCCTACTACCCTACCTTAAAGTTAAGAGACAACAGGCTGAAATCTTTCAGAATTTTTTTGAGATGCATCCACTGCACATCCCAAGCTATACCATATTTAAGGATTGGGAGCTATACTTTAAGTTAAGGTCTCTTCACGGTCAAGAGCGTGCATGGAAATATACGCATAGCGACATCCCGCCCTATACCCCAAGAACCCTCCTTAAGAAAGGGGAGGTAATGGAAATCATCAGAAACTTCCTTAATAAACATAGCTTGACGCAAGCCGAATTAGCAAGAAGCAGGCGTCCATCAGGGAACGGTCTCAAACATACTCACGGGCAAACATTTGAGTTACATATCCGTCTACAGACTCTCCAAAGTTGTTCTGGAGCTTAAAATATTCTTCGTAGGAGGAGAGAAAGAGTGAAATTAGTGACTGTGCTCTTACCTGAAGCCTATTTGGAGGGGCTTGACGAACTGGTTCGGGCTAGTATGTACCCCTCTAGAAGCGCGGCTATAAGGTCTGCTGTTAGGGATCTATTGAAAAGGGAGTTGTGGGTGCGCCGTGAGTAAAATATGGAAATCACACTAAAGAGACTTTCTTTAGTGGCATCGTAGAAACAGTGCCTCAACGGTTTCTGGGCCTCCAAGTCATTCCTAAAGAGGCTGAAACATCGGATACCGTTACTGCGTGGAGGTTCCTCAAGCGCGGAAGACAAAATACGTAATATGATGCGGGACGAGTTTAACCTGCTCATTGGTGGGAGATTGCCCGGGTGGGGTGAAGGGAAAACCATCAAGATTGCGCATATGGGGTTGGGCGGCATCGCCCGAGTATATAATTCCAACACTATTTTCTTTAGAGCGCGTTCTCTCGAAACTCGGATTTAAAGTAGACGCGGGAGTGGATCAGAGGACTACTAGCCCGATATCAGAAAAGATACTAAGTGGCAGGCGACGAGATGGTATTCTCGATTTCCACCAGTTTGGTTCCGCCAACAGTCCCCCGTCGAGAAAACCTTAACCATATCGTTTATAGAGTTGAAGCGCACCATTTTTCGGCGGTTCGAGAAACGGGGAAACTAACACGATTAACGTTTCAGTGTTTCGGTTCATGCCTTATAGTTTATAGCTCTGCAACGTCAAAATTGGTGACTTTTTACCACTTAAGTTTCAATTGATGCTTCATAGGTTATAGCTCTGCACAGAAAAAATATTTTTATTTTTATCATTCAGCTTAATAATTATTCCATATTGCACACGCTATCGTAAATGTGCCGCATTACAACGTGGTTCCATCCACTAATAAAAAATGGGGGGTTACACACGCGGGGCGATGTGGTTGGTAATCAGATCAATTCAAACCGTTTTAGAGTCTCCTCTTTGGCTGGCTTGGTTATCAAGCTGACCAGTATAGCTATTGGGAAGTTAATAAGAAGCCCTAGAAACCCGGCGAAGATACCGTATGGATGTCTCACTGGACCGAACAGAAAGTAGGCTGCAACGGCTTCTCCGACGAGTAATCCCGTAAGTGTACCATATTTGCTTGCCCTCTTCCAGTAGTATCCTAGAACTACGCCTGGGAAGAACTGAGTAACCCCACTGTAGCCCATCAAAAGTAGATAAACAAGCATCCCTGGTGCGTAGATGCAGAGCGCCAGAGTTATTACCAGAAGCACTACCGTCATTATTCTCGTCACCTTAGTAACTTTAGCGTCACTAGCTTCGGGTTCGATCAGCTTATGATATATGTTCCGACCCAGTAGCCCTGCACTAACGAGACATAGAGTATCAGATGTAGTCATAGCAGCAGCCAGTCCAGCTGCCCCAACCAACCCCACGAACCACCATGGAAAAACCATTTTAGTAATCTCCATTATCGCCTCATCTGGAACCGCCAAGCCAGGCATCTTTAAAATCGCTGCGAACCCAAGAAGCGCCGTCGCAGCTATCATGTATGTGTAGAGGGGATAAAGCACAGCGCCACGCTTAAGCGTCTGCACATCTTTTATGGCGAATGAGTTCTGGAATAGGTGGGGCCAGCACCAGAAGCCAAATGCGCACATGAGGACTGTAGAGACGTACCATGTATAGCCCATTCCTGGAATAGCGCCTAATATCAAATGCTTAGGGGACGTTTTAGCAATCTCGCTGAACATGGCCCCTAAACTTCCATAAAGAATTGGAATCACGAATGTAGCTGCTAAGATAGCAAAGGTTATCATTATTATGGATTGGATAACGCTTGTCCAAGCGGTGCCCCTCAGCCCACTCGTGAACACATAGATCCAAGCAACCACAAATGAGATGATCATGCCCCAGGTCAGCGGTATGAGCCCGTAGCTGGCCACACTAAATATTATGCCTCCCGCTGCAACTTGAAGTTGTAGATATGGAAGAATGTAGGCGACACCGAATAGCGTCACCAGAAGGTCGAGTAGGCGGCTCTCATATCTATCGCCAAAGTAATCTGGCTGTGTTAGATAACCATTCTTCCTGCCGAAGTACCAAGTCTTGGGGCCGATAAAATAATTGACTATGTATGCCAACGTACCGTAAGCGAAGATGTAATAGACAGGTGCGCCATATCTATACGACCATCCGCCAGCGCCTAGAAAGGCAAATCCACTATATATGTCTCCGACCATCAACCAGTAGACCAAGAATAACGGTAGCATCCCGCCCGCCAAAAGATATTCCTTCATTCCAAAGACACCTTTCAGCCTCGCAGCTACCCCAACTACGAGAACAAGAGCGAGGTAAGCGACCATAACTCCAACGGTGAGAAAAGCCTCTTGCAAATTTCATCCCCCTAGATTTTCAGTACCTTATACATTATCGCCATGAAAATCACCGTGATACCTATCCATATTGTCTCCCAGAAGAACAGCAGCGGCATGCCAAAAATGAAGATGTCAATCCTATTCATTATATCTATGACGGGCCACATGAAAGCTATGAAGGAGATAGCAGCCAACACTAACCCTATCTTCGTATTTCTCTTCATATACATCCTAGTAATTTAAATTATATGAATAAATATTTAAGGTTTTGTGGAAACTGTGGGAACTATCAAGTTAAGGCTTAACTAGAAAACCCTGGGTCCCTTACTTAGGTATACATGAAATCTATAATCGTAGCGACGTAAACCCTTGTTTCCTTGATTAAATCCTCAATTGGAGCCGCCTCATTATAGCTATGAGCTTTAACTAGGGATCCCATCCCGTAGTGAACTGATGGCACGCCCCTCATTCTGAAGAAGCGGGCATCCGTTCCTGCTGTGCTGAAGTATGGTCTGGGGGTTATGCCAACTTCCCTCTTTACATTATCGCTGAGAATTTTAACGATCATCTCCCTTGATGGTGTGTAGTTTGGATTGGATGACACGGGCACTTCATACTTGATGTCAGTTAAGCCTGCCTCTACCAGAAGTTGCTTCACCCTGCCCTCAACATCGTCTGGGGTTATTCCAAATGGTAACCTCATATCTATTTCAACGATGCAGGCTTCAGGAACGATGTTCACCTTTGTTCCACCTTTAATGACACCAACATTAACAGATATACGGTCCAATAGCCTCCCTACCTCCCCCGCTTTCTCCGGGTATCCCATCTTTTCTGCCATCTCTGAAAGCACATCCTTACCAACCCTTATATCATCAGCGACATCGCTCGGCGCTCTAACTTCTTTCATCTCAAATTCCTTGCGAATGAGCGAGACGATCTCATCTATTTTCATTATGGCGTTCTCGCCCAGAACAGGCACGCTTCCATGAGCAGGCTTACCCCTGGCCTCAAAGATAATCCAGAACACACCTTTCTCACCCAGCCATGCCTTAGTCAGATCGGTTGGCTCCCCCAGTAAACAAGCGTCTCCAATGACACCCTTTTCCTCAACAAGCCATCGTGCGCCATACTGCCCTCCGGTTTCCTCATCCGGAACAGCCGTGAACGTTAGAAACCCGGGTAACTCGATCTCAAGATCAGGAAATGCTATGAAGGCCGATATAAGACCCGCCAGCCCGCCCTTCATATCGCTTGAGCCACGCCCAAGTATTTCATCTCCTTTTATCTCACCACAATATGGCGGAAAATCCCACCTGCTTCGATTCCCAGCTGGGACTACATCCATATGACCATTTAATATGAGGTGAGGAGGTCCTTTTTCCCCGATTTCCGATATGAGGTTAACTCTCCCTCTATCGGTTTCATAGCTATCTACTTTCACTCCGTGCTCTTCAATGTAATCTTTAATGAAGGAGGCGATTTCAGTAACGTCGCCTGGGGGATTTTCACTTGGGATTTGTATGAGCTTTGAGCACAACTTAATTATTTCATCACGCCTTTTATCGATGTAGGATAGAGCCCTCGTTTTTAACTCTTTAACTTCGCTCTTCATATATCATCCCCCCTAAGCTATAAATTTCTTTCAGCAATTCTTATTCTTATAACTTTCGACGGAACTCTATGAATGTTTTTCACCATTAACTAATGCTGGGAGCGGATTATCAACTTCCTAATAGTATAAGCTGGATATGTACTGGAAGATTTTAGAAAGAATCCCTACCATCCGACTGACAAAGCAGGCTCGGTTCTAGGATTCTGGAGGCTGTAGAAAAATTGAGGGCGCTTGGATTCAATCCGATTTTCCTCTCTTCAGAAAAATCAAACTTAGACTCTTATTGAAGACATTACGACTTCTCTAACAATGCCCAATAATTTAACCACTTTCTCACCCAATTTGAAAAACCCTAAAAGAAAATTTCTTTAAAAAGTTTAAGACATGAACGTGTAAACATAAGGCAAGCTGAAGAATATTGACATCTTCGGGCGGTCCGAATTCCAGTATAATGTGCTTTATGTCCAATTGCTTCTTGTGTAATCATAATAGTCCTTGTGGCTAACAGCCAAATCGATGGTGCAAAGCTATTTGAAGGTTTCCAATAAGGCTTAGGGCCGATGTCCTAGACCACGCCATCATTGCTCGCTATACTAATTGCGAGACAACAGGTAACTAGGCAAGGCAACTTCGATGACATTCCTCTCATGCATACCAAACCTCTGGATTGCATAACTCTGTCCAGCACCGACCTTTATCCAATTATTGGAAAAGTTCTGTACTTAAATATCTTTGCCCACTGTCAGGTAGAACAGTGACCACAACCCTTCCAATGCCTAAGTCTTTAGCTACTTTTAAAGCTGCAAACACATTGGCTCCTGAGGACGGCCCTGCTAATATCCCCTCTTCCCTGGCCAATCGACGTGCCATATCGTATGCTTCTTCGCTTGTAGGCGTTATCAACTCATCGATGAGATCCACCCTCAACACTTGAGGGATGAACCCGTCACCGATTCCCTCTATCTTGTGAGGCCCGCATTTTCCGCCTGGAGTGAGCGCTGAGCATTCAGCCGGTTCCACAGCAACTATTTTTACGTGGGGATTCACCTTTTTTAATGCTTCAGCAACGCCGGTTAGGGTTCCACCTATTCCTATTCCTGTCACAAAAGCGTCAACTCTACCACCTGTTTGAATTATGATCTCTTGACCTGTGTTTTCTCTATGGGTTGCTGGGTTAACAGGGTTTTTGAATTGCTGAGGCAGAAAAACTCTCGGGTTTTCCTTGGCCATCTCCTCAGCCCTCTTGACCGCAAGTTCCACATCACCGCCAGGTGTTAGCACGATCTCAGCGCCGAAGGCCCCTTATTATCTTTCTCCTTTCCATGCTCATGCTCTCCGGCATAACGACGACCATCTTATATCCTTTAACAGCCGCAACCGTAGCCAAACCGATGCCAGTGTTGCCACTTGTAGGTTCGACTATGATGGAATCTGGCTTCAAAATTCCCGCTTTCTCCGCCTTCTCAATCATCGATACAGCGATCCTGTCCTTCACACTCCCGCTTGGATTAAGAAACTCAGCCTTCGCCAACACCGTGGCATCGACATCCCTAGCTACTTTATTTAGTTTAAGCATCGGGGTGGAACCGACAAGCTCCAAAGCATTATTTGCAACTTTCATTCATCAACCCTCCTGAAATTAACCAGTTTTTATATTATATATTTTTTCAATCATCGAGCACGATGGATCTATTTCAGTTGATGTTGCATTATTCAAAACGTGGAAAATGAGCTTTAGACGATTTTGAGACCAGCTAAAAAGGGGAGCCGTGGAGTAGGCGGAACATAAGAATCCTTTTAATCTCGAACCCATCCATCCTATTTTGCGGTCTGCCCATGAAGAGGCCCGTTGCTAAGGAACACAAGAATGATGACGAACGGACGGACAACCGAGGCGACCGCACTACCTTTCAAATCATCCAGTAGGGTGTCTACTAGAAGTATCACGAGCGATTTTCCGACCTTATTCTTAAAGGTAGTATGTTAGCATCAAATATTTTGAGTGGATTAAATAAGCTACCGAAATTTAAATACGATATGCCTACGTAATTTTTGGTCTATAGGCTCCTTTGAAGGAGGTAGAACCTCGCCTAGCCCTTGGTATGGGCTTAGAGAGGTGAAATTGTAAAATCATGAACATGGGAAAAGGAGGGAGGAAACATGAGCTACACCGACGGTTGGAGTAGAGGTCTTCTTGATGGACGGGCTAAAAATATCCGTGAATACCTGGCTGAAAACGAGTTAAAAGCCCTGGTGGTTTCAGATGTGCTGAATACCATTTATGTTTCCGGATTTTTCGTTGACGTCTCACCTTGGGAGAGGCCCATAGCAACCGTGATACCTCTTGAGGCGGAGCCATTTATGGTGCTGTGCGAGCTTTCGATAAACCATGTGAAGTTTGCGCTGGAGCAGGGTAGGGGGTGGATCAAGGACATACGGTTTTATATGGAGCACCCGCGCCATGCTAACCGTTTATACACAAGGAATGAGTGGGCTAAACTGCTGAGCGAAACCCTGGAGGAGAGGAGAATAACGAGGGGTCGCATAGGCGTGGACACCACGCCAGAATCGTTGGAGCATAAGTTAAAGCCTCATCTTCCTGAGCTGAAGGTTGTCGACGCCAGCAAGCTTCTGAGGGAGATGCGCCTAATAAAGTCTGAAGAAGAGCTGGACATCATAAGGAAGGGCGGGGAGCTCACAAATTGGGCGCAGGTGAAGCTCAAGGAAGCAGTCGAGGTTGGAAAGAGCTGGATAGAACTTGGAGCTGAGGTAACTTACCTAATGGCTAAAGAGGCGGCAAAGAGGTACCCCAACTACGACATAACCGTAGGCGCGGGAGGAACAGGGTTAGGCCCCTTCTCAGCTATGCCCCATGGACCAGGGGGCTATGACGGAAGGAAGATCCAAAAAGGTGATGTAATTAATAACGGCACCTTCGCCTCGCTTCAAAGATATGCTGTGGAAAATGAGAGGACACTCATAGTTGGAAAGCCAACGGAGGAGCAGAAGAAGCTCTTTGAAGTGGCAACAGAGGCTCAGGAGAGGGCTGTGGAGATGTGTGTTGCTGGCAACCGCCTTTCAGACATAGACGCTGCGGCTCAAGGAGTGATCGAGAAAGCTGGTTACGGAGACTGCATAATGCATCGCACCGGCCATGGGATGGGTCTCGGCGGACACGAGTACTGGGACGATATGCCCTTTAACCACAGAATCCTAAAGCCAGGCATGGTCACATCCGTGGAGCCGGGCATATACCTTTACGGCTTTGGAGGATTTCGTCACTCAGACACGGTTATCATAGGCAAAGACAAACCCGAAGTCGTAACGAAATATACAAAGCAACTGGAAGACCTCATTGTGTAGGCAACACACTTCTAAGCCTCCAAATGTCTCTGGGGGAGGCTGAGCCTCGTCAAGCCCAGGGCGCGAGGGCTCAAAGAGGCTAGCTTTTATACCCCGTTCTAGCCGTTAATATTCCAACTCTCCCACCGAGCTTTCTCATGAAATGGGAGAAATAGTTAGGCGCGAAATCGCCTTATCAGCGATCTTGAATGCCTCATCTGCTTTGTTTAAAGCGTTTATCGCCTTATCCTCATTGTATATGGCTCTTGGAGGTCTACGTTCAATAGGCTCCCCATAACTGGCTCTTCCATGTTCCGGGGCTAAAATCTCGGCGATTTCCGCCAACCTGAACAACCTGATGACGGGCTCCCCTATTCTGCTTTCTATTTCAATTTGATGCTCCTCTATCACCTGTCGGAGTTCCTCTGATGGATCGTGGCTCCAGCTTGGTATTCTATAAATGGCGATGACGGCTTTAGCCGCATTTTCAGCGCAAAGCTGCGAAGACCCAACACAAGCTGGGTAGTCTTTGAGTTCTAAAGCTCGCCTTGCCCTCTCCAGATGCTCTCTGGCCACATCCAGTCTATAAATA
>LIHJ01000016.1 GCA_001399805.1 Candidatus Bathyarchaeota archaeon BA1
TATTTTAACAGAAAAAATTGAGGTGGTTGAGCCAACCTTAGAAGACGTGTTTGTTAATCTCACTGGAAGGACACTTAAAGAGGGTGAAGAAGCATGAATCCGCTCTTAGGAATAGCAATAAAAGATGTTAAGACCTTTTTAAGAGAGAAAGAAGCGCTGTTTTGGACAATAGCTCTTCCATTTTTAATGATGCTTTTATTCACCGCATTTTCGGAAGAGAGACACCCTTTACAGCCAAAATAGGAATTGTAGATATGGACAAAACGGAGCTGACAAACAGCGTCATACAAGCCTTTAACCAAACCGACATTTTCGGCGTCAAAATTATAGAAGGCAAAGAGCAAGCAATCAACTCATTAAGGGCTGGAGACGTAAACGCGGTTCTCTTACTTCCTAAAGATTTCCAATCTAACATCACAATGGGAAAAAGTACCCACGCGATGCTCAACATTGATGAAACTAACCCAAATTTGCACAGATTATTAGGGCTGCGATTCAAGGCCTTTTTTCAGAGTTTAATGAAAGATTAAGGTCTGAGTGGAGATACCTTCCTGTTGACGTAAGGGAGTTTGCGGAAGCCTTTGCGAAGCCCGTATCCCTCACTGAGGAGGCAACCTTCAAAAGAGCAGCTAAGGGATATAAAGAAACGATACTTCCCGGAATTCTCGCATACCCCTTCCTGTTTTCCAGCATGGCAGGTGCAACGGGCGCAATGGTTGAGGAAAGACTGAAAGGAACCTTGAAAGGGATAAGGGCATCCCCAATAAGTCCTCTTTCTATGCTATGGGGCAAAACACTGGCAGCTCTAGCATTGACAGCCATATCCATTTTACTACTGGCTTCCCTCGCCTTCATTTTGCTAAATCCTAACGTCGATTGGAACATACCGCTACTGGCGCCAGTTATGTTTTTAGGCTCAATAAATGGGATAGCGATTGGGCTTCTCATATCATCGATAGCAAGATCACCAACCGGAGCAAACGGAGCGGCAGTAACCATAGGAATTGTTCTTCAATTCTTCATAGGCATGTACTTCTCAGTGGAATTTCTCCCCGAATACCTCCAATCAATCAGCAGAATTGTTCCAATGACCTACGCAGCGAGCGCCATGAGAGCAATAATGTTAAAGGATGCGGTTTTCAGTGAAGTATATTCAACAATGGCAATACTTCTAACATCGGCCATAATTCTGTACTCTGCTGGGCAATCTTATATAGAAGGTGGGTCGAAAAAGAGTAGGCTCCAAAGCGTGCGCTGAGCCTCTTCAACGGTTAGACCTTCAGCCCTTCACTGATGCCTCAGCCATCTAAACATCCGTTCAAGGCTGTTGGGAAGTCTAGCCTAAGCTCCTGAGTATCCCTTTCCACATGTTTCTTGGCCCTTCGAGCCTTTTGCAGGAAGTTGCTGAATGATACCCCCTATTGTTCTTGATACCCCCCTACGTTTTTTGGGTTAGGAAGACGCCGCTGATTGCCCCGATTAAACCAGCAATAGCCGCCGAGACCTTACTGTTCCACGTCCCCAAACAATCAAATGCACGATTTCGAGGGCTGCGAGGCGTGGTTCTCGTCAATGCCGTTTTAATGATGCCCTTATTTATCAAGGTCAAAAGCTGTAAGCGCATGGAACGCGCTTATATCAATGCTTCTAAGTTCACCCTTATCAGGGTCTATATAAGGTCGGTTGTTTATTACACTCCATTCTTCGCTCTCAAGGCTCGCCGAAACTTCGATTTCTAAGGGAAAACTAGATTTTTCTATCTCTTCTATAAGATAATCCTTAAGCTCTTTGTTGGTGGGCATGTTCTAATTCAACCAAACCTCGATAGATGGTGCAGGGGGTGGGATTTGAACCCACGAAGCCCTACGGCATAGGATCTTGAGTCCTACGCATGTGGCCATTGAAAGCTTGACCTAGCTCTGCCACCCCTGCACCTCATCATCTTTCTAAACTCTCTTCGCTCCTATTAATCTTTTTAATGGTGGTAACTTTGATGCATGAATCTTTAAAGGAACATATTTTCATTAGATTTAGCATGTTTATTCTCTCTTTCGTGTGCGCATGGCATCCAGTATTCGTCTGCTTCGCTCGGAAAGATATCCATGTAGGATTTCGTCCTTTTCTAGGGCCTTCCTCGCGTCGTCTAGGCTCATTAGTTGGATCAGCTGATCCGTGAAGGTGCCCTCGTCGAAGATGGAGCCCCTCATCCTATCCTCAAGCGATATTATTTCCTTAGACTTGAGCTCGCTGAGGGCTGTGTCCAAGCTGTGTGAGTCTATCGTTTCAGCTCTGCTGAGGAACTCGTAGAGTTTTGCGAGGTCCATGAAGAGCTCGCTCCTCCAGCATACTCCCTTATAAACCACCAGCACCCGAATCAGATCAGCCATCAGACGGCTAATCCTGCTTTTCCTTTCATTTGCGAGTACGTCAGCGATCTTCCAAATGATTTGCGACGTGTCACCTACCCACCGCACAACATTATCTTATTAGGCACATATTAAGTAGCTTTTTTCTAAATCCAACGTGATGGATGACTAGCCGCTTTTCGCCACCTCAATTAATCGGTCTAAGGTCATGACCTCTTTTATCAGGCTCATAACGGCTAAGTCATCCATTGGTTCTGAGGCGTAGATGAGTTTCTTTTTTGCGATGGCATAGCCCATATCCAAGAGCGTGCTCTTCCCCACATAGCCACCCTTATTCACAACATAAATAATGTCACACTCATTTATTCGTTCAAAACAACGCAATGTGGCTTCATGTGCGTCCTTCATTAACGCCTCTCCTGATGGAGGAGTCAAAAACTTTGATGGCTCCTGCGGGTCTCGATATTGGGACGGCTGAGGCACGATGCAATCTATCCCAGCGGAGTCAAGTCTCCTTTTGATGTTCAGCATCTCATCATAAAATTTGAAGCTGCCAATGAGGCAAACCCTCTTCATCCGTACACTCCCAAAATTTTCAGCTATATATGTTCAGTTAACTTATGGTCATTGAATTATTGTTCCGACCTTTTCCCCTTTCACCACTAACGTGACATTTTCTGGCTTAAACCCATTCACTATGATCGTCTTTGTCCTCTTCCTCTGGAGGGTTCGAACCGCCTCGGGGTCGAGGATCTGGTGTATCCCAACCTTATGCCTATCCTCCTCAAATAATTGAAGTAGGTCATCGAAGCTGAGCGTATCAATTTTTTTGGCGTCTAGGTATTTCTTTGGATCCTTCGTGTAGATGCCATTTTGATCTGTGGCCTTCACCAATAGATCAGCTCTAATTTCCTCTGCGATCATCGCAGCTATCGCATCTGTGGTCATCCCAGGCTTTACGCCCCCCATCACCACGATTTTCCCATTCTTTAATAAGCTAACAGCCTCACCTACCAATTTGGGTATTCTCTCAGCTGCTAAGTCACCCAACTTTAAGGCCAGCAATTGAGCGAAAAGCCTTGTGACGGAGATTGCAACCTCATCCTGTTTCGGCTCACTTAAGCCCATCTCCCTAGCCATCTCAATAAAGTCTCGAGCCACGGAGCCGCCGCCTACCACCACGATGAGTTCGTGCCCCCGTCTCCTCAAATCCATGAGCAAATCCGCATATTCGCTAAGGAGCTTGGGGTTTGGAGGTGAAGCCACCACAGCGCCGCCAATGCGAATCACTATCTTCATGAAAGCCATCCCAACCTCTTGTTAATGTTAAATGCGTAACCCGATAAAAAACCATCGCCAAGCCGTTTAGAGTAAACCCAGGAAGATATGGGAATGCCTGTTCACGTGTCCTATTTCACTGAGATGCGAAACAACAAATTAGAGTGGATTTAATAACAATTTCCCGAATTTATGTATGAGAGGGAGACGTGTGGCTGGAATTGAATTGGTCTTATTAGGCACGGGTGGGGGGAGGTTCTCAACCATAACTCAAAAGCGTAGAACCGGCGGGGTTCGCGTCCTCTCCAAGACCCTTAACATGCATTTGGACCCGGGTCCTGGCGCCCTAGTATACTCATTGGGTATGGGGTTAGATCCTCAAAAAATCATGGCGGTGTTGGTCTCTCACTCTCATCCTGATCATTACACGGATTCAGAGGTTCTTATTGAAGCCATGACTCGCGGGATGACCAAGAGAAGGGGGGTCTTGGCTGCGTCTCACAGCGTTTTGATCGGCAATGAGGTGTGTGGTCCCTCGATTTCTAGGTATCATCAGCGAGTGCCCGAGAGAGTGATAGAGGCGAAGCCTGGTGTGTCCTTCAACATTGGCGATATAGATATTCTTACCACCGAGGCTAGGCACACGGACCCGGACACCGTTGGATTCCGATTAGAAACCCGAAGTGTTGGGGATATCGCCTACACCTCAGACACTGAGTTCTTTGAGGGCGTTGGAAAACAGTACGAGGGGGTTAGGCTCCTTCTGCTCTGCGCGATGAGGCCATCGGGTAGGCCCTGGAAGGGACACATGACCACCGACGACGCCATAAACATCGTGGGGGAGGCCCGCCCCGAGGTGGCGGTGATCACCCACCTCGGCATGCAGATGATCTTTAAGGGACCAGCAAATGAAGCCAAACTGATCGAGCAGAGAACTGGGGTTCCCACGTTAGCGGCTATAGATGGGATGCGCATCAACGTGGGCGAGAAGATCCGGATCCAAACACCAAAGAGAGGACAACGAGCCTTAGAGGATTTTCTAGAATCGACTAAAATTTAATTATCTTGTATGCCTATCTTCTAACTTTAGGAAGTTATTGAGGGACTTGGCAAATGAGGAGACTGCCCAAGGAATTCAACATCCTCCAAATTGAGGAGAAGTGGCAAAGGAGATGGGAAGAGATGGGCATATATCGTTATGATTGGGGAGATGTCCAGCGCCCCGTTTATAGCATCAACACCCCACCACCCTACCCATCCGGCGACTTCCACATGGGCAACGTCCTCAATTGGACATACTTCGATATCGTGGCTCGGTTCAAGAGGATGAGGGGACACAACGTTCATTTCCCTCAGGGCTGGGATTGCCACGGCCTACCCACAGAGGTGGAAGCCGAGGAGTACTATGGGATCAAGAAGACCGAGGTGCCACCGGAAGAGTTTAGGAGGCTTTGCGAGAGTTTTGTGAACAAATACATCGGAATAATGAAAAATGCCATAATCCGCCTCGGATGCTCCATTGACTGGGCCACCGAGTATAAGACCATGGACCCCGACTACTGGAGAAAGACCCAGCTCTCCTTCATCCTCCTTCACAAGAAGGGGTTCATTTATCAGGGTACCCACGCCATCAACTGGTGCCCCAGATGTGAGACAGCCATCGCAGACGCTGAGGTGGAGCATGAAACAAGGGAGGGGACCCTCTACTACATCAAGTTTGAATTAGAGAAGGAGAGGTTCTTGACGGTAGCCACCACTCGACCAGAGCTCCTGCCCGCCTGCGTCACTGTCGCGGTGCACCCCAACGACGAGCGCTACCAACAACATTTGGGGAGGGAGATCCATGTGCCTATCGCCGGAAGGAAGGTGAGGGTCATCGCTGAGGAGATGGTAGATCCCTCCTTTGGAACAGGCGTGGTGATGATCTGCACCTATGGCGATAAGGCAGATGTAAGGTGTGTCGCAAAACATCACCTGCCAATCATCATGTGTATCAATGAAACGGGAAAAATGAATGAGAAAGCCGGAAAATACGCTGGGTTAACCGTGAACGAAGCCAAGCAAGTCATGGCAAGAGACCTGGAGACCGCTGGCCTATTGGAAAAGAGGGAAAGGATCCAACAGGAGGTGGGGGTCTGTTGGAGGTGCAAAACGCCCATCGAAATCTTGGAGCGGAAGCAGTGGTTCATGAAAACACGTAGGCTGACCGATGATGTGGAGAAGAACTCACGGGAAATTACATGGTACCCAGACTACATGAAGACGCGTTTGATAGATTGGGCGAGGTCACTGGATTGGGACTGGGTGATCTCAAGACAGAGGGTTTTCGCCACCCCTATCCCGATATGGTATTGTGAAAAATGTGGGGAAATCATCGTTGCTGAGCCTGATTGGGTTCCAATAGACCCCAGGAGAGAGAGCCCAAAGATTGATAGGTGCCCAAAATGCGGGTTTAACGGTTTCACCCCTGAGACAGACGTGTTGGACACATGGTTTGATTCCTCCATCTCATGCGCTGTTCACGCGGGCTGGCCGGATCGAGGGGATTGGAGGAGGCTCTTCCCATCTGATCTACACACCTCGGGCTTTGACATCATCCGTACCTGGGCGTACTACCTCATGGTTCGGCATCTGGCATTGTTTGAAGAGAAGCCCTTTAAGCGTTGTTTAATCAATGGTATGGTCTTGGGGAGCGATGGGAGAAAGATGAGCAAATCCCTCGGCAACTACATAGCCACCCCTGAAGTTTTTAGTAAGTATGGGGCTGACGCTGCACGACAGTGGGCTGCCAGCGGGGGGGCAACTGGTTCGGACATACCCTTCCGTTGGTCAGATGTTGAATATGGATGGAGATTTCTAATAAAGCTGTGGAACGCCGCCCGCTTCGCCAGCCTACACCTACAAAGCTATGCCCCGCAGGAAAAGATGGAGCTAGGGCTTCTAGATAGGTGGTTGCTTAGCAAGCTGGAAAAAACAACTCAACGAGTGACCGAAGCCCTTGAAAACTGCCAATTTAACATAGCGATCGAGGAGTTTAGAAGTTTCACCTGGCATGTGCTCTGCGATTCCTACATTGAGGCGACAAAACATCGCCTGTACAAACCTGAGGCATACGGCGAAGAAAAGAAAATGGCCACGCAACACACTTTATACACGGCCATTTATGCGTTACTACGGCTCCTCGCACCCATCTCCCCACACATAGCGGAGGAGATATACCAAGCCATGTACGCAAGGAACAAGGGCCACAAAAGCATCCACGTTTCTCCATGGCCAGCCCCGGATAAGGAGAGGATCGATGAGGAGGCGGAGGAATGCGGCGACCTGATTATGGAGGTGATAGGGGAGATCCGAAGGGACAAGGCGGGGAGGAGGATACCGTTGAACGCCCCCATCAAGAAACTGACCATTTACGCAGGAAGCAAAAAGAGTGCTCACATTTTGGATCAGGCAGTGGAGGACATTGCGGGAACCTGCAAGACCGTGGGCATCGAGATCTCGCCGAAGAAGGGTGAGGGCAGACCGATAAGGGGATACCCCAGCATCCAGTTTATTGCCGAATACTAACCTGGAGGTTTGAAGCGAAGGGTGGCTGCAATTCCGCCGAAGGAGTTCTTCAGCATCTGCCCCTCCTCGGTTTCGGTGGATATGATCTCCACACTGGCGCCGACATGCTCAGCCAACTCAGCCAGGTCCTCGATTAGCTCCTTGACCTCTGCTATGCATAGGGCGGGGGCTGTGCACTTTGGGCATGGTTTTCCGCTGAGGCTTTGCTCATAGCGGAGGAGCGCCTGACTCTTCATCGTCTCGTGTTTGGTGTAGTCACAGGCATCGCATTTCACCGTGACCCGAGCCACGTCGAGGCCCTCAGACAATAGCAGGGTTTTTACGGCTCCCATTTCTAGTGCTCGTTTCACCTCGCTTTCACCATAGGTGGCTAGGCCAGTGTCATGCCCGATTTCATAGAGGAACTCTTGTATGATCCTCTTTTCCTCCACGTAGCGGACGCGACGCAGAACCTCGGGGGCCCTCTCCACCACCTCCTCCACACCTTGTTCGCTCACGTACGCCGTGTCGATGGTGGCGATGATCCTGTCCTTCAGTTGGTAATGGAGGTGATCTCCCTTTTCAAAGTCGTATTTGGTGGGCCCCGGTCCACCAATCATTATCCCCTTCAAGTTTTCTATTGGTAAGAAGATGTCATTGGCGTGCTCCCCGATGCGCTTGTAGTAGCTTAGGAGGTGGGCCTCCCGCAGTCGCTCGAATCTCCTGGCGGATTGACCGCCCGCTCGGTGTTTTCCGGGCACGCCAGAGGTGATCTCTTCAATAATTTCGAGGCGTCTCCCCTGGAGGAGGGCGAAGGTGGTGGCGCTTGAGTCTATCACCATGATCCCATAAGTTTCCCTCTCCTTAAGAAGGTCCTGCAGATGCTCGATGTGGAATCTGGCGTCACAGCGGTAGAGGTAAATGTGGATGGGTTCGGGTGGGGTGATCACGTACATCTCGATCCTTTCGCTCCCTGGTCCGTCTTGCGGGATGGCACCGCAAAAAAGGACTAAGCCGTTTTCCGGAACCTCCTTGAAGAGCTTGAGGCGCTGCATCACCTTCACTATCGCGTCCTGAACATTCCTACGCGTGGTGTCCGATTTGATGTTGGAGGCGGTCCCATACTCCTGCCTCAGCATGGCGATGACCTCGCTGACCTGGCGCCCAAGTGGGATATACAGGGAGACGAGCTCTGTGCCCCTTCCTTCCTTACGGGCGAGTGTCTCCAGTGCCTTTTTCAAGCGAAACCTTTCCAGCGAGGTCCGTTTAGTGGTGCTCATGCCGCCATCCCTACACATCAACCGTAAAGCCTACACGCAACGAAATAGATAAAAGTTGCCGTTTCTACTTGGTGAATTTAAGTCTTAAAAGGATGATAGAAAAATACTTATCGCGGAATTTTCTACTCACCACAGGCAAGGAATCGTGTTCATATTAGTCAAGCTTAGCGAAAACAGCAAGCACATTCTTAACTTCATAGGGCGTAGTTCATTTTGGCAACTGGCCAAAATTCCTCTGCGGATGAAAGGTTCTCCACCAAGGAAGTCGCAATCAACGTACTCTTTTAAAGTAGTCATCTTCTCTTTCGCTTGATGATGTAGTCTGCAAACGACCAGCCCTCCCTCTCCTCGTAGGTGAGTCCCAGCTTAGCGTAAAGCCTCTCCATTACGTGCCTCTCCAAGACTGACGCTTCAAAGCCGAAGATAGCCCTCAACCCACGAAAAGGCTTAATAGAGTATTTCCCACAGTGTACTAGTGGGATATAACTTGACCGTGGTTGAACTTGACAGGAAGGGCAGAATATTGTTACCCGCCGAGATTAGGAAAATCGTTAAGGCACACAGGTTTGAACTGAAAGTCGAAAAGGGGCGCATAGAACTGTTGCCCTTACCCGACCCCACACACGTGAAGGGAAAATACAAGGACCTTACCAAGATGAGCTGGGATGAGCTGGAAGAGAAGGCTGAACAATTCGTAGTGGAAGGAAGAAGATGAGCGGCCTACCACCCACAGTCCTCGTTGACGCAGACGCCTTCTTCTCCTACCTAAAGGGCGACAACCTTTCAAGTCATGTTGAAAAACTCATATCAAAAGCTGATAGAGGCGAAACCAAATTATGTGTTTCATCAGAAATCTATGACGACATCACCTCAGCCTTGAGAAGCGACAACATCCCCCTGAACTTAGTAGTCAACTTCATAGAAGACATGAAGCTTATTCCGCACCACCCTCTTCCTATGACCGCAGAAATCGCCCATGAAGCCCTAAGATTGTATAGGCTTCACAGAGGATCTCGAAAACTCCACTACTTCGATGCATACCATGTTGCATCCGCAAAACTTTACAATCTGCCCTTCATCACCAGTGATAAATATGTCCTAGAGCACCAAAATGAACTTGGAATAGCATCCATAGACCTAGCTTCCTTATAACAACAAGTCTACCAAAGCTTCTTACCTGCAACCATTGAAAACACTCACTAAAATCTGCAAAGCGGTTGAGAAGTCCGGCATTCAAGTCACAAACGAAAATAAGAGACAGATTGACATAGCCATACATAAGATAGTGGAAAGTGGATTATAAAAGCCAATAACTCACGAGCATCCTCTATCAGCAAAATCCTTAATAGTTTTCCCTACCACCTTAGGATTGGGCGGGTAGATCAGTTTGGAATGATCGCGGCGTTGGCATCGCCGAGGTCGCGGGAAGCTTGGCGTTAACTGCTAAGCTCGCGAATTCAAATCCCGCCCCGTCCACAAAACAGCAGGTTTTGAAATTTATGCAAATTAAGCCCAATTTATGTCTTTCATTTTTCAAGAGCATAGTCTGTACGAATTGACTTCGCGATTGGTTTGAACCGCACATGGGTCTAGTGCATATTTCAATGCTGAAGTTGAAGTTTCTTTGAAGAACTAATCTAAAATAGTTTAATTTAATCTTAGGTAAATGATAGAATTGGTTGCGAAATCAAGAATTTGCCTCACGGGGACTGGTGGACATCCAGGACTTAACGCTTTAGCTATGAAGTATCAGCCCATTTTAGATACGATTTATGACAAAAGCATTGTCGTTGTGCCTTCAAAGCCTGACTCTACTGCCGTCAAAGTTTTAGAGCGTTTAGGAGTTGATGTAAAGCTGCAGAAGGGAAGCACTTTGGGATATGCTAGGAAAGAATCCATTGAGCATGCCTTACAAGAAGAATTCAATCATATTCACTTTTGCGATTATGACCGTATTTTGCATTGGGTAATGACTTATCCAGAAGAGTTGAAGCAGATTACAAAGCACATTCCTAGTTTTGATTTTCTAATCTTGGGCAGAAACTTTAGAGCCTTTCTTTCACACCCTCCAGTTCAAGTGATGTTTGAGGCACTAACGAATTTCATATATTTTCTAGTCACGAATGACTTAATTGATGTTGCTGCTATGTCAAGGGGTATGTCTAATGACGTAGCCTCATTCTTAATCAAAAATGTGCAATCTCAAGTTTTCTCATGTACATCTGATTCAGAGTTACCCATTTTGGCAAAGAAACTAGCAAAGTATCTTAGCTCGGTACACGAAGATTCGCTGAAAATTGGATACATTAAGGTCAAGGGTTTAGAATTTGAAGATGCTGACCGTTATATGTTAGAAATTGCTAAATCAGGCGTTTCTTTACCAATTTGGAAAATTAAAATGTGTCTTTCCCCAAAAGTTTGGAAAATCAGAACAAAACATTTCATAGAAATCTCCTCTATCGCAATTAAAACGAACAAAAGAACTGATATCAATTATGGAATTCCAGAAATGAAATCGGCAAAAGGCCGCGTCTGCCATGCTCGAAACCTGGCGAGAAGAGGAGAAATTGGGCCCAAGGCGTGTTAAGGGAGCAATAAGCCTATTGGAAGAACAATCCAACCATGTTTGACCATTAGATTCTATTCCATCAAGAATGCAAGAGAAAAAAAGAGGGAGATGCAACAAAAACACCCGTAACAATTCTGTGCTTGCACACAAAAGAAACCGTTAAAAGTTAGTTTATCATGAGTTTGATTTTCATGAAGGATGGGGGATGAGACCTATGTCTAGTGGGAGACGTGGGATTGATAAGGCGAAATTGGGGCCCATTTATGAACGTAGGGAGGAGCGTGGACTCATCATAAAAGAGCTTAAGAATCACGCATCGACCATTCCGAAGATTTCAGAGGCCACTGGTTTGGAAACCAGCAGGGTTTTACAGCATGTGGTTGCCCTGATGCAGTTTGGGAGGGTCATGGTTGTTGGCCAAAAGGGGATCAATTCATATACGCTTTGTCTAAATGATAGAGAAGCATATCACCGTGCCCACCTTTCGCGAGAGCCCACGTGTCTATATGCTTTTCCTTGCGTATCTATCCTCTTTCCATGGGTCCGCTGTGTCGCTGTATCCCCTCTTTTCCCAGTAGCCCAGCTCCTGCTCCGAGGCAAATTTGATTTTTCTAAGCCACATCGGACTTTTGTTAATACGCATGTTTAATTAAACCTTCAACCCTATGTCTCTCAGGCTGAACATGGCGGGTGGTCGGGTTTGCGTAGTGCCCGAGTGGTAATGCACGTTGACCTGGACTATTTCTTCGCTCAGTGTGAGGAGAGGGAGAACCCGATCCTTGCAGGTAGGCCGGTTGTTGTATGCGTGTATTCTGGGCGTGGCGGAGACAGCGGGGCCGTGAGCACAGCCAACTACGTGGCGAGGCAGTATGGCGTAAAGTCGGGCATTCCCATCATGCGGGCGAAGAGGATACTGAAGGATGAGGAGGCCGTTTTCCTGCCAGTTAGGCATGAGTTCTACGAGGCTGTCTCACGGAAAACAATGGATATGCTTCGGAGGTATGCCAGCAGGTTTGAGCAGGTGGGCATAGACGAGGTGTTCCTAGATGTGAGTGATCAGGTTGGCGGGGACTTCGAAAGAGCACGAGAGCTAGCCAAAGAGATCAAGAGATCGGTGTTGGCTGAGGAGAAGCTCACGTGCTCCATAGGGGTGGGACCGAACAAGCTTGTGGCAAAGATGGCTTCGGGTTTTCAAAAACCAGACGGCCTGACCGTGGTGAAACCAGGAGAGGTTGAGCACTTTCTTTCCGACATGCCAATCGGTAAGCTTTACGGGGTTGGAAGAAAGACGGAGAAGGTGATGCGGAAACTGGGGATAAAGACGATAGGTGAACTGTCCAGACATGATGTGCGGAAATTGGTTGAGGTTTTTGGGAAAACCTTGGGCAACTACTTCCACCATGCCTCGCTTGGGGTCGACGAGTCGCCAGTTCAGGAAAGAGGCAGAGCCCAATCGATCAGCAGGATTGTAACATTGAAACAGAACACCAGGGACCTCAACATCATCCTTGAAGAAGTTTATCCACTTTGTGACGATGTTCATAGTAGGGCTGTGGAGCAAGGGCTAAGCTTCAGGTCCATCAGCACCATAGCGGTGATGAGGGACTTAAGCATCCGCACCCGATCAAAAACCCTTGAGAGTCCCACCAGCGAGCTGGATGTCATCAGAAGGACAGCGAAAGAGCTTTTCGAGCAGCTTTTGGATGAGGAGCAAGAACTTGAAGTTAGGCGGGCAGGCGTCAAAGTGTCTAGTCTTGCTCAATTCCAAAAGAGGCAGACCTACCTAACCGATTTTGTGGGCCAAGCCTAAACCCACACAATGTAACGGTTTAGAGAAATTCTAGACAAAAAGGTTATTCATCGATCAACCTATGGCCAAAGACGAGAGATGAGGTTTTTCCGGGTGTGTTGCCATGGTGGGCCTTCGCGAAATTAGAAAGAAAACCCTTTCCATTGACAAGTATATCCACAAAATGAAAAGTCCCTTCAGAGAAAGGTTCCTTGCCAGAAAAGAGGGACACCATCCCAACCAAGACGCTATGGACATACTAAAAAGGGAGGCGAGGAGGCTCACGTGGTGGTTTTTTCAGCGGAGTGGTGTAAGGACTGCACTAACAATGTCCCCGTGTTATGGCTGATTTCAGAACTGAGGGGCCTAGAGATCAGGGTCTTTGGGCATCTCAAAACTGATCCTCTAAACCCAAGAGAGCGATGGAAGATTCCACCTTCTCCTCCAGAAGTTAAAGACTTCGGGGTGGAAAAATTCCATGGATCATAATATTTGACAAAAAGGGAAAGGAGAGTGGAAAGATCATAGAGAACCCGAGGCACACCAATTCCCTTGAAGAAGAACTGGCGTACATAATTCAGAAAGCATTGTTAAGAAATTGTAGATCACCATGTTCTAGTTGCATTTAAGCGGAGGCTTAGATGGTCATAGGAAGCTGAGGGACACCTGTTCCTTGAGGTACTTGTCAGCGTCGAGTCTCCAGACCTTGACATCAAATTCCCCCCTTGTTTGAGCCAGCTGCTTCACAAATTCGCCCGCCTCCGGGTTTTTCCACCAAATCTTACCGTAGTCCTGAGCCAGCCTTTCTCGGATGGCCTCAACCCTTAACGCGGCGATGACATAACTTGGTGAGTACATGTCGTAGTTGGGCATGATGTGATGAAGTAGCCAATAGTTCCCTGGCACCTCGATGAAAAATCGCTTCGTGAGCTCCTGCCATCGTTTCGCGGCCTCCTCCATGCTGTATCCTTTCTTCCAAAACTCCATCTTCATGATGCTGTTCGCCGCATAGAACGTGATGAAATGAAGTTCCATGAATCGTCTTCGATCAAGGATTTCATTGATGGCTTTTTCATCCAGTTTCAAACTTTGGCTAAGATAGAGTGAGGTGCCTAGCATGCTTTCAATAAGGATGCTAAAGGTTTCTGACACACTTCTGGGGAGGATGTACCGCTTCCAAACCGAATCGTTGGGGTTGGCGCTTATCCCGTGGATGCCATGGCCGAATTCATGGAAGACGCTGCCAAAATCTGAGAAGGGAGACACCTTACGATAACAGACCCGGACATCATTGGGAATTTGGATGCCGAAGCAAAATGCGCTCGGGCTCTTTTTCTCTCGATCCTCATCGTCAACCTTAATCTTAGTAGGATCAAAACCGAAGGTTCGAAGGAACTTCATGACCTCATCTAGGGCGTTGACCCCCTCAAAATACTTATTTATTGGCCTGAATATGCGCCCCCTCCAGGTGTAGAAGTCGTCATAGTATTCCACTTTCTTTTTGCCTAAAACCTGGGGTGCGTAGTGATCCGCTGCGGCCAGAAAGGCGTCTCTGGCTCCATCTCCTAATCTCATGAGCAGGTTCCACAACTGGGCGTATGTCATGCCCTCAAACTCAAGATAACTATCCAGGGAGCTGAGATGATATCTCTTGTAAATTTCCCTCCCGATGTCCATCCGCCTCTGAACAAGAGAAGCAATGCTAGGAGCCTTCTCGATGAATTCGTCGAAGACCTCCTTCCGTTTCGCGTAGTCGTCGGTTTGGGAGTTGAATTGGCGCCAGTTTCCCCAGTTCACCTTTTTACCTGCGATGCTGTACTTTTCGGTGGATATACTTTCCATCCTCTGATCGTGGAGCTCAAGCTCCACCTCCAGTCTTTCAGCGTCGGCAATGGTTTCTATGGATTTCAGGTACATGCTTCTCGGCTCATTAAATTCCTTGAGGAATTCAAGGCAGACCTCGGTGATCTGCTGTGAAAGCCCCTTCATGAGGTCCTTGTCATAAGGCAAGCCAGCATCCTGATTGTAATACTGCTCAGAAAGCTTGACTTTAAGTTCCTCATACCTTGACGCAATCCTCTCAAGCGACACAACTCTCAACTCCGCACATAATAGGTGACTAACCCAAGGATATTAATAATTTGTGTCAACCTTGCCCATAGGCTTACCGAGCTTTTTCACCTCTCTCTGCGGAGGGGGAAATGGAATTGCATGAAAGGCCTATGGAAAGATACTTAGGATGGAAAGGCACAAGCTTGTATATGGTGAGGGAGTGGTTATTCATGAAAGCAGAATTTAGGAAAGGGGTTAAGGAGGAGCTTTCTGGTGAGAACGCTAAATCCTACGTTCAGCAGATTGCCAGGCTTCATCGGATTCAGGCCTCAACTATGTTCCATGAGGCTGCTGAGTACGTGAGGGATACACTTCTTAAAATTGGGCTCAAGGACGCAAACATCGAGCAATTCCCATCAGACGGTTCGATAAAATATTGGACCCATGTCTCGCCCATGGGCTGGGAGGTGAAGAGTGCGGAGCTGAGGCTGGTTGAGCCTGAGGAACGACTAATCGCCAGATACGAGGACACACCCACGTGTTTGCACACTCACAGCGTTTCAACGCCACCCGAGGGCATCACCGCCGAGCTCATGGATGTGGGGGCAGGACTGAAGCCTAAGGAGTATGAGGGCAAGGATGTGAAGGGCAAGTTCGTGTTGGCCACGGGTAGGGCGAGGATGGTGCATGAGCAGGCGGTGTATAAGCGGGGCGCAGCAGGCGTCATAACTGATACCCTGACTTATGAGATGAAGAATGTCCGTGAAAGTGTTGATATACCTGACGCCCATGCGTATCAAGCCATCTGGCCCACTAAAGAGGACCAGGAGAAGGTGACCTTCGGGTTTTCCTTAAGCAAGAGGCAGGGCAACCACCTCAGGGCTCTGCTCAGGGGGGACAAACCTGTGAGGCTCCGAGCCAAGGTGGAGGCAAGGCTATTTCCCAGCAACTTGGATGTGGTCACAGCCACGATCCCAGGCTTGTCCAAGCCCGAGGAGGAGGTGTTCCTGATAGCCCACCTATGTCACCCTAGACCAAGCGCAAATGACAACGCCTCAGGAAGCGGGCTACTGTTAGAGATCGCTCGAACCATCCGAACCTTAATTGACTCAGGTAGGATTGCTGGCTCGGCGAGAACAATCAGGTTTATATGGGTGCCCGAGACCTTCGGGACCATCGCCTTCCTCTATCATCATGAGGATTTGCCGAGCAGAATGGTGGCTGGTGTCAACCTCGATATGGTGGGTGAGAACCAAGAATTATGTAGGTCAACCCTCACCCTGGACAGGACGCCAGACTCTCTGCCCTCCTACCTCAACGACCTCATCCTCAGCCTACTCGAGCAATCCATACAAGAGTTTGACGCCACCACGGGCTTCGGGCCAGCATCCACCTTCAGGTACAGGGTTAACGTGCACACCGGAGGAAGCGACCATCACGAGTTTGTGGACTCCACGATTGGGGTGCCCTGCATCATGCTGCTTCAATGGCCCGACCTATTCTACCACAGCAGCATGGATAACATCGACAAGGTCTGCCCCGACATCTTGAAACGTGTGGGGTGGGTAGCAGCCGTCGCCGTCTTGACCATCGCAAATGCCGACGTTGAAGACGCGGTGGTTTTGGCGAGCGAAACCAGTTCCAGAGGGATAGCCAGAATAAAAGAGGCGGGAAGAGAAGCGGTGAAGGAGTTGTTCCAGAAGAAAGAAGACCCGAAGCTGAGGGAAAAGCCTGAAGAGCTGGCCAAGGCTCTGGCAAAGACAGCAGTCTCATATAAAAACAAGATAGAACATATCGTGTGGCGTGAGAGAGAAGCTGTAGCCTCCGTGAAAAGGCTCGCCAGCAGCGCTGAATTAGAAAACATCGTTGCCAAGTTTCAAGAGGACATCTCCCACTGCGGTGAGGGGGAACTCGCCGGGATTGAAGAAATGCTTTCCTTTGTTGCTAAGGCATCAGGAGTGGCTGTTCCTATCGAGCTGGAGGAGACAGAGGCTGAGAAGGAAGCCAAGAGGATTGTCCCTAGACGATTGTTTAAGGCTCCATTGTCCATGGAGGCGGTGAGGAAGGCATTGACTGAGGAGGAGTATAAGTGGTACGAGGATATGCGCGAGAAGGACGCGGCATTTAAGATGAAGGTGGCGGAGCTACTCAATTTCATGGATGGGAAGAGAACCCTACACGAGATCATTAGGGCTGTTTCTGCGGAATACACGGAAACAAACGCCGAGCACATTTTAAAGTTCCTCCAAGACCTTGAGAAAATGAAGCTTGTCTCCATGTAAACACAACGATCCCATGCCCAATTAGGGTTCGCTCCTCTGGGCATCTCTATTCACCACGTACCATTGAAAGCCTTCCAACCCAAACATCTACAAAGGCGACTTCTAAAATACTGAATCAGATGTTGCTGTTAAGAGCCCATTCCCAAAAGCCACACAACCCTCATAAAAAGCATTTCAAAAATCCACTAAAAACGGAACATATTTGGAGCCTTATAGAGGGGCCTATCTCAACCTGCGCACACATACAATGGGTTTCATAGGATCTTGAGTCTCTTTACGATTCGTATGCAACTTCTTTACGCACGTAGTCGATGGCTTCCTTCACGTCCTTCATGCTCTCTTCAACTTCTGGACGTATTTTTCCTCTGTAATAAGCATATTGATGGAGATATAGGAAGGCGAGGTCGCCTATTTCAATCAATCCTCTTTCCCCAATCTTATCCAGAGCCTCCCAGCGTTCACCATGCGAATCGGGTTCAGGGAAGCCACGTTTTTGCACTAAAGCGGCTGTGGCTTCCACATAAGCGTGAAATATCTTCTCGCAACCCTCCCTCACGCGTAGTAGATCACTCCAAGACGACCTTCCTCATACTCCTTAACGCCTAAAGCGTAGAATTCTTCAGCGCTCTTCAGGTGATCCTTAACCTTAGCTAAAGTCTCCATTCCCTTTAAGCTTGCTGTTTACTCACCTGTAGGCCCTTTTTCTGAAAAACAACCAATTGTTGTTTTTGAATCGGATCAAGGCGTAGTCGCCACTGAGTTTGGTTCCATGAAGCCTAAATTCTATCTTGTTTGTCCCTCTATTCTTGAGCACATAGATTCCTTTGTCCCAGATTTCCACCCTCCCCGCCCCATACATCCCCTCGGGGATTACCCCCTCAAAGTCTATATAGTCAACTGGATGGTCTTCAACCTCCACAGCCAGCCTTTTCACGCCCACTTCAGATGGGGGCTCCTTTGGTATGGCCCAGCTTTTTAGCACACCATCCATCTCCAGCCTAAAATCGTAATGGAGATGGGTGGCGTGATGTTTTTGAATAACAAATCTGCTTGACGAGGCTATGGACAAGCTCATTCCTCAACGCATAAGGTGATACTGCGAACAATAAATAGATATTTAAGGAGTGATGGTGATCGCCATGGTACAGATAAGATGGATTGAGTAACATGAGTTAAGAGGACTTTAGGATCGCATCTTTGGTGGGTAATATCGACTTTTTCACGCTCTCTGTAAGAAGTTGTCGAAGTTTTATAGGCTGGCTTCTATGAGCTTTCTGAATTCTTCATAGGCTCTCCTGACTTCCTCTACTGATGCCTCGTCCTCGAGTGTGGAGATGCCTCCTATGGGCATGCCCATCAAAACCGCAAATCACCACCTTCCCAGAATACTGTTTGGATACGTAAATAAGAATTCCGCTGTGAGATGTCAGAGAATCATCGATCATTCCTTAGGTAGTCATTTGGATTCAACTCCGAATCCACCTCAATATTTTTCCTGCCAAAACGGATGAAGGCACTAATCTCAGGCCTTTAATGTTCAAACCTTCATAGATTATGAGCACTCATGACCCTTTCAGCGTTCTTTATGAGGTCTTCTTTTTTGTCGATGGGGACGGTGGCGTTGGCTGCGTATTTGTGGCCATCGGCAACACCGAAACCCTTGGAAGCCTTTACCAATAGGTCAACAGCGCCCAGCATTTTCCCTTCATCTATCAGGGCTTGCAAGCTCTTCGGGACTCGAACCGAGGCCTTCGCCAGTGTTTCCTTCAACTTCCCCCAGCCGGGTATATCAAGCGGTACGTTCACGATGCCAACGATGTACTTATCGGGTTTGATGAGGCGCCTTTGATAGGATAGGAAGGAGCAAAACTGGCCGATCACCTTGGTTCCCATGCCCCTATACATGTCGCCTGCGTCAAACCATTGGATATGGTCGGTTTCCCTTAACCTCTCACGATACAGCCTCGCCAGAACACGCTTATTCACCTCTTTCCTCCGCTCCTCCAGCTCATCGATTTTCCGTCTCACCTCATCGGTTATACCTTCTAGGCAGGCTTGGATCCCGAGTTCGGGTCCACCCTCATAGTAGCCCACGGCCCCTAAGATCTGGAGCCTTGAGAAGAGGTCGTCAATGCGTATCCCAAATTTCCTGATCTCGATTTTCTTCCCCTCAACCCAAACAACGTTGTTCTTGACAGCCTCGTCCAAGACAACCCTATTCACGCCCATGAGCCCCTCTGGGATCTCACAGCTTCCCACCAGCGCCAGGTAGGAAAGATCCATGTTGCGTTCGTTCAAAGCCTTTGCGAACAAATAGCAACACGTGGCCCCTGAGAAGTCGCTTTCTCCAAGAAAGCCATAGTGCTCCAGGTTGAGGTCATACACCCTGGGGTCCTTCGATGGCTTGGGGTCATGATGATCTAAGATAATGGTTAGGTTTCGGCTGGCGTTGCACCTTGAGATGAAGTCGGCATGTGAGGAGCCTATGTCCACATAAAAAATGGTCTGATCCTCGCCTTTATGCAGACTCTCAATGACCTCTGGATAAATCTTCTCCAAACAAAGCGTCTTCACCTGATTACCCTCTCGCTCCAACGCCGCCTTCATGATTGCAGCTGAGCAGATCCCATCTCCATCGTCATGGTGAACCAAAACTATTTCTTTGGTCTTCTTCTTCAATTCGGAGATGGCTATGCTAACCCTTTTTCCGAAATCCTCATGGCTCATAGGG
The DNA here is from genome assembly GCA_001399805.1 of Candidatus Bathyarchaeota archaeon BA1. The sequence goes on from LIHJ01000016.1 coordinate 19,894, forward strand.
AACCCTAACATAAGAGAGCATGAGGGGGTTTAAAAATCTAAGCGGTTGTTTGTTCAGATGAGATTTGGAGATGTTGGGGTTTGCCTGAAGTTTGGTGAGCCTCTCAATTTCCTTTTGTATCTCATCTTCAATCCTCTCTTGGGTTGGGGGAGCAAAAAGGGGGTGTCCTTCCATTTATGAAGGTGTCTGAGTACATGCTCCCATACTCCCTCGCAATCTCCGGGTTCCCCCAAGAGTCAATGGTCTTTAGTGTCACCAGGTTTTTATCAAACTTCGCCAAGGCATTTATTAGGTTAAGATACACGGCAGAACCGTAGGGCACTGAGCAGAATCAAAATGTATGATCTCAATAGGTATGTACCTCTGGATCCGCCCCTAAAGTGCTGTGTGACTGGCACGATTTTAGTTTGTGGCTCAATGAGGGATAGGGAGAGCAAGTCTAGGGTTCAGGGCTGCCACACTTGTAAAAAGTCTTCTGTAACTGGAATCCATGCTTACGATAAATAGCGTCATTGATCCCTTGGGGGGCTTCGAGAAACCAGCGTCTTGACCTGGCGTACACCTACCTCATTAAGCTTTTTTAATGCTGCCTGTAGAAGCCTCGTGCCTATCCCTCGCTTTTGCATCTTCACCATGTAGATGCACGTGATGAGGGCAGTGTCCCTCGTGTCCTCGATGGGTATGGCGCGTCTTCAGCAGACACGTATTCTATGAAGCCTATGGGCTTCCCCTCACAATAGGTGAGGTGTCCAACCGAACCATATGCATCCAGTTTCCCCTTAAGCCACCAAAACTTTTCCTTTATGCCCCTCTCAAACCTCGGATAGTTAGGGGATTCTTTGGGAGGCACGCATAAACCGATTTCATCATTGAAAACGGACTCATCGATCTCCCAATTTGTATGGACAAAACCCCACCAGCAAACTTGTTTCTACACTTGTTCTAAACTCTAGTATTAAATAGGGTTTAAATGCTTTAAGAGTTAAGGGAAAGACGCTTGCTATTTAGGCGAAACCTCGATAAGATTCTTACAACGATTTTCATTGTGGTTATGGGAACTCTACAATGTGCGTATTGGATAGAGGCCATAGAAGTGGCGCAGCACGCCACCATTTTTAATGGGAAAGCGTACTGGAGGAGTGGGGGTCCCGGATCCTTTCTCCCATGGCCAAAACAGCCTGGGCTATTGACTGTGATGACACCCATGACGGATCCCACGGATCAGCTCATATTCTACTTGATAAGAACGTGGTTGTATATTGTGATAGCCGTGGGCATGGTTGCATTGTTTGGATACTTGGGTTGGCGAATTGGCAAAACGCGCAAGGCCCTATAACAATCTATAGGACCTTTGAGATGATCTTTAGGAGGTCCGACCGGGTGATGATGCCGACGATGTCGCCCTTTCTCACGATCAAGACACCTGGGTGATCCTCCAGCAGGGGGCGGATCATGCTTATGCTAGTGTCCTCTGGCACGCTTGGTAGGGGAGGGTGCATCACCCTCTCAACCCTCTCATCCGCGATCGTGGAGCTTAGGTTCCTGATGATGCTCTCCTCCGTGACGGTCCCCACCACCCTGCCATCCTCCACCACGGGCAGCTGCGATATCGCGTATTTCATCATGAGTTCGCTCACCTTCCGAACCTTGTCGCTGGGTCTAGCAATGATGACATCCCTCGTCATAATGTCCCCACATTTTTTACCCTCTCCCTCCGTCAAGACCTGAAGGATCCTATTCACGGTGGATAGTCTGGGGTCCACCTTTCCACCCTCGATCTTAGCTATGTGGGCCTGGGAAACTCTGACCAGCTCGGCCAGCTGCCTTTGGGTTAACCCTGACTCCACCCTCAGTTTCTTGAGCATGGGCCCGCTCACAATCATGTTAATAACCCGCTGTTATTTTTTATATATGATTAATATCACAAGATATATATTCTTTTTTCTTCATAAGCCTACGCCAAGGCGATAACACATGAGGAACATACTGATCAATAGGCTGAAGCAAACACCCCTCGAGGAACAAAATTTGGAGATCGTGGAGAGGAAGGGTCTAGGCCACCCAGACTCCATCTGCGACGCCATCATGGATCAGGTCTCGGTGAGGCTGTCCAGAGAGTATCTGGAGCGGTTTGGGGCGATCATGCATCACAACATTGACAAGTCCCTGCTGGCTGCTGGCGAGGTGGAGACGAGATTTGGGGGTGGCTTGGTGAAGCGACCCATGCTCCTCATATTTGGGGACCGAGCCACCTTTGAGGTTGAGGGTGTTGGGATACGCATCGAAGAAATAGCCATCCAAACGGCGAAGGACTGGTTGAGGAGCAACCTTAGGTTCGTGGACCCTGAAAAGCACATGAAGTATCAGGTGGAATTGAAGCCAGGGCATCCCGAACTTGTGGACATCTTCAAAAGGAAGGGTAGGGTCCTAGGTGCCAACGACACCTCGGCCGCTGTTGGATATGCGCCCATGACCAAAACCGAGGCCATTGTCCTAAAAACTGAGAGGTACATCAACTCCAAGGATTTTAAGAGGGAATTTCCAGAAACCGGAGAGGATGTGAAGGTGATGGGCCTTCGAAAGAACAACGATCTGCATTTAACCGTCTCCATACCCCTCGTGGACAGACTTGTGGAGGATGAAAAGGGCTACTTCAGGAAAAAGGCCGAGGTCCATGATGAGATCAGCAGCTTTGTGAAGGGGAACGCGGATTTTGAAAGGATCAGCGTGGACTTGAACACGTTGGATGTTGAGGGGAGGGGGGTAGGAGGTGTTTACCTGACCGTGCTGGGGACCAGCGCAGACGGCGCCGACTCAGGCCAGGTGGGCAGGGGGAACCGGGTGAACGGCGTCATACCACTAAACAGGCCGCTCTGCTCTGAGGCGGCGGCTGGAAAGAATCCAGTGAGCCACGTCGGCAAGATCTACAACCTCCTCACCCACCGAATCGCCAACCACATCCATGAGCAGGTGCCGGGCATAGCAGAAGTCTACATATGGCTGCTGAGTCAGATAGGCAAGCCTATCGATCAACCCGCCATCGCAGCGGCTCAAATCATCATGGAGCCAGGAACTTCCCTGGAAGATGTCCGAAAGGACGTAAGAGAAGTGATGGATATCGAGTTAGAGAACATAGACAAATTCTGCTTGGATTTAGCACACGGAAAAATCCCAATCTGTTAGATTTTGAACAATTCTGTTAGTTTTTACTTTCATTTGCGGAAGATTTTGAATCCATCCATGTCGGTGACGTATTCGAAGCCTGCTTCAAGTAGGGTTCTGGCGCCCTTGACGCTTGCGGCAACCCTGGTTACGTATTCGCTGTCTACGCCGATTTTGTATAATGCGTTTTCAAGGTTTATGTAAAGAGGGGTGTTGTTGATTGATTTGTGGCCTAATAGTTTCATGACATGCAGAATGTCTTTGGTTTTATGATATTCATCAGTTCCCTTCCAGTGGCGAAACGTGTGAAGGTGGATTTGAAGAAGCCTTGGGTTGCCAAGCTTTTCAGCTGCCAGTTTTCGTGAGTAGTGAAACGTAGCCCTTATTCCTCCAAGGGAGCTGAAAACTTTTTCCGATTTTCTCGGCAGCTTCGTCAGCATGGATGTTAACTTACTGGATATGTTGAGGATTCTTGGATTGCTTCTCTTTTCATGTTTCACATAGACAACCTTGCGCTCCATGTCGATGTCTGTCCATTTCAGCTTTTCAGCTTCGCCTGACCTCATTCCGGTTTCCTTCAGTAGTTGAAGAAAAGCAGCTGTTTTCTTTCCGCAGCTTGCTATCAGCTGGTCTATTTCTTTTTCGGTTGGAATGAAGGGTAAAGTCCTTTCGTATTGATACTTTGGCGGTTTCCAAGTTATGCCGGCAAACGAAACTGTCGTAAGCGTCAACGTAAGTTGCCTTAGTGCTCTCAAGCCAACTCTGCGAGGCTATAACTTCCTTAACGCTTTCCTGATCCCAGAGGTTACATCCCAGCTTGACGAGACGCCGCAGCCTTCTGGAACGCAGCGTGATAGTTGATTCTCGATAACCCTCTTTTTTCAGATGCCATGCGAATTCCACGATTTTGCCTCTAACTTCTGCTTCCTTAGCTTTCTCCGTGGCTCCCGCAGCCCGCTTTTCGGTCTCGCTTTCTTGAGACATCTCCCTTTTCTTATCTCTTTGCGCCCGCGTTCCACGGGCCAGGCGGATTCGGCCTCCTGCCAGGCGTGGCAGGTTTAGAAAAAGGGGGAGGGATTTTGTTTAGCCTGTGAGTTTACCTTAAACCTAAGCCCGGTCAGCATGCGGGTATGTTAACGTCAGATTTGTCCGTCTAACGTTGCATTGAGGTTGCGGTTTGCTTGTCGCTTGGCTTAACGCCGTCGACGTGGCGACCGACTTCGCGTTAAGCCGTTGTGGTTGACCTTAAGCGTTTATTGCCGCTTGACTTGCCGTGACCGCTTGGCTTTGATTTGCGCCGCTTTACGCCGTCGTTAGACGGCTTTGATGTTGGCGCCGTGGACTTTATCGCGGTCGGTTGCGAACGCCTAAGGTTCGCTCCGTTCGCTTGTCGCTTGTTCGCTTTTTTGCGAGGCGACAATTACTCTTAGGCTAATTTTCTATATACTCATTTGAGTCGCTTCCGCGTGAAAAATAAGCCATAAAAACGGCGGATTTCACAAGAAAACGGAGATACAACGGCTTTTCCATGTGAACATTCAAAATTTGAAAACTTGTTTTTCACTTTTCGGCGAAAATTTTAAGAGTGTAGAAACTTATGAAAGAGTTTCATACATGCTCGTAGCGGGTAGATGGAATGAATATAAGATCTATTCTTAGAATCGCAGGTTTTGCTCTTTTGATTCATGGGGTTATAGAGCTTCTTGCAACACTCGCTATTTTCACTGGTCAAGCGCCACCTTTCATCTTTCCAGAGATAAGAGAGAACTGGCAGCAGGCGGTTTTAATAGGATTCATTTCTGGAGTTGTGAGAGTTATCGCGGCCTTCGGTGTTTTCAGGGGAATGAAATGGGGCTTAGCCTTGGGGATTTTATTTTCCGCAACCACATTGGCATCGTTAACATTCTACCTACCTTACGGGGTGATGGACGCTTTGCTATCAGGAATTGTTTTGATTCTCTTGGTGGTTTCCTATTATGGCAAAGAGAAGATAGAGATGTAAGCCGACTCTCCTTCTACTGCTGGTAGCCTTTCTTTTCTCGGTATAGGTTTCTAAGGACGATTAGTTTGGCTGTGTGGAAGTATCCGCTTTCTGCTTTTTATTGTTGGTTTGAGTATGCGGTTTTAAGCATTAAGTCTAAACAGTTTATTGGGAGAAGGCTTTTGTCTGATAGACCTGAGTGTAGGAGCTGCGTTTTTAAGGGTGGCAGCTACTGCTGGAACCAATGTCCATACAACATCTGGCGAAGATATTAGTCAGATGTACTTGTCTAATGGGCCTTTTATTTTTGGCTTGTATTTTTCGCATATGCTGTCTTCTGGGTTTATGTAGCGTTTGTTCTGGTGGCACCAGTACTTGTCTTCGGATGTGAAGTAGTCTATGAAGCGGCAGTCCCTGCACTTAGCCACTAATACCACTGAAGCAAAGTTTGAGGGACAGGCTTTAACACGTTTCCATCTTGGACATATGAATCTGGAATATGGGTTTGTGCTTCATAACCCGTAGAGCGCGCATTAATATATACTAAAAATCTTATAGATTTTGAATGTGGGCTTGATGGCTAAAGTATTCATGATGAAACTCAAGGAGATACAACCCAGTCAGCTATACATTAGTTCTGAAAAGCTGTCTGAAGTAATGAAAACGTTTGACCCCAACAAGCCTGAGTCAATGGAACCTATACCAATCAAGAAACTTGAAAATGAAGTTATCTTCGTGGATGGTCACACAAGGGCCTTTGCCGCCTTCCTACATAGCTTTTCCGAAGTTCCCGTATATTGGGAAGATGAGGAACTTGACTGGGATGCTTACGAGATCTGTGTGGAATGGTGTAAGAAAGAAAGGATTCACACGATAGGAGACTTGAAAAATAGAGTTGTGCATCAGAAGGATTATGAAATACTATGGTGTAGACGTTGCGAGAAAATGCAACAGGAACTGGAAGCAAAAAGAGAACGGATGCGCTCCCACGAAGAGTCCAAAACCGCTTAGCAAAAAGGTTTTGGCTGGACATGTTGGTGGCATGCCAAAAACCATCTTTATTTAAGGAGAAGGTTTTCAATAAGCGTCATAAGCAGGTCATTTAACCGCAAAGCATCATCGCACACGTTAAGCTTATTTGAAAAGAAAACAACCATATGGGCTATGGAAATCTATAGACATCCACTCTATTATGAAATTGCGTTCAGCTTTTTTGACCCAAAAGAGCAGGTTGACTGTTTTGAGAGAATAATCGAAGAGTTTAGTAAGATAAAGGTTAAACGTTTTCTCGATATAGCATGCGGTCCAAGCCTGCAGCTGAGGGAGATCGCAAAAAGAGGTTACGAAGCAGTTGGGTTAGATTTGAGCGGTGAGGTGCTGGCGTATTTACGTCAGAAGGCAAAGGAAGAAGGTGTAAGAATAGAGACCATACATGCAGACATGTATAACTTTAGGCTAAAGCGTAAAGTGGACTTCGCTTTCATAATGATGGGCTCATTAAATGCAGAATCCAATGACCAGTTTTTAAGCCATTTAGACTCTGTGGCATATTCCCTGAAGAGCGGAGGTCTTTACTTTATTCAGAACAAAGCTGTGGACTGGACAAGGGATGAGGAGCAGAGCTGGACTATGGAAAGAAATGGAATAACGGTGAAAACAACATTCAACACTCGGTGGAAAGACGTAATCAACCAGATTTATACAGAAAAAATTACGCTTGAGGTAAATGATCATGGGCGACTACTAAAGTTTGAGGATGAAGAGGATTTAAAGTTCATTTTTCCACAAGAATTCAAAGCGCTTATAAGGCTTAACGGAAAATTCGAGTTCTTAGGCTGGTGGGAAGGAACCGAAAGCACATGGTATCTGGATAGGCCACTTGAAAAAGCTAAAACTCCAAGCAACATTAACATGGTGCTTTTAAGAAAAAATTAGTTTTCTGCTCATCACCGACTGAGCCACCAACCATAGAGGGTTCTAAGCTGTGACAACTCAGGCGGAAGCGATGTTTAAACAATTCTGAAGCTTCAATTTGAAGAATCTTAAATATCTGGTTGAAAGACATACAATTTGTGGTGTGACGTTTTGACCGAAGAGGATCTCACTGACTGGCATGAATTTTCAACAGTCACCATTCCAATTATACTCACAATAATCACACTTATTACGGTCGTATTAATAAGAAAGCCAGAACTTATTAGAATCATTAGGAAATGATGTTAACTGATTTTACCGCTTTAACTCAATGTTGAGGGTGAGCGATGTAGCAAACCTATTTAGCTGTGGACTTTTGTGTTACGAGGTTTAGCTTTTCAGCATATTGTAGAAACGCTATGTAGGGTTTCGCTTTGCCCCAGCTTTCTGCAGACACTATCCAATATCTCTTTGTGCTGAGGGCTTAGAACGACTCTGACAATGCATTTCTTCATTATAACTTCACGGTTTGGAATGCCTAATAAAGAAAGGCGATTCAAAAATAAAGACTTGCTCCTTACCGACGGTCAATTTCGATGTGTGTGACGTAAAAAACGTAGGGGGTCGTGAAAAAGATAGAGGGGTATCGTTTGAGTGTTTAGAATACATAAGTTATTCTTGTTGAGCTTATCTAATAAGCGCAACCTTAGCGCGCGCGACCGCCACCATGAGAGCTAAGGACCCAATAGGGTGTGTACGCACCTACCGATGTGCACCGTAGAGGGCGAAATTCGAATCCGAGTTTACCTCTCCCTGGGAGAGGTACTGCAACGTTGCAGTATTCTAAAACGAGCCCTTATGAATCATTCATAAAAACGCGATGGTTCAGAACCGATGTCAGAATCTGACAAAATACCTTCAAGCCAGTCTTTTCCCCCGGGAAAAATTGCAGAAAAAAGAATTCTTTTTTCAACATGCGAGAAGGCTCAGGGACCCGCTGCTACTTCACTGACAAGTTATTTATAAATAAGTTGCCAATGGATTTCCCCGGGGGAAAATATAGAGTCTTGGGCTGAAGAGTGAATGCAACCGAGACTATGGCGGAGTACATAAGGCATGTACGTCGCAAAACAGAAAAAAAGGGGAGTTTGCGGGAGTATAGCACAAGGAAAATCCCAATCTGCTAGATTTTGGCGCAATCCTTTAGTTCTGGAGACATCACACGTTACCATCCCTTATCATCCTCGAATGAAAGATTTTTCATCGACCCCTTATTTTCAAAGGCCAAGTNTTGCTGTTGTGTTATAAATTGGGCTCTACTCAAAACTTTTCTTTACAGGTTCTCTCGGCCTTCCTGGGTCCCAAACGTGGAAGGGTCTCGGGTGTTTCAAATATGGTGTGGTATCCACGTCTATTGCAGTATCAGGGACGGAAGGCTTGATTTTAGCACCCCTATCACCAAGATTATGGAGCTTCAACTTTCTTTTCCTTCGTGGGAAGGACACTGGCCTCTTATTGGTTGAAAAAGAGGTCGTCCATCTACCGTTCCATGCTGAAGAGAGAACATAAAGAAGCTTAAGACAATAATATAGTGACAAACGTGAGCCAAAAGAAAGGTTTAAAAACTCCTATCATAACCGATCCAGAGGCTCTCATATAAGTGAAAAAATCATGCAATTAGACATACTCACAGAGATCCATGAAGTACGCAAGAAAATATACAATATGAAGCTCAAGGAACGGGAGCAACTAATGCGCGACGCCGAAGAAATAGCACAGCTTCTCAACCAAGGCAACATCAAACGCGCCACAGAGAAAGTAACACAACTAACAACAGAGTAATGCCATTAATGCAACAAGTTTAAGCTATGATCATCCTACAATGCTCTTCTTGTAAAAAGTGAACTACATCAATCATCCTCAAAGTTTAAGGACTATGCTTTAAGAGCATAAGCACAATAGAAAAAGAAGATAACGGTGATATCTCCATGGCCTATGGAAAAATCCTGATCTGCCAGAGTTTTGGACAAATCTAGTAGGAGCCTGAGTGATAATTATTCGATTACTCTCCATTTCTTTGTTATCATGGCCTCAGCTGGAAGCCCATGGAGGACGTATCTTTGGGCTCTATGGGCGCCTTTGTGTATGAGGACTGGACCCTTAATCTTACGGCATTCGCAGAGGATTTGTTCTCCGATGAGTTTGTCTCCGATTCCTTTTCCTATCAACTAACTTTTCCCTCTTCCCAAAGCTCCTTTAACGCCCTAACGGTTAGGTCTAAATCAAGCCTGAGGTCGTTGGCGATGTCGAAGGTTTCAGCCTCCTTATGATGTCTCAAGTAAGCAAGAATTTCGGCTTTGGCCTCTTGCAAGCTAACGTTATCGCGGATTTCAATCACCTTGAGACTTCCAGCCTCTTGAATATATTTCTCTGTAGCCTCTCTGATCAACTCGCTTCTCGACTTCAATCCAAGCCTTTCCACGGTTTTGTCTATTTTCTCAATTTCACTTCTTGAGAAGCGAACTGGCACCACTAATCTTTCAGCAGTCTTCTGCACGCCTTATCTACTCTTTATACAAGTAATACATAGAATACAAATTTAAACCTTCCTCTATGCTCCAAAATTATTAAATCAATGTCTAAGAAGACTAGGGTAAAACGAAGCTTCCACAACAGCATTATTAATCATTTTTCTGAAAAGTGCTAAACAAATAAAAAAGAGGAAATGCAGGGGATATCTCCATTGTGGGTGGGATTCAAATCTCCCTATACCCTGCAAGAAGATTCCATAACCGTTATTCGTGTTTCTGCTATCTGCCACGGCAGCAAGGCTGGTCCTTCTGGACTGGTTCTCTCCTGGAGAACACCTCATGTTAAAACCTAGGGGATATCCTGTGTGAGCACATCAGAGGAAAAATATAACAAAGCTTAAACTGCTTGATAAGCTGATTCTCATCACTATCGTCTATCCCTTTATATTAAGTTTGTTTATGCCCATCAAAGGAAGATTCAAGCTTATAAGGGGCGTATCCTAATTCATCCATCAAGGATGATCGGAAACCGTCTTAATTAGAAATGAGAAGTTTTATCCATGGAGGAAGCCGCAAATGGAGGCTTGGGAAGCCGCCAAAAATGCGTTGGATTGTGTGCTTGAGGCAGTTACGGGCGAAAGCATTGTGATAGTTTGTGATGATGAAAAGATGGAGATCGGGAGGGCCTTCGCCGAGGGGGCTTTGGCCCTGGGCCTTTGGACCCGATTGGTGGCGCTAAAAACAACAGAGGAAACGAGGGTGGAGATCCCGCCTCAACTTCTGGAGGTCTTAACCCAGCAAAAGCCAGACGTTTACATCAATCTGATGCGTGGAGGCAGGGAGGAGACCCCCTTCCGAATAAGAATCATTAGGATACAGACGCGAGACCGTAGATCACGCTTGGGGCACTGCCCAGGTGTGACCATGGACATGCTCACCGGGGGCGCCTTGGCCCTAACACCCCAAGAGCATAGAAGCATGCAAGGCTTTGCAGACAAGCTCCTCCAAGCCCTGGATCGAGTGGTCGGAGTTGAAGTAATCAATCCAGCCGGGACTACACTTTCCCTCAGCGCAGAGGGTAGAGCATTCTTCACAGACACCAGGATCGACTGGAAAACCATGAAATGGATGAACCTCCCAACAGGGGAGGTCATCCTGGCTCCTGTGGAGAACTCCTTAGAGGGCAAGCTGGTTTGTGACATGGCGATTGGGGGAATCGGGCCATTAAAAACCTCGGTGGAGGTCGTTGCCAAAAATGGTAGGGCTGAGGAGGTCACGTCTAAAGACGCGGGTGTTCTTAAAAGGGTGAAGGATACGCTGAACACCGATGATTGGTCGGGTATTGTGGGGGAGTTTGCCTTTGGGATAAACCCTAAGGCAAGGTTTGTGGAGGAGTTCCTCGAGGCTGAAAAAATTCTGGGAACCATACACATAGCCTTTGGAAACAACTCAGACATGCCTGGAGGCAAAAACGTCTCCAAAAACCACATGGACCTGCTGGTTTCTAAACCCACCGTGAAAGTGACCAAAGCCGATGGAACCACGGCCGTTATTTTGGAAAAGGGACACTTCAATCTCTAGTCATCATTAAATCGAGACGCCACTCTAACCATGAAGGGGGATGAAAAAATGAGTGAAAAGTTGCCCATTTCTGATTTTTACAAGGTGGTGGATCACGTGACCATTTTTAAGAGTGAAAAGTGGTGGGAGGCTGTGGCGGTTGTGGAATCTTTTGGGAGGCGTTCCATAGCCTTGTATATGTGGCAGTTTCGGGATGGGAAGTGGAAGAGGAAGCATAAGTTTCAGATAAGAAACCTCGATGAGTGGAGTAAAGTAAAGGATGCCATAGACAAGCTTGCGCCCAAACTTAGATCATGGGCTCAATTTTAAACAAAAACCGCTTTTAGGTTGCAAGCATGTCCAGTGGCATTTTCTACGTTTAAGGCTATGTTTTCAAGGTTTATGGGGAATATCCCGCAACTTCTTTATTTTTATGTGGCATCTTGCGCTGAACGCAGAAGCTTTGCAACTTTGAGGATACGTTAACTTTATTTATTTTTTAAAAACAAGGTAAAATTGATTAATTATTTTTATACATACAATAGTAAGATCGGACTCTCCTCCAAAGCTTCTTCTCACTATCTTCAACCAACGCGCAAAGGGCCTTAAATGCGTATTCAGCGGCTTTCTTCCACGTGAAATTTTCCTTTACATGTTCTATCGCCCGTTCTCCCATCTCCTCACAAAGATTCGGGTTAGCATATAATAAGTCTATTAGATCCGCAAGCTTCTCCTCTTTAAAGCATGCCCATGTACCACCACTGCTTATGAAAGGTGCAACTTCTTCAAATCCACTGATCGGTATGAGAAGCCCGGTCTTCCCTTCTAAGATTATCTCTGGGGGCGCCGACCAATCTACGGCTATACATGGCAGACCCATGGCACCAGCTTCAACCAATGTCATGCCGAACCCTTCACTATGGCTGGGCAGAACATGACACCCACGCCTTCTCCCTAATGCCAATCCGTAAATCTTTGGCATGTGACGATGCGGGACGCTCCATACCCGCATGCCAATGTCTTCCGTGTAAGTTACATTTCTTATGCCAAGTTTTCTTATTAATTCTAGGTCTTGAGATCGCTTATCTCCATGGATCACCAACTGCGTGTCCGGCCTCTCTATCATTGCATATGCTCTGATAAGCGCGGGTAGGTTTTTGCGCCCATCAACCCTACCCACATATACAATTACAAACTTATTGTCCAGTTTAAGCCTCTTTCTAAGTTTCCCATCGGCATTTTCCGGTTTAAATAAATCAGTCTTAACCCCATGGGGAGCATAGTATATCGGAACCTTAACGCCAGATTTCCTGTATACATCGCATGTAAATCGGCTGGTTCCCCATACTTGATCCATAGTATTACAACCATCTACCCAGATTTCATTTATAGAGTCAGATTCTGCCACAGAATACCCGATTAACTTTAGGTTCGGATAATGTTGTCTAAAAGCATGTATTACGTGGAAGCTATCTGGATGGCTTAGCCTAATGATTGCTTTGAGATGAAGGAGCTTGATGTATTGATGTATATCTATTAACTCCAAATCTATGGTGTTTCTGGGTAACACCCTCTTTTTAAAACGGATTTGATTAATCTTTTCAGATATACTCCAAGGAATTATATATGTGGGGATGCCCAGTTTATCCAGTTCATTCATCAATTCCATTCCTACGAGTGTCCAGCTCGACTCTCCTAAAAGTGGAGAATAAAACGCGATGCTATATCTTTTTCTTAGTTTCCTTACTGTGGAAAAGATCGTTGAATCAGAGTATGAGTCACTTCTTAACAACTGGGGTCGAGCTTCTAAGAAGCGAGGAGTATATCGATTTTCAAGATCGTCGGTCATCTACATCAACATTATTTCTCATTTAATCTTTACGCTCATATTAGGATTTATATGCTCTGAGTGATAAAAGAGTCTAAAAGCTCCACGTTGCGATAAGCTCTTCTCTGCAGCTCCGGCTTCCATTTTACAAAGTTTGCCTTTATAATTTCACGATCGCTCCATACCTCATTCAATTTCTTTAAGAGCCCTTCCGCCGTCATGCTGTCCATTAAGCAAGAGTAGAGCGTATGATTAATTAAGTAAGCCAGCCATCGATTTTTACCTCCCAATTCAATGATTGGAAGCGCTGGTGCCTCGGATAAGATGGAGAAAATGAACGCATGGTACCTGGTACATAACATTAAATCGCATTGTCTAATAAGAGGTAAAAATTTTTGTGGGGTCCATCCCTCCCTATAGTCATAGATGAAACAGTTAGAGTTTTTAAATTCAGAATGAAGCCTCATATTTAATTTATGATCATCCTTGCTGAATATGAAGAAAACAAGTTTAAACTCATCTTTTATTCTCTTAAGCGCTTCACGTATAGAGTTAATGTACCTCTCTCTAGGCGAGAACTCTGGATGAAAATCTCTAACACAAATTCCTAATATTGGTCTATCTTCCTCACGTCTATAATTGTTTGTTACCAGGGGATTGAGCAAAAATGCTAAGTCGGCACACACGTGAATGGGAGTAGAAATTCCGACCTGATTTATTAATATGTCCCTTGATTCTTGATCTCTGGTAGATACCAGATCTGTTTTATTCAAGACTTTTTGATAGTACTCCCTTCCTTTCTCTGTAAAAATGCCTTGCACGCCTACTCCGAGAGCGATATTGGGCTTTTTAAATTCTTGAGCCCATTCTAAATAACTCATGTAGTACACGACATTAGCAAAGTCGCTATCGTAAAGAAGTCCACCGCCGCCAACAACAATGAGATCCGCTTCTTCAACAAGCCCCTTTTCGGGAGGAGGGTGTGTACAAACAATCTTTATGGTGGGATATAGCTGTTCAATTGTGCCTACTAAAGCATCTCTAATGGAATCATCACCCAAGTTGCCATAGCCAGCCGCGTTAGCAATTAATACGTTCATGATGTGATGCCCCGAAAAGCCTTCGGCGCACGCTAATTTAGGCACTTTTAACATTTTTTACCTACATCTAACCATAGCTTGTCTGTCGCCACTTTTGATTTTAGCCTTTTCTCCTCAGGGTTATTTCTATGGTTGAAAGGTTTCTCTTTCCTTCAGGTCTCGTCACCTCTTCCGTACCAATTTCGATAGTTTTGATTTCTAGATCCTTAATGAAGGCTCGTTTAAGCAATTCTGCAGCATCAATGGCTCTGATGATCGCCCTCCCCCTAGCCTTCATGGTGATTTCCTTTACGCCCACGTTAAAGAGGGTAACGCAGGCCACTACATAGTTCATCACGGGTTTTGCGCCGATGAAAACTACGTTTTCTATCGGCTTTTCAATAGGTCTCTCGGGCTTAATTACCTCTTCCCTCTTTACTATCTCTGGCTTTCCTTGCAACTCTTTAAGCTTGTTTTTGGCTTCCTCCAGGCTTTGGTAGGATCCTACACACTTAGCTGAACCGATTCTTCCCTTGATGGAGGTTATCTCTGCAACCACATACTTCGATTCCTTCGGAGCGTCCTCAATGAAGATCCTCTTCCCCTTATAATCTCCAAACAGGTTCCTAAATCGTCCAACGCCCCGTATCTCCAAAAGAATTAGCTTTTTCTCAGATGCAGCATCCAACTATACTTTCCCTCTACTCCAAATTTAAGGCCATTACATCTACGCCTGGAAAAATAAACCAGCCTTTTCCGAATTAGGGAGAGTGCAAGTTCACTTCTCTTTTGGCTTTTCTTCTCGTTTCTCAGGCTTAGGCTTCCTCTTAAAAGTTTCTTTTAACCTTTCTAGAAAACCTTTAATCTTTTCCATCAAGACCCCTACACTAGAATTTCAATAAGCTGTAATATAAACTATTTTCACAAATACAAATTTCTAAGTAGTTTCAAGTTGTCATGTATCAAATCCTGATAGAAACGGTGAAAGTATAGCGTGTGCCAATTCCAGCGTTACCGTAATGGCTTTCCTTGGAAAGAGAACCTCCGTTTATACATACTCGCTTTTTACTGGCAGCCCTAGCTTGCACAGGCCTTATTAAATACTGCGGTTGTCCAAGACTAAAGGAAGAGTGCGAGCTGGTGGAAGCCAGCTCTGAATACGTCACCGATAGAGACGATGCTAAGATATTCCTCTTTTTAAATGCAAATAAAAAAGTGCACGTTTAAGGGGAAAATTTCTACATTTAAGGCTATATTTATGTCGGTAACCCACATACATTTAAAGGGTAATTTTGAAGGAAACCGAGATAGGGGGCTAATTTTAAGAGTTTGCGATATATCTACATGTTAACAAAGGTTATTTCGCTCTTTATGTCACCTCATCAAACAAGGTGTAAGAATTTGATCTCTTGGAAGTATTCTCTTGAAAGGATGATCGAGGAACTGGAGCTATCCAACAAAAAGAAACAAGCCTTAGACTATTTGTTTAACACGGGAAGAATCTCAAAAGCCACCTATGATCCCCTCATCGAGGAGATCACAGAGTCCATCGCTGAGATCGAGGCACGCCAAAAGGCCTTAGCGGAAAAGATGACTTCAAAGATCAGTGAACTTGAACAACAAATTAAAGCATTGGAAGTATTTTATGCAACCTCAGAGATTCGATACGCCGCTGGGGAAATAGATGAAGAGAACCATGCACGCGAAAGCGGCGCCCTCAGCCTCGGGATTGAGGCTACAAAGCAAGAGTTGAGTGACATCAAAGAGTCCGTTAGCAGGCTCATTTCGAAAGGAGTGACGCCTCCACAACCAACCCCAGTCGAGGTTATGGTGGCACCACCAATAGAGGCTGTTGCTGAAAAACCTCCCGAGATACCTAAAGAAGCGCCATTAGAAGCACCCATCGAGGTTCCTACAGAGGCACAAGTGGAAGTGACCACACCAGCTGAAGGTGTTCTTGAAGAGGTTAAGGTTGAGCAACCCATTGAAGCTCCGGCAGAGGAAGCGCCTAAGGAGGCACCACCAGAAACGCACTTTGAAGCACCAGCGGAAGCCGAGGCTCCTTATAAAGAAGCGGAGACTGAACAAACAGTCGAAGTCCCGGAAGAAGCCCCCGCAGAAGAAATGGTTGAGACACCATCACAACCTCTGGTGGAGGAGGCGCCAACCGAGGAAAGATTTCCCAGGTCTGAAGAAGTTGTTGTTGAAGAGACTGTGGCGGCTCCCGAAGGCGCTATTGAAACAACCATGGAACCGACCGTTGAGACCCGTGTTGAAACAACTGTGGAGGAAGTTTCAATCGGAGAGGGGGTAGAAGCCCCGGCGGAGGAGAAATCCCCCTTTCGAGCCGAGGAAGAGGCAACGACCGTGGAGGAAGAAGAAACAGAAGAAGAGTAAATCTAACCATTAAGGCCCATAGAACCTTTCTCCCATCCTTTTTTGTTGAAGTTTCATCTTCTCTTGCCCTTTTATTAATGGCAACTTTCATTAGGAAGATAATTCTCTATGAAAAAATACTGATTAGTATACGTATTCCATCAATGATATTCGGAGAGCGATTGCTTGAAAGTAGGCATAGTGTATCACGAAAAGTTTAGCCAATATGATCTGGGACCTGGCCACCCCTTTAGGGGTGATCGATTCATTAATGCCATCCACTTTTTTGAGGAGCAAGGATTACTCGATTTACCCCACGTTCTGGTCCTCAGGCCCGAACCAGTTACTAAACAGGATCTGCTCAGGGTTCACGATGAGGATTATGTTAGTCTGATTTTTCGTTTAGCGGAGATAAGTAAGCCATATGACATAGAGACGCCGGTCTCGCCAACAATTCTTGAGGCTACTCGATTGATTGTAGGTGGAGGCATAGAGGCCGGAAAGTCAATTTATGAGGGGAAAGTTGATCGTGCAGTGGCATTGGGTTGCGGCTATCACCACGCCGGCAAAAACTACGGGGGAGGATTCTGCCTATTCAACGACATAGCCGTGTTGATCGAGTATCTCCGCGAGAGGCATGGGCTGAAACGGGCGTTGATTTTAGATTATGACGTGCACTTCGGCAATGGAACCAGCGACATCTACTACTCGGACCCCAACGTCCTATTCATCTCGTTACATCAGGACCCCAGAACCATCTATCCTGGCACAGGTTTCATTGAGCAAATCGGAAGGGGCGCCGGAGAGGGGTACAACGTCAACGTGCCCCTCCCCCCAGGCACAGGTGATCAAACCTACCTCCACGCCCTAAAGGAAATCTTCATCCCCCTTGCGGAGGAGTTTAAGCCAGAGCTCATCATAGCCAACGGGGGAAGCGACTCCCACTTTGCCGACATGCTCGGCAACCTAGGGCTCACGGTAAACGGCTTCTTCACTTTGTCCCGCATCATCACTGAGGTCGCCGAAAAAGTGTGTCAAGGCAAACTGATTTTGATGCTGGGAAGCGGGTACAACCCAACGGTTCTGCCCTCGTGCTGGTATGCACTCACTGCAGGTTCAGTTGGCTTAGAGGCCATCAATATAGGCGATCCGTACACTCCACCCGTTGAACCCCTACAAAATCGTCAAAGAGTTGAGGAAACCCTCACAAATTTGAAACGTATCTTAAAGAGATATTGGACATGTTTTAAGTAATTCTTGTGCCATCATCATTCAGTGTAATGGGGCGGAAGGGGGGCAGGAGGTCCCTTGAATCGGCTTGACTGGGAAGGAAGGGTTTCTCTATAACTATTGCCCATCCATCCGCCAGTTAGGATAGTTAAGCGAGCGCAGCACCTAGAAAATATGTAGTATCAATAATTGTAACTGAACCTGGAAAGTCATATATACCTTCTAACTTAAAAGGAAGCGAAGGTAGGCTTATTGAAAATGGGAAAGTTAGAGATTAGAGACGTTAACTTGGAAAACATAGAGGACTTAATTAACCTCTGCATCCCTTCAGACAAAAAGGATGACCCTTTATTCATAGAAGGTATGCGTGTTAAGAAGAAATGGGCAACTCAAGCTATAGAAAAGTATGGTAATATAGCCAAGCTGCCTTACTTAAACTCAAAACCCGTAGGTTTGATACAGTATCAGCCCTACCTAGAGGAGAGGTTGGTTTAGATAACCTGCATATTTGTTCCGGACAAGGAGTGTCTCAGAAAAGGAATAGGGAAGTCCCTGTTTAAGGTCTTAACAGTCACTCTTTCGTCTTCTGACAACCATAACACTTAGACTTTACCAAGAAGGGAAACTGATCAAAGTTGATAAAGGAATTTAGCACGCGAGGCAAAACATATTACATTCGGATCGGGTTAGATGAGTGTTCCCAAACCGACTGAGATGACCATTTGGGATTTGCGGCGGGAGAATAGAGAAAGAACGTTGTACGAATACATAGGCAGTTTAGCAAATACGGTTGTAGATATTTTGTATTGAGGAGATTACTGCTTATTTAAGGGCACATCTTATGAGGCAACCTATTTTGAACAGTGCGATGGCGGTTATTGGTAGGTCTGATATTTACAAGAGTTTGCTTGAAGATGTTTCTGGAATCATGGAGAATGAAGCAAAGTTATACATTGCTGATATAACAGCTTACATCTTGGCAGATCAGCTACTTTTTTACCACGTCTTATAGAGCGGTAGCGCTCACACCTGCCAACGTGGTGAAGAAGGCTAAACCTGCCATGATGCCCTCGTTAATTAACGCCTCTCTCCACTCGTGTTCAGGGTTCTTATAGAAAGTAAGCGCCCTATGCAACCACCGATCCCTGTGCTTCTTCACGGCTTATCTCCTCCTCGTTAAGAGCACGATCAACACCACCAAGAACAGTACCGCCACTATTACTTGCCCTACTACATGCCCTCAGGAATAGCGAACTGACAAATGTAAGCAATTTTAATTAAGCACGCTAGCTTTCTTAACTCGAGCTTTTTTTGCGAAATTTGATAGAGATCTTGCAGTTTTTTATAAAACCATAAATTCTCTTTAAAGCTCCAGATATCCATCAGGGACCAGGCTTGTGGCCAACATCACCATGTTGATATTGCGATGCTCTTTCCAACTGTCGGTTTTTCTATTTGAGCGTTTAAGCCAGAATTTCTCAATTTCCTCGCTCAGCGCCGCATACTGCAAAAGGCTTTCGATTGGGTGGAGAAGACTCCTCTTGGTGAAGAGATCGGATCGTTCCGCGATCAACCTCCATAATCTTTTAACAGCGTGCAATCCAAGTGACAGCCCAAGCTCCCTGAACGCAAGCCTGCAGTCAGCGGGGAGCTCCAGAGGATCGTCCTTCAGATAGGCCTCTAAGCCCCCGCAGGAATTCCCGAGCAAAAGTGGCAGGAGGTCCGTTAGCTCATACTTGCTGCGAGCGACCAATTGCACCACTTTATAGGCGTTGCAAAGAAGGTCGCCGATCCCTAGTGGGTCGTCGGTGATCCACTCTTTCCCCTTGCAGATTTCGGTTATATCTGCGATCTCCGATCTGAGGTCTGGCCACGCTGGACGATCCGGTGCAGCCGATCGGAGCTCATAGTAAGTGATGAGTCCGTCGATGGGATCGAGTTGGCCCATGGAAGGGACGAGGGGACGGGAGAGATCTATGCTCATTTTCCAATACATTCGCTTCTGGCCACTTAAAGGTGACACGTACGTGAAAGCGGCATGAGCGGTTTTCGCGAGTTCAATTGCCCATCTATTGTAAGTTGGATCTCCCGTTGCACGATGTACTTGATTCAAGGCATGCATCCACTTCGTTAGGTAATGGTAGTACTGCCCATCCCTCTCCCATTCCAAAAACTCATCGAAAGGTTCATCGGGCCCTCGTTCGTACAGCTCTTTGCCAATTCGCAAACCCCCTATCGTCGGGTGCTTCTCGCCTTCTTGTTCATCAAGGCCGCTTATCCAGCCTTTTCTAAGATCGTCTTCCCGGTGCCGGCCGAGTACGTGATGAACTTGATCGACGAGATGCACTGCGAGCTCTTTAAACCTTCCCTCACCTGTTTGCCGATGAAGCTCCAGGAAGTTGCACACGGCGAAAGCATCCGTCCATAGATAGCGTCTTGGCTTCTTGTCTGACGGAAGACCTGTTCGATCGGCGAATTCGATCATGATTTTCCTAACCGCAGACAAACGCACGTTTTCTGCCATCCACTAATAATTTTCCTTTTTCGCTGTTTAATAGATCCTACCAAGCATCATAAGCTTAAGCACATTTTCTTGAGGCTGATGTTTATAAAAACCTTTCTTTAAAGATCTAGAGCATGGACCTGAGATAATAGATGACCCTTCTTTATCCAAAGCCTATGGTTCATTCTGTGGGGATGATGAGGGAGTGAAAGGTAGAAAGGAAAAACTTTACTTGGAAAGGTTCTGTACCTCCTGCGGCCGAGCCTAACCTTCTCCTAGTGGGCCTGTCATGAGAATTCTTAGGGTCTCCATATTGCAACTCTGGTAGCTCTCTGCATGGCAACGAATTACTTTATAGTGACCCTATCACGACACTCTAGATTAACGCGTAGGTCAGCACAGCTTTCCAACACATTATTCTGGATAGCGCGCGCTCGCGCGCCTGGTCCATCAGCCCTCTTCCCAGCACGATTTTAACAATGGTTAGTGTGATAACTGAAGCTAAGAATATTCCGCCGACGCCGGTTAGATATGTGGCTACAACCTCTTCCACCAAGAAAGCTGGATAGAGCCTAAGGGCCAATTCCAGCTGTTAAATGCAACCGGAGAGGTAAGTTTAAACTTAAGTTCTCTCCTCGCGCTTAGATGACGTAGGTGCTTCATCATTCCCAGCTGAGGGCATGGCCTGGAAATCCGTTCCACCCCTCAACGTGAAGGAGCCAATGATCAACCTCTGCGTGACCAAGCGCTTCAAGGTCAAGGGAGACCCTAGGCTGGTGGAGCTCTACAAGCTTAAGATGGCCGTGGAAAGGGCCTTCAAGGCTGGGAAGCTGAAGCTCATGATGGAAAACCTAAGGTGGAGGGGGGTGGCCAAGGTCCGGATGCACGTGGCCCTATGCTGCTCATGCCTATACGCCGTGGCCATCACCGCCCATCGGATAGGCAGGCCAGAACTGGCCAACAGCATAGCAGCATTCACCTACTAAACCCAGAAAAAGCCCCAAATCTATGTCTTCAAAAAGGTAAGGCGCTAAAGCTTGAATGGCTCAAAGGCTTCATGTTCTCGATCTCTTCAACTAGCGGGGGAGTATGATCGAAATAAACAATTTTTTAATATACAAAGTAAAGGGACGATGAGCTTCCAACAAGTTCTTTAAACATTGTTTTCTCCACATTTTAATCATAACATGCTTACATATTGCCCTTCTAAAACTCGATGGATTAGAAGGCTTTATTAGTGCCATGCATAATAAGCAACATGACTAAAGAAGATGTTTAATAAAATTTGTTGAAAGTCAAATGTTTCACACTTTAATGGCCAAATGCCAGTCTAAGAATAGGGGAGAAGAGGAAGCTAAAATGAGTTACAGGCCGAGGCCGCGCCGACCGCTGAGACCTCCTCCGGTGAGGGAAGGTGAAGAGCGCGAGATTACCATCCAAGATACAAGCCGAAGGGGAGAGGGCATCGCTAGGGTTGAGGGCTTCGTGATCTTTGTTCCAGGGGCTAAGATTGGAGATCGGGTGAAGATCCGGATAACCAGAGTTGCCCCAAGATTCGCCACGGCGGAAAAGCTCGGATAAAGGGGGACCTTGATTTGTCTAGAGAACCGAACGTCATATACATAGGGAGAAAGCCCCCAATGAGTTATGTGATGGCGATTATCACGAGTTTCACGGCATCCGACATTAAAGAGGTTGTCTTAAAGGCAAGGGGGCAGGCGATAATAACCGCCGTCGATGTTGCCGAGATAACTAGGCGCAGATTCATGAAAGACCTTAATGTAAGCAAAGTCACCATAGGAACCGAGGAAATACCGCTAGAAGAGGGCGGAACAAGAAGCGTTTCCACCATCGAGATTACGTTAACGCGCGAATAGGAACATGTTAAATGAGAAACGAAATATCGACCGGGCGAGGGCCTCCCTTTAATTTATCATGAGTGGCAACTAGCACGGATTAAGGCGCTTGTTCTTCCTCAGTCTTCTTTAGGGCCTTTAATCTTGAATCTATTCTTTTTAACTTGTCCTCTAGCCTCTTTTTAGCGCGCGCTAGGCTTAAAAACGTGCGAGACTAAAAATGGAAAGGGGAGGTCAAATGGCAGTACCGCTGTGTCAAGTTTGCGGAGCCTGTCCCGAATGCAAAAGAATGGAGGACTACGTACAAGTAACACTTCCCTGCATTAACCGCATCGTTACCGTCTGTAAGTGCTGTGTTGAGGCCATTAAGAAGGTTTAAAGGTTGGGAGTATGACAAAAGAGCGCACGCGCTACGAGTGAGAGCAGATAGGCTTAGAATCTCACTATTTGAAAAAGAGTCTTGAAATTGGATGGAATATACTTTAGGAAGGCGAAGACTCGGTTTTTTGGGTGTTCATAGCCGAAAACGTTGAATATGAAACCCTCTTTTGTTACGAAGGTGTCGCCGTCTGCTGGAGCCCACTGTTGGATGGCCGTTTTGGAACACCCGGGATAGAGTGAGAGTTGTGATGTTAAAAAATCTATTGCCATGAAAAAGCCATAAGTCTTAGCGCGCGCTAATCTGGTTAGCCAATGTGGAGTTTATTGTGGTGCTTATGCTTGGTGTAATGGAAGGTGGATGGAGGCTGCAAAGGAACCCAAATACTATTAGGGCTCATTGCCATAACTTGGACATAATCTATTTCGCATGATCCTTCAATGTTTTTGCCATCTAACCATGCATGAATACCTTTGATTTCTGCTTGGTCAAAATTCCAATGACTAAGGGATTTTCTAATTAATTCATCGACCCTTAACTCAAATGAGTAAACAACCTCTCTGTTAGGCATAGAACCCACGATAAAGGCACTATGATAATCATTTTCGTAAGGGTTGGTTTGCCAATGATATTCACCTTCAGATATGACTTTTCCATCCTCAAATTTAGAGAAAATAAAATCAACGACAAGTGCATGTGGTTGTGTAACATCGGGTGAGCAGAAGTCTAATCCAACATCAAGATATATTGTAATCCCTATCTGACAAATTCCCTCTGATTTAAGGAATGTGATTTGATGCCATTTAGCCCTAAACATAACGAAACATACGTTATTACCCTCCCTCTTAATGATGACCCTTTCTTTCAGGTTAACCGGATTCTCAATCGGGCAATGTGCTTGGTTGCCTTGTGTTATCGCCACATTTCCCCACTCATCCAACCTTACAGGTTTGAAGTAGAGTTGAAATCGACCACCTTCAATTTTTCCCCACGAATCCATGTGTGCGTTCCATCTTGTGATAACCCATTTTTGGGGATCGTTTAGGTCTGGATCATGATTGATCGATTCAAGCTTAACAGAAGGGAAAGGAGGCCTTGTTAAGAATATAAAAAAGGCCAAAACCAAGATTAATAAGACCCAGATCAATAACAACCTCTTTGATACCATCTCCATCATCAAGGTATCTTTTAACTTTAATAATACCCCTCCCCAAACATAAAGTAATGCCCAGAATTCTTCGGAAACAAATCTTAAAGAAATGCTAATAAAAATTAAGAAGAGTTGAGCATGCTTTAAGTAATGGAGCTTGAAGTTGATGATATGGGAGGATTGGTGGTGATGGGTGGAAGGAGAATTGCCGTCCTTGGAGGGGGAAATGGTGGGCACGCTATAGCAGCCGACTTGTCGTTGGCTGGGTTTGAGGTAAACATGTATGAACTCCCCGCGTTTAAGGATAAATTCGAGGCAACCCTGAAGCGTAGAGAAATCGAGATAACGGGCAAGGCTAGGATAGGGACCGCGAGGCTGAGGAAGGTCACAACCAACATCAAGGAGGCGGTTACTGATGCTGAAATCATAATTGTGGCGGTGCCAGCATTCGGTCACCGAACCTTCGCGGAAGTTTGTGCAGATCATCTGGAGGAAAAGCAAACCGTTGTGTTGACGCCTGGGACTGGTGGTTCGCTGGAGTTTGCCAAGGTGTTAGGGAAGAGGAGGGTGGAGAGGGATATTACGCTGGCTGAGACCGCCACCCTCCCCTATGGGTGTAGGCTGACCGGATCAGCCCGTGTTGACGTTCGCATCGTTGCAAAAATCCTCCCAACAGGCGTTTTCCCAGCCAAGAGAACCCATAATATCGTAAGCGATTTGAAGGAGCTTTATCCTATGGTAATTCACGCAAAAAACGTTATCGAGGCAGCCCTAAACAACGCAAATCCCATCGTTCACCCAGCCGGGGCACTGTTAAACGCTGGCCGCATTGAACACTCTAAGGGCGAATTTTACCTCTACAAGGAGGGTTTAACCCCATCGTCTTTAAAAGTTCTGGACGCTATGGATATGGAAAGGCAAGCGTTGCTAAAGGCGTTGGGCTTAAAGTTGCATCTATGCGAGGATGCTCTTGATGAAAGGGACAGTGTTCTAGATACGACCATGGCCGCGCTATTTGGCTCGGGGTCAATGGATGCAGGAATCACAATGAAAGGGCCCTCAAACCTACAGGATCGATACATCACTGAGGATGTCCCCTACGGCCTGGTCTTCATGTCATCCCTCGGAGACATGCTTAACGTGCCTACCCCCACTATGAATTCGGTGATCAACATCTTTTCCGTAATCAATCAAGTTAACTACTATAAAGAGGGGAGAACTGTTGAAAAGCTTGGGATCGCAGGGCTAAGCGCAGATGAACTAAACAAGTTCTTGGATGAGGGGAAATTCTGAAGAGTAACGAAGGGGAAATGTTCCTCTCTCTTGTTAGGCTTAATTGGGCTTAATGATATAAATCCAAAGCGACAATTATCTGTTCTCAATACGGGCGATGGAGATGGACAGCATTCAAGGTATCCGTGAGCAGTTTCCCATCGTAAAGAATAGGGCATTCCTGAACCATGCTGGTATATCTCCCCTTCCTAAGCCGGCTGTGGAGGCCATGCGAAAGCATGTAGAGGAGTTCTCTGAGTTTGGGACAATCTCCTCCGACATTAATGAGGGGAAAGGGCTTTTCGCAAAACTGATTGGCGCTGAGCCCAACGAGATCGCGCTTGTTCCAAACACCTCCACTGGCTTGAACATCGTTGCCAACATGCTAGATTACCCCACAGGATCCAACGTGGTTGTAACGGATTTGGAATTTCCCTCCGTGGTCTACCCATGGTTGAGGAGTAAGTTGGGAGTGAAGGTTAGGTATGTCAAGAACGTGGATGGGAAAATCCTTCTTGAGGACATGGAAAGGGCCGTGGACAACCAGACAGTTGCGGTGGCGATCAGCCACGTGGAGTATGTCAACGGCTTTCGGCATGATCTTGGCTCATTGGCTAGGATCGCCCATGAACACGGAGCCCTCCTTGTTGTGGACGCGATTCAATCCGCTGGCGCCATCCCCATTAATGTCAAGCGAGATGATGTGGACTTTCTCACAGCATCCTGCTATAAGTGGTTGCTCGGACCAGCCGGAGCTGGCTTCCTATACGTCCGCAAGGAACTCATTGAGAGGTTTGAGCCGCCCTTGGTTGGCTGGGCAAGCGTCAAGCCGGAGGTCTTTGAAACCATCGAATTTTGGGACATATGGAACCTAAGGCTTTCGGAAACCGCCAGTCGCTTTGAGGTTGGAGAGCTAGGTCTCGTCAACTTTGTTGGGGCCACAGCCGTACTTCAACTCCTCTTAGATGTTGGGATAGCCAATATTGAAAGGCGCATCTTATCCTTAACTGACCACCTAATCGAGGCAGTAAAGGAACG
>LIHJ01000001.1 GCA_001399805.1 Candidatus Bathyarchaeota archaeon BA1
GCTAATGATTCTTTCGAGGCAAGCCTTGAAGTTTCAGTTGATGCTTCATGGCCATGAAGGCAGCATCAAAACCCTTCAATTCCTCTTAATGGGATTTTTGATCACAACATCCTCAGCGATTCGGGAGAGGAGCTTAGGGAGTTTTTAACGCTTTTTTCTTTTCTTCTTTATGTAATCATAAATACAACCAACTAAACAACCAATAGCAAAAAATAAAAACATGCTTATTACAAATATTTGCATTATTTCATGAATCATGATTAAATGCACACCTTACAAAACTAATGTATCTATATAATGGAATTTTGAAATAACTTTAACGCCAATTCCCTCTAAATATACTTTAGGGACAAGTTGGCTGAGGTAGTTTTGCAGGAAGTTGAGGAAGAAGAGAAGCATGTGTAGATGGGTGTCTGTAGGAGGCGTGCACATATTTACTGAACACCGACGGTCACTATCTAAAGGATAAAACCATGAAGTGCATTGAGATAATGAACACCAACAAACCAGAAACGGAAGCCAAAAATTGAAGAACACCAACAAACATAAAGGCCAGGCACCCTTTGAATCTTATATTACCTCATTAACATCATGTTAAGTACACTGTACATAACATTTATTTGAACGCTCCATCAAATACTATTCGGTGAGAACCTTGACAACTAAAGGTAAGGGTCGTGTAATCCGTCATAAACGTGGTGGCGTCTACATTTACGTTCCAGCAGAGGTGGCTGGAGACACATCCTTTCCCTTTAAGGAAAAGCGTGATGCTTTGGTTTATGTGCAAGGCGGGCGCTTGATCATTGAGAATTTTCGTGAAGAAGCTGATTATAGTGAGGAGATGGAGGCAAACTACAAGGCATATTTGAAGGTTAAGGATGACTTTGTCGAAAAATATAGGGGGAAGGTAGCTGCCATCGCCGACGGAAAAGTGATATGCATCGCGGATTCCGCAGAAGAAGCTGCGAAAATAGCGGCTGAGAAAGGGCCCGAAGTTAAACACAGGATATTTTGGAAAATTGGAGAAGACGAAGAGGTAAGAGTGAGAAAGATCCGTGGAAGTTGGTTAAGGAGGCTACATTAGTGCCGTACTGGAACTACTCTGAGGTTAGGAAGCCGCCTATTCCAGCTATGAAGATCACCATAGTGACACCTGACGGAAAAATATCCTACCCAACGCATCTTGATGAAGAAAAAGAGGTCGAGGTTGACACCGGCTATGACGGTTCAATACTTGTGCCAGATTATGTGTATTATGACATACTCCATCTAAATAAATTTGAAACGCCCGAAAGAGGAAAGATAGAAACGCCGTTAGGCGAAGTAGAGAACCTTTACATAGCGAGGGCGTTCATAATGATACCTCTCATAAATGTTAAAGTTGAAACCCTAGTAGAAACTTTCATAGGGTGTAGGGAAATGCTGGCAGGAAGGGAGCTATTAAATAAACATTCACTCACTCTGAATGGGCCTGAAAAGAGGCTTCATGTGAAAAGTTTCAGCCATCATCCACAGAATAACTCCCGCTATTAAAATAAGAGGGAGGAGATGAAGATTGAGCGAAGAATTCCCGGGCTATAAAGGAGTAGCCTTACAAACCCTAAAAGAGGCTGGGGCCGAGATTGGCGATATTATTCAAATTATAAAAGATGAAACCAGCTATGAGGGCATCCTCATCCCAAGATCCGAATATGGCGATGATAAGCACATCGTTGTCAAGTTAAAAAGTGGTTACAACATCGGGGTGCGTGTCACCCCAACAACGTCGATTGAAAAAGTTGGAGCAGGGATTAAGCCCGCCTTCATTCCTCCTCCGCTCCCAGAACAAAAGCCTAGCTTGCCTAAAGTAGCAATTATCAGCACTGGGGGCACCATCGCCAGTCGAGTGGACTATCGAACAGGGGGGGTTCGGCCAGCCCTTTCCGCCAGCGACCTCTACAGTGTTGTTCCGGAGCTTTCTGAAATCGCCATGATAGATGCTGAGATTCTTTTCAGCCTGTTCAGCGAGAACATCACCGCAAGGCATTGGTCAGAGATGTCCAAGACCGTGGCTGAGCACATTGAGAACGGCGCGGCTGGTGTGGTGGTGGCGCATGGGACCGACACCATGGGATATACCGCTGCAGCCTTGAGCTTTGCATTGCAAAGCCTACCCGTGCCGGTGATCATGGTTGGTTCTCAGCGTTCTGCGGACCGCCCCAGCTCTGATGCCGCAACTAATTTGGTGGGTGCTGTGAAAGCGGCTGCTTATGTTCCTTTTGCTGAGGTGGTGCTTGCCATGCATGAGACGGTTTCTGACAGGTCCATCATTTTTCATCGGGGAACGAAGGTGAGGAAGTGCCACACGAGTCGTCGGGACACCTTCAAGTCCATCAACTCTTCCCCACTTGCCAGAATGGAAAATGATCAAATCACCATGTTGATCGAAGATTTTAATGGAAGGGATCCTAAGCGGAAATTGATCTTAAAGCCAGATTTTGATGAAGGGGTGGCACTCGTCAAGTTTTATCCCGGCTTAAACCCTGAAGTAATTGAGTGGTATGTGGATAAGGGTTACAGGGGCCTCATCCTCGAAGGATCAGGACTAGGTCACATAAGCAGTTACTGTTTCTCGTCCATCCAGAGGGCCATCAAAAATGGCGTGGTGGTTGGCATGACCTCCCAGTGCATCTGGGGGCGCATAGGCATGAACGTTTACGACACGGGTCGGGACCTCTTGGCGATGGGGGTGATCCCCCTCGAAGACGTGTTGCCTGAAACAGCCACGGTGAAGCTCATGTGGGTATTGGGCCAAACAAAGGACGTTGAGGGAGCCAAAACGCTTCTGAAAACAAACATAGCCCACGAGTTCTCGTCAAGAACCACCGAAGAAGAGAGGAAAGCGGAGGAATGACATGAGCATCGATTATCCCAATATTGGCTTAAAGGCGGGACTTGAGGTCCACCAACAATTGGACACAAGAAGTAAACTCTTTTGTTCATGTAGGCCCCAGCTTTTCAAAGAGGAGCCTGAAATCACGTTCTTAAGGAGGTTAAGACCTACCCAAAGTGAGCTGGGTCAGGTTGATCCCGCCGCCCTCTTTGAGTTTCAGAAGGGTGTAAAAATTCTCTATGAGGCGAGCAGGGAGACCTCATGCCTGGTGGAGATGGATGAGGAGCCCCCCCATGACCTCGATCAAGAGGCGGTGGAGATCGCCCTTATCGCGGCTTTGATGATAGGGGCAAAACCCGTGGATGAGATCCATGTGATGCGCAAAACAGTCATCGATGGGTCTAACACGACGGGCTTCCAGAGGACATGCGTCATCGCCCTCGGCGGTGAGGTGGACATTGAGGGGGAAAGGGTTCCTATACAGCACGTGGGCCTTGAGGAAGACGCCGCCAGAAAGATGGGGGAGGAGGGCCCCATCATTCGGTATCGCATTGATCGCCTTGGGATCCCTCTTATTGAGGTTACGACGGCCCCTGTCATCTACTCTCCCCAAGAGGCGGAGAAAATCGCGCTGGCTATTGGACGTATTTTGAGGGCTACGCGGAAGGTTAAGCGAGGCTTAGGGACGATTCGCCAAGACCTGAACATATCCATTCCGGAGGGTGCCCTCATCGAGATCAAAGGTGTCCAGGAGCTGGAGCTGGTCTCCAAGGTGATCGAGTACGAGGTTCAGCGCCAGCTTAGTCTCCTTAAGATACGGGATGAGCTGAAAAATCGAGGAGTAACGGAAGAGGACGTGAGAGATGAGTTTGTGGATGCGACCCCAATCTTTGAGCAGACAAAGTGTCGGGTTGTCCAAAGGGCTCTAAGCCAAAATCAACGGGTGTTAGCTGTTGGGTTGCCCAGATTCGCTGGATTGCTTAAAATGGAGCTGGCGCCCGGGATGCGACTTGGGTCCGAGATGGCGGACATCGCCCACTTTTGGGGGAGGGTTGGGGGCATCTTCCACACTGATGAGTTGCCAGCCTATGGAATAACAGCGGAGGAAGTTGATCAACTTAAGCGCCTCATGAAGGCGGGATTGCATGACGCCGTAGTGTTTGTTGCAGACACCCAGGAAAATGCGGCTGATGCCCTAGGGGCTGTGGTGCAAAGGGCAAGAGAGGCGGTTAAAGGTGTTCCTGAAGAGACGCGTGCAGCCAATCTAGATGGAACCACCCGATACATGCGGCCGAGACCTGGGGCTGCTCGGATGTATCCTGAGACGGATGTCCCCCCGATCCAATTAACAAGAGAGTATATTGAAGAATTGCGCGTTCGCCTTCCTGAATTACCTGAGCAGAAAATGGGTCGCTTGATGAGGCAGTATGGGTTGAATCTGAAGCTGGCAGAGCAGATTCTCGATTCCGAGTATGCGGACCTCTTTGAGGAAATAGCTCAATCAACCAAGGTTTCGCCCACGGTTATCACTGTTGCGTTAACTGAAACCCTGAAGGCGTTGAGGCGGGATGGGGTTGATGTCGAGAAGATAGTTGATGATCAGATCCGGGAACTATTCCGCCTCATAGACTCGGAGGAAACCGCCAAGGAGGCGATACCAGACATCATTGTTTGGCTTTCGAAGCATGAGGGCGCAAGGGTGAAAGATGCCATAGAAAGCCTAGGATTAGGGGTGATCTCTAAAAGGGAGCTGGAAATAATGATCGATGATTTGATGAAGGAAAACAGAAGCGTCATACAAGAGAGAGGAAGGGGGGCCTTTGGTCTCCTAATGGGCATGATAATGAAGAGGGTTAGGGGAAGAGTAAAAGCTGAGTTAGTGAGTGAAATCTTAAAGAGAAAGCTGGAGAAGTGTATTCAACGGTTTTAACGATCTTGGTCATGATTATTACGTTATTTAGTCTAGCCAAATTTTGTAGCGCTATCTTAAATTTATTCATTTAATCGTAATTTGAATGCCTAATGGTCAATCAAGTTAAACCACAAGTGACATGGAAAATGGTTTATAGAAGAGGGGAATATACATTAAACGAATTAAACAATCTGCTCCAAGCGATGGTTTGTTGATTAAACTCGTTTTTTTAATTCAACTAGGGCTCTCCACAACATTTTATCGTCGATGGCTTCATCAGTTTCAAGCTCTTGATTAGAGGTTAATAGCTTTCGAAACTCTTCATAACTATTGCATGATACTTCTTTTCAAGAATCTTCATGCGCCTTTCTAATTCTTCTATTGAAATGGTGTTCAAATCCAATATTACCTCTTCGATGCTTTGCATGCAGACTCCTCTGCTATTGTCTGGTGAGCGTTTGAGCATTAGATACATCGAGAGGAACCATGTTTAAGGCTTTAAGGCGCAGGTGAGAGCCTTCTTCATCTAAATCATACCTCATAATGTCATGCTCATATTCACAATTTTTCTCACAAGACTAACATGAGTCTCCTTGGTCCTCCCCTCAATCGGCAGACTGACTCTAACAAATAGCACAGAATATTAAAACTGGTCGACGAAACTATGCCCACAGATCTCCGCCGTCTTCCTCAGAGCACTGAGCGTAGAAAAAAATAATCTTTTTTTCAACATTCAACTACCTAGGGTAGGCATTGAGCCTATAGCCATAGGCTAATAGTTTAATAGTATGGCATAGCTGACTGAATTTTTTTAAATCCGATTTAAGTCCCTTTCTCGTTTTGGGTTAAGTTTGAAGCTCTAAAGGTCGTGATACCCCCCATTAACTTAAGCCTATATGGCTTACATTAATAGTTGCCAAAAGCGATTAAGCTGGCGTGGTTGGTTTAAAAATTAAAAGGCAGAACATGATAAATTATATGTATGCATTTATTAGGAATGGGATGTGGACATGGGGAAGATCCAAGTGCATATTAAGGCTCCCTTCGGCGAAATTGTTGTGGAAGGGAATAACCCTCAAGAAATTCTCGAAATGATAAGGGCGATACCCCCAGACTTTATGAGCGAGATGGGCGGCTTAATCTCCGCAAAATTTGTTCCGCCTATAAAGGCTCAGCTGGAGGGAATAGTCGAGCTCACCACCGAGGGACCCATTATAACCACTAGGCAGGAGCTCACCCACTATGAGGCGATTGGACTCGTCCTGTACGCTTCAGATGAGAAGAGGAACACCGCTGCGCACATTAGCCGACTGATTGAGGTAAGCGGAATCAAATGTCAGGTTCCAGCCAGACTCAACGAGATGGCAAAGCGTGCAATCGTGTTTAAGCCAAATCCAGCCATGCCCGAATGGAAACTCACCACACAGGGGGAAAAATGGATCACAGACGAAGTTTTGCCAAAATTAAGAGGGACGATTGAAGGACAGCAATTATAGTTCTGTTATCTTCCTTCATGATATTCGTCATAAGCTTTAAGCGCAGCTTTAATGTATTCTTTTAGCTTTTCAGGTGGAGTCTCCGGACTGATCGCTAGCGTTATAGAAAGTGGAGCTACAGGCATTCTAGGGATTTTTGGTGAAATTTTTGCAATGGGTTTGATTTTTACTTGTGTTAGTTTAGTGGCTTAGCGAGAGTAAGCACATCCTCAAGTTTAAAAGCGTACACGAGTATATCTAAGAAAGCATTAAGTTTCCTAACACGTGGAATATGTAGCAGACGCATTAAAAACCTTTTTTGTTTTATTAACGTTAAATTACGTTATAATGTAATTCGATGTTATTACGTTTAAAATGATGGAAAATTACCTTGTAGCGTTTTACATCGAATTACATAAAACCGATAAATTTAAAAGTCTCTTCGCATATTTATATTCGGAGGTTTCCCATGAAGATTCGAGTAGTAATAAAGAGACCCTTTGGAGATGTTGAATTAGAAGGAGACAGCCTTGATGAACTTATTGAGGGCTTGCAAGCATTTCCAGATTGGCTTGCTGTGATAGACAAGCTCATCATCAGTCCTGAAATGCCAGCTGGAACACAAGAACGCCTTACGGGGCTCATAGAATTTTCTAAAGACGGCCCGCTTGTAATTGTGCCAAGAGAAAAGATAAGCGATAAAGAAGCCATCGGATTGCTTCTCTACGCTCAAGACCCGGAAGGGCTTGAGCCGAAGGAGGTTGGTCGGCTCTTAGATCTTAGTGGTCGACCATCTATGGGTTTCGGTTCTCGATTAAGCGAGATAAGACGTGAAGGTCTCGTAATTAAAGAGGACAACTTGTACAGGTTATCGGCTGCTGGAAGAAAATGGACTGAGGACCTAGTTTCAAGACTGCGGGGTGGTTAGGTGGGCAGCGAGGAAGCCAAGTTGGAGCTTTCTGTGAAATATAGAGACATGGAAGTAAAATTCTCTGGGGATAGAGATGAAGTTATTCGGTCATTCTTTGACTTTCTAAGCAAGATTTTTCCTGCATTTGAACTCATGTCTAGTTTGACATTAACCATCGATCTGGAAGATTTACTGAAACGTGCAGCTGAATTTATGGTCTTCACGCCTGAAGGCTCTGTGTTAAAAGTTCCAAAGGAACAATTACGAGAGAGAGAAGCCATCATTGCACATCTTGTCAAGACATATATAGGTTATCGAACAGGAAAGCTCGTAAAGGACTCTCTTTCCATCGCTGACATCCTCACTCTTACTGGAGGTAAACCAGGAACTGTTGCAGCTCGTTTGAGTGAAATGGCTGATCTAGGTTGGGTAGAACGAGTTGGGCGTGGCGAATATCGAGTAACCACTCTTGGAGTAAAATCATTTATCGATGAGATTTTACCAGAAATCAAGTCTCGATAGGTGTAATTACATGAGCGTCCAACCTAAGCTGAGAGTTCATCTGGAGTGCGGAGATGCAAGAGTGGATTTTGAAGGCGACGCAGATGAAGTATTCAAAGCCTTCACAGAATTTTTAAATAAAATTTATCCTAGCTTTGAAGTTGCGCGTAAACTTATTTTTATACCAGATATCATTGGGCTTTCTGAAGAAATTGCTGGACTTATAGAAATCGCTCCGGAAGGGCCAATGCTTGTCTTAGGTCGAGAGCTGCCAGCGGATGAAACCATCTGTCTTGCTCTTCTAGGGTCGGATATTGGAAATAGATTAGGTAAATTAAGTAAGGCTTCTTTATCTTTAGACGAGCTGGCAAAAGTCACGGGAAAGGCACATAAAACCATCATGAATCAGTTGCCCTGGATGATTGATGAGGGGCTCATTGAAAGAGTTGGCAAAGGTGAATATAGGATAACTAGTTTGGGGATTAAGCGAGCTCAAAACGTCATTAAGGATTATAAGGCTTCAAGAAAGTGAGAAGATGCTCCTTTTGCCACTGACTGGTGAAAGCTATTGATTAAACAATTGGGTTCCACAGCATCAAAATGTGGCTTTCCCCAATCCCTTGATGACCTACAGCTTCCACAGAGGCTCATTGAACTTAGTATCAGGTCCATGAAAAACATGGGTGGGGAATACTTTCAGCCCTATGAAATCGTCTATCATGACGACGCTGTAGTAACCTCGGATGATGTTGTGCCCTTCTTTCTGCATAACAACTCCTGCACCCTGCAGTCGATCCCATTGAAACCCGTCCACGATGATACCACGATCGTGGCCATCGACGTCTCCAGTATAAAGATTGGCGAAACCGAGACTGGCATATTGTGTGCAGTTCGTGGGGCCATCGTTTGGAAGGAGGGGAGCCAATATAGGTATCTTCGGCTGGGGCCCTTCCCCTTCCACGTCACCGAGGAAAACAAGAGGGAGATTTATAACCTGCTTAGGCGATACTACTTTGATGCTTCTAAGGAAGTGAACGCCCCCAGCCTCATCCATATGCAGGCTCGGATCGGCAACCTGCTGGAGCGGTGGATTCAGATGGGAATCTGCAGCTCCTCGCAGGGGAGCATCATTTTGTGGGATGGCTCGCTAACGGCTGGGACCGTCGACAGCCCCGTCAATGTTGTTTCTCAGCTCCTAGAAATGGCGAGGGGGCGCCTTAACACAATCTTGGCATTTTCTAAAATGACTCGGCTGAGGCTCTTGGGGCATCGGCTCACCGACCTCCTATGGAAGTGCCAGCCTCCATGCTTGCTGGAGATCGATGGCTTCTCCATCCCATCTGGTCCCGTACGCTTTCTCGGGAACATCTATGTGGCGAGGCTCAGTGAGGGGAGCTGCTCGTTCCGATTGGACATCGACCGGCGAGTTCCTAAGGAGCAGGGGATGGAGGCCATGCAAAGGCTCCTAGGAAACGACTTGATTACTCAAAGTTATCCAGAAACCCTACGCTTGGCCCACATCTATTCAACCTTCACCGCCAACGAGGTGATAGGCATCCAGCGCTTCATCGCCCAGCAATGTGGATTGAAAATTGTTACACGACCAAATGTGCGTAGGCTCCTTTTTGGACCCTTCGGAAAGGGCCCTGAGGGGTGAGAGCTAGGGGTTGCGGCTTTATAGGAAAGAGGGTAACACGGTTCAAATCCTCAGCTTCCCAGACGAGAATATCGAAAAGGGGGACTACCTCCTCATCGAGGAGCCAAAGGCCAACGAGGGCTTGATCACCCAGATAGTCGATATCCAATTTGCCAATGTTCCGGGCATTTTGGAGGAGCTCCTACGAGATTCCAGCGACGATCAGCATTTATATGGGGATGACCTCGACCCGCTGGAGGTGGCCTCCCACATCACCTACATACAAGACGCAAGAATGCTCATCTGCAAGATCCGTGGAGCCATCGAAGACGGGAAGCTGAGCGTAAACACATCGTGGCTCCCATCACGCTCCCAATCCAGCATCAAAAAGCTTCCCACATCCTCCCTACTAACCCTAGCAAAAATTAGTGAGGGCCTTCCCATCAATCTTGGCGAGACGAAAGAGTCCCTTCCGCTCACCATTGATGCTCATGCGCTTGATGGAAAATTGAGCATTATCACTGGAAAAAAGGAAACGGGGAAATCCCACCTCTCCAAGCTGCTGGTTCTGGGTCTCATTGATTATGGGGCCATAGTGGTGGTCCTTGACCTAAACGGGGAGTACATCAACCTAGGTTTTTCATCAAATGGTGGAAAGAGCGAGTATCACAACAAGGTTCACGTTTTCACCCCTGGGGCTAATCTTAAGGTGAACCTCGCTCAAATGGATCTGAGGGTTATGCTAAACATCCTCATCCACGCCCTCAATCTACCTGGCACCTCGGCTCGAGAGTTTAGACGGATATGGCAGTTCCTCGATGGGCGATGCACCCTCACCCTACGCGAGCTTGGTGAGGCCATTAGGAATTGGAAGTGTAATCAGCATGTGCGAGACGCCCTCTTCTCCCGCTACTATAGCCTATTAAACTCCGGCTTCTTCACCGATAATCTGGCGGAGGCAACGACCATGGAGGAAAATTTTTCAATTCGGAATGGTGGGGCATTTATCATAAATTTGCAGGATGTTTCGTCCGTGGATCGACAAATCGTGGTGGAATATACACTTGGGAAGCTGGTCGAGCTCCTGACTCAATGGAAGATAAAAGCGATTTTTCTATTTGCCGAAGAAGCCCATCTCTATCTTCGCGAAACCTATTGGGACGATATTGTTACGAGGATGAGGCATTTTGGGGTCTTCACCACCTTCGTAACGAATCAGCCCGACACCATACGAGAAAACATCTATCGCCAAGCCGACAACATCTTCCTCTTCAACTTCACCAACGAACACGACCTTGAAACCGTTTCGAGGGCAGCGAAGGTGGACGCGGATACCGTGAAGTCCATTGCAAGAGACCTGCCGCCCCACCACTGTCTCCTACTTGGTAAGGCGGTGAAAGACTTCCCCGTCGTCGTGAGAGTGAGAGCCCTCGACGTCCAAACCATGGGACAAACGAGGCTCTTCTTCGCCAACAAAAACTAAGTCTAGCTATCAAGGGGCTATGAGGCTTCTTGTGATCCTAAGGGTATGTGTTTTCTATAGAGAAACCTAAAAGTAGATTTTATCGAAAACCTTAAGAATGGTCCTAAATAAAACTAAGAAAACAATGGAGAGGGAATAGCTATGGTTTATTGTACTAAGTGTGGCGCCAAGAATGAAGACGATGCCATACTGTGCGTGAAGTGTGGGGCAAGCCTGCAGACAGGAGCCCACCCATCTCGAAGGTACGAACACCAACACACAGAAGAAGAGTGTTTCGGGATCCCTAGGGGTGGCGCAATTGCGGGTGTAATCTTCGGCATAATAATCATATTTTTTGGGCTGTCTTGGCTTATGGGTTTTAAGTTTTGGAAAGTCTTTTTGCCGCTTATTATAATCGTCTTTGGAATATTGGTCCTTGCTGGCGCCCTTTACGGGCTTCGCCGCAGACCTTAATTCATGTACGAAACTTACATATAGCCATTCTGCAAGCGTAACAAATCATCTTGTGATCCCACTGGGAAAGGGATATTCGCGTAAGAAGCCAGAAATCAATTAAAAAAATCAAAAACAGGTCGATGGCTAGGCTGCGAACAAGAGTATCAATCCCGATTAGTATCGAGAACGCCCCTAAGACAAAGAACACATTCAAAAGGAAACGAGTGACACTTCTTCCATTCTTAAGCAGGGGAAATTGTAGCAAGCCAAAGCCCACTCCAAAAATTCCAAGATTAACTGCAAGAAGACCTTCCTGACCGATACGCCAATCGTTGAAAAAATAGAGGATGGTCCCAACAAGGGTGATCAGCGCTCCTAGAAGCAGTCCTGCACAGCTGGTACAAAACGTCTTGTTTTTTATCCGAAACACGTGTGTAGAAAAGTTTCCACAATCAGGGTGATGTCCGCGAACTGTAGGTTGATTCCTATGAGAAGCCAGCCAGTTTTGTCGGGAATCACTGTACTTGTTTACAGGCATCTCTTCTTTCTTGAAATGAAGGGTCCCCGAACACTCCTTTGGAAATAAAGCCGCCAAGATTCCTAAGGCGCAGATCGGGCCGAAGATCGAGCCGATCATTGGTCTTCGCCAGAGAAGGCCCTCCTCCGCCGCCGGAGGATTAAACGCGAGCATCCCCATGACGAACAATCCGAAAAGCGAAACGCTCATCAAAAAGAGTAGATAGGGATCTCGACTTAGGCTATGAGATATGAGAACCATGCTCAATAGAAACCTCTCAACTGCTTTACGATGCCTCGAGTGGCCATATACCAGTAGACCATTCTCTTTATCTCGTTCCCAGAGA
Organism: Candidatus Bathyarchaeota archaeon BA1; assembly: GCA_001399805.1. The sequence goes on from LIHJ01000001.1 coordinate 12,088, forward strand.
AAAGCCCCTTCAATCTTCTGCTCCAAGAACCGAAGAAGCTTCGGTAGCATTCGTAGAGTTCTTCCTGCACCTCTTTTCTTGAAAGGGTCTCTGTGGGCATGATGGCGTGAACCATGTCGTAGTTAGCCCAGTTGAAATCCTCGATCCAGCCGTTTCGCTTGGCCTCCTCAAAGACCTCGGTCCCGGGAAACGGGGTGAGGATCGCGAAAATTGCTAGATCAGGATCTAAATCATTTGCGAACTCTCTCAGATTGGCTATTGACTCAGCTGAGTCCTTGCGTTCCCCGATGATGAACATTGCGTGAGCGAATATATCGTTCTCCCTCAATAATTTCACGGCTGTCTTGGCGTCTTCAGGATCTATCCTTTTGTTGAAGGTCTCAAGGGTGGATCGCCTATGGCTTTCTACGCCGAGAAGCGTCCAGCGAAGGCCCGATTTTCGCATTTTAGGCAAAAAATCACGGTGCTTCACAACATCGTCACACCTAACCTGCAGAAACCACATCACATCGTCTTGAATTCCTCGTCGAATAATCTCATCAGCTAAGTCGCTGGCACGTCTTCCCAAGCCGAAGTTGTCATCTATCAACCAGATGAACTCACTTCCGTAGTTTTCATAGCAAAACTCCATCTCGTCCGCGATCCGCTTAGGCGACTTACCTCTCCATCTCCCTTCCCAGTGCCTCCATTGGCTGCAAAACGTGCATCGATGCGGGCAACCCCTCGACCCCTCTACCAAGGCGTACTTGGCTCTGGGGCCCGCCATCGCGGTGAAATGATATTCATGCATAAAATTTTCGACAAACTTATAGCCTGGGTAGGGAAGGTTGTCCAGGTTCTCAATCAACGGTTGCGGAGGATTATGTTGGACGCCCTCGTTGTGCCTGAAGGAAATGCCCTTTATCCTTACAAAAGACTTTCCTTCAGCGAATGCCCGGGCCAATTCTACGAGGGCTCTTTCCCCTTCTCCACGAACGATCACGTCTATCTCAGGGTACGTTTCTAAGCTTTCTTGAGCCGTGACGGTGAAGTGCTGACCTCCAGCAATGGTTAAAGCATCCGGTCTCACTTTCTTGGCTGCTTCTAGGGTTCGAACAGCGACGTAGGTGTTGCAGGTGGCCAGTGCGCTGGAAGCTACGATGTCAGGGTTGAAGGATTCCATCCGCTTTTCCAATCCTTTCCAGTCTAGACGCATGGCTTGACAGTCCAAAACCTCTATCTCCACATCCCTATTCTCCCTTTCAAGGTAAGCTGCTAGCTGAAGGATTCCGTAGGGAGGCGGAAGATACTCTCCCATGACAAACCAGTAGTCCTTGGGTGGTTCCACAAATAGAACCTTCATATAGGCACCTTGCTATGTTATTGCTGACATGGGGATTGCTGTATCCAACGTATAAAGAAGAGAACTACAGATGGGGTCATCACTTCCATTATTCCATTCTTCTCATATCTCGCTCTCTTCTTCTCATCTCTTCTTAGAGGCAGCGGGAGTCGGAGTTCCGCAGGAAGGAGAGAATTTGCATCCTCAACCAACTCTTTCCCACATTTTGCGCAGTATGGCATTTTCCCACCTCAAAACAACATTAGCGATAAGACATAATATCATTTTTCATAACGGAACCTTTCTAATTCGCCCCAATGCTTTTTGAGAAATAAGCGGAGGGTTCGTGTCAAGTCGTAGGTTTCCGCCTCTTCTAAGGGTATCCATCGAGCCTCCAACACGTCTGAGGCAGGCTTTAAGGTCCCGCCCTTAGGTCGAGCCAAAAACTGCAACAAAACATAATGATATCTTAGGCGCCCGTTCTCGCCCATGACCATGCTGTCCATCACGTCCATGGGCCGGTTGACCACAACCTCGATGTCTAAGCCGCACTCTTCCTTCACCTCTCGAATAATGGCGTCTTGAACCCTCTCCCCCAACTCCACAACTCCGCCGGGGATGCTCCACTTCCCCTTCCCCGGCTCAACTCCCCTCTTCACTAGAAGAAGCTTACCCTCCTGTAGGATAAGGGCCCCAACACCCACAATAGGCCTTGTAGGATACTCCCGACCCAAACTCAGTCCTCCTTCATCAATGCTTTCACCCTCCTTTTATACTTAAAAGCTAGCCATACCTACTAAAGTTGAAGAGTTTACGCAAATCGAAGGTCTGGAGCATGAAACCCTTCAGCTTTGTTCACGTTGCCGATCTGCATCTGGGGTATGCACAGTATAACCTGGATGTTCGACGTGAGGACTTTGATGTAGCATTCGGAGAGGTAGTGGAGAAAACCATCGAGTTGAAGCCTAATTTCACGATCATTGCAGGCGACCTATTTCAGCACGCCCGTCCCTCCAACATCACCCTTGAGACAGCCATAACCAATTTTAGGCGGCTTAGAGACGCTGGAATAACGGTGCTTGCCGTGGATGGCTCCCATGATTCTGCGCCCAATGTGATCACGGGCACCATCCTCAACCCGCTGGATAAGGCTGGCCTTATTCATTATCTACCCCGCCACGAGGGAGCCTCTTGGCGAAATGAGAATTGTTACGTTTATGGCATACCCAACCTTCGAACCAAGCGAAGAACCGAGGAGCTGCTCCCCACCTTTCTGTGGGAGAACAGGCCAACGCCTGACCCTTCCCTCTTCAACATATTTGTCTTCCACATGGCCTTGGACATTCCCAGTGTGAAGCCCCCCTTGATGGAGGCGGAGGCTCAACCCGAATTGCTTCCTGACGGCTTCAATTATTATGCGGGCGGTCACGTGCACATGCCACACAAGATCCCCATCAAGAATGGCCTCCTCGTTTATAGCGGATGCACCGAAACTGTGAACTATGAGGATGCCCTGATTGAGAAGGGCTTCTATCATGTTGAGGTGAATGAAAAAGGTGAACCCGAACCTCATCACATCAAGCTCAAAAACCCCCGCCGCTTCATTGTTTTGGATCACGACTACACAGGCTTAACCCCCACAAAAATAACAGAGAAGGCAACACAACTCGTGAAGGAAGTTGATGAAGTTGGGGTGGTGATTGTCCCCATACTGCGGGGTGTATTGCCCTCGGAAGCCAGTCGTGGGGAGGTCGACCTCTCCAAAGTCAGAAGTGCTGCTGAAAAGGCTCTTTTCGTGCATCCCCTCCTGCGACTAAGGGAAACAGAGGTTCCGGAGGAGGTCATACGCTCCATCTTTGAGGGGGAGTTGAAGGACCTGAAAACGAAGGCATTTGAGTACTTCTTAGAAATCTTCTCGGAGCGCCACACCAAGGAGGAGGCTGAGAAGATAGCGAGACTCGCTGTTAATCTCATCGAGCCCCTTGTGAGGAGGGAGGAAACCAAGGTGAAGGAGGCCTTGGAGGCATTCGCCCATGAGGGTTAAGGCCGTTCAACTGGAAAACATCCGATCCCACACCAAGACGATGATCCCCTTCGCCAGGGGGTTCAATTGCCTCGTCGGTGGCTTGGGGTGTGGGAAGTCAAGTATCCTCTACGCCATCGACTTCGCCCTCTTCGGAGAACCGCTGGGTAGAAGCTACGAATACCTCCTTAGGGAGGGGGCGGACATCGGCAAGGTAGTAGCTCAATTCATTCATGGAGGAAAAACCTACACCATCTCGAGAGCCCTCCGAAGGCGGGGGAAGGGCATCAGCCAAGACACAGAGCAACTCAAACTCTTTGAGGACGAGAAACTCATCGCCAGCGTAAAAAGCGAGGCAGTTGCTGAACAGTTAAAGGCCATCACCGGCCTCGACAAGGACCTCTTCCGAGAAGTTGTCTGGGTGAGACAAGAGCGTTTGAAAGAGTTACTGAATGTGGCCCCACGAGAACGCCAAAAAAGACTAGACCAACTGTTCGGACTTTCCGATTATGAAGTGGCATGGAGTGGTCTGGCTGGGGTCCAAAAAGAATACGAGGTGGAAAAGGGCGTCTACGAGCGCGACTTCGACGTGATTGGAATGGAGAAACTTCAGAAGGACTATAACAAGGCAGTGGAAGAATTTGCGTTAATTGAAGGCGAGCTTGAGGACTTGAGGAAAAAATTCGTCCAAGCCGAAGCCTCCTTCAGCGAAGTGAATTTCCGCCTACAAAGCCTCGAAGAGTTAAGAAAACAAACGGAAGAGCTACAAAGGAAAGAGGCCCAACTGCAGACAAACATCGCCAACACCGAAGACACCTGCGCGAGATTAGCGGAAGAAATCGAACGGAAGAACGTTTCCATCGATGACTTAGAAGAACGCCTAAAATCCATGGAGACCCAGGAAAGGTCTCATCGAGACAGGCTTCAGAAAGCGGGAGTAAAACCGGATCGAACGGTTGAGGAGCTGAGAAAATACCTTGCCGCGCTCGAAGAACAGATGAGGAGTGTTGGCGGCGAGCAGGAGGTTGTGAAAAAAGATATGCTCACCTCTCAAAACCGTATCTCAAGCTTGACAACTGAAAGCAGGTGCCCCTTGTGTCTACAGAACATTGCTGGAGAGTATAAGAGCCGACTGCTGGAGCATCTTCATAGAGAAAACACTGAGCGAGGAAGAAGGCTGGCTGAGCTTCAAAGGGACCTCGACGAATTGGAAAGGCTGTATAGCATAGTCAACCTCGCCGTCTCGATTTTGCAACCCCTCATTCCTCAAGTCGAAGGTCTGAAAAGCCGAGTTGCCGAGGAACGGGAATCCTTGAGCAGACTTTCGGCGGAATTTGAAGAGAGGCAACGACAAGAGAAGGCATTTCGAGATCAGCTCAGCACGATACGTGCAGAAATCGCGAAATTTGACATCGCTGAGCTGGAGTCTGCACGAAAACTTCGTGATGAGGCCTTCATGCGCTATTCCAACGTAAAGCATAGGCTGGAAGCAACGGGGAACCGGAAAAGGGATGTCACGTTAAGAATGGATGAGCTCAAGGAACGCCTAGACCACGCTCAACAAAAAATGGAGCGGATGGAGAAAATCAAGAGGCTTCTCGTGATCATGGAGGGAATACGAGGTGCCTACAGAAGCATCCAGCCCAAGTTGCGGAGAGAATTCGTTACCTATCTGGAACGGATGGTTCAGCAGGTTTTGGACGGACTCATTGGGGCGGCGGGACCCACGCTAATCGTGAGGATAGACGGGGACTACACGCCTCTCACCCGGAGCGAGGAGGGATACGAACGAGATGTCTCAAACCTCTCTGGCGGGGAGCGGACCCTCCTCGCCTTCGCCTACCGCCTCGGCCTCGGTCAACTAATCATGCAGTCGAGGACTGGGCACGGGTTCTACACGCTACTCCTCGACGAACCAACAGAAAGCCTTGGTAGGGAGGACGGCTC
>LIHJ01000005.1 GCA_001399805.1 Candidatus Bathyarchaeota archaeon BA1
TAAATTCTTCTGGCCTTAGAAAAATAGGCGTCTTTAAGCCTCTTTCTTCATTTAGATTTTGAATTCTTTTCATGACGCTTTCTTTTAGAATGTGTTCCTCATCCCATGTGAGGAAATAGTCTACTTGTAATAAAACAGCAACAGCAATATGTATGGCGTTTTCATACTTGCCAACACCAGCCACTCAAAATAGAGGTCTGCCAACTCCTCAATCTTTTCAGGCTTAGGTTCCACAACTTGATGAGGCACGCCTTCCATGTAGCTGGTTAACAAACGTAAATAGCGTCTTCGCCTCTCTTCCGGCAAACGCGCCCTAGAAAATGAGATTTCAACAGCAGCCATAGACATCACAACCACAATCTTGCCATCCCCAGCCAAGTTCACGACACGTCTAGCTATGGGAGTCTTCCAAACCTCGTCCTTCGGGATTCCCAGCCAAATAACTCAAAACATCAAGGGTCTAAGTAAACCTTAGGAACCTCTGACAGCTTTAACAACTCCTTGCGCTATCCCAACACAATTTATATCAGAAGATTAAAAGACTTTGATAAGTAGCATAATCCGCTAAACATACAAACTATTGTTTTTCTTCATAGCAGCTGAGTCCGACGGAACCCTTCTCTTCTTTTTAATTTTTCAGTTAATTGGTTTTGGCGTTCAAATTTGTTTAAGAACATGCGTTGGCTCTCGCTTATCTCGGCCTTAGTGTGAAGGGTTATTTTGTTCTGTGTATTGTTTCTGTTATTAGGCATGTGGATTTTGCATATTCCATGAAGGTTTGACGTAAAACTTCACTCTCCCCCTATGCCCAAGCCTTCAGCAATCCTTCTGAGAAGACTTCTCTGCTCCTTGCTCAGATACACCTTTATCCATTTCTATCACATTCTCTAAGCGCAGTTTGCGTGCATTTGAAAATGTGACGCTACGCGTTTTCGTTGTAGTAGCTAAGTCCGACTGTTATTTCCGTTGATACGGTGAACTTGATGGCAGATATTTTCAAAATGCTTAAATAAGAAATAGTCACCTAAATAGAGTGACTAATAATAGTAGTCGCACAAATGGGGTGACTAAATTTGGAGTGCTCTGTTCATGAAAAGATGAAGACTGCTGTTAAACGTTACTTCGAAAGCCGAGGGAGCGTCGTTAAAATTGAAAAGTGTGGTGATGTCCTACCTGAGTACGTTGACTGTCTAGTGATCGAAGATAACAAGTGTTATGGTGTAGAATGCGAAACATCTGTGTTAGCCTGCTTTGAGCATCTCAATAAGATTCACTGTTTTGATGGGATGTTCTTTGTTTATCTAATGGGCAATTTGTCAAAGAAGGCTTTACCAGTTATGATTGGGAAGAAGAAAGTTAGGGTTCTGCCATTTGATCCGAAGTCCGGCGAATTATTTGAAGAACGTTTCAGCCACTCGAAATCCATTACCGATGAGGAACAAAGAAGGTTCACAAAAGAGGCGTTTAACCTGATTCTTGCAGAAGATTTTATAGGTTTAACTTCTCTTCTCAAAAATTTTAAATGTGGACAAATAGACCCCAAGAAGTTTGTACAATACGCTGCGAATTGTAATAGACGTTTACGAGCTAATATTTTCAAGTATGGAATCATGATCCACAGCAGGAATTTAAGAGACTTATGGACCAAGAGATTTGGAGCCAGACTGAGCGATCGTGACCTAGATTTCATTTTAGAATTTCTGCGGCAAGCAACAATCTTTCTTAAGGGAAAAAAGGAGGAAGTTCCTAATGAAGTGGATCCCAGAATGGTTGGGTAAAGCATACTCCCTTTTATATATTAACAAAGGCTCTCAAGTGTTCGAGTTTGAAGACGCAAAGAAAATTTTAGGAATTGATGATAAAAAGATGGTTTCAAAAATTCTATCACAATTAAGAAATAGAGGGTTCTTGATATCTAAAAGAGATCCAGCGGATCCGAGAAGGAAGTTTTTCAAGCTGATTTCTCCAGAAAGTATAGTTTTTGCTTTTGGTGTTCAAAACTTAACTAGGGATAAAACCCTTTTCGCCAAGATTCAAGCGGCATCAAAGTACTTAGATTGCGTTATCGGGGGTGCATACGCATCCTTCAGATACCATCGCTACAGCACGCCTGGAAAGATCGACATTCATGTGAATAAAGAGGATCTAGAAAAATGGGTGGCTCTCCTCACTGACAAAGGAACCGCCATCTCCATAGATGCCATCCCATCTGAAAAAACTGGAAAAGAAAACGTACATATTCACTCCGACTTCACAAGTGACATGCTTAAAGAATCAACAATCATTAACGGCATCCGATATCTGACACCTGAAATCCTGATCATCGAAGGCCTAAAAAGTGAGGACCGATTCAGCCTAACAGACGCGCTAGCAATTCTAATAGCAAAAAGAGACAAGTTAGACTATGAGAAAATCCTCAGACTAGCTGAAAGAGAAGGTGTCACAAGAAAGCTGGGATGCGTACTGGAAATGATCAATTACGAAGCGGGAAGAGAAATGTTTCCAACTAGGCAAATAGCAGAGATTCAAGGAAGAACAGATACATCCTACCTCATATCATTTCCAAAAACGATTGAAACCGCTCCATTCACTGAAGAAGAGAAAGAACACTACATGGACATTGGCAAAAGGTGGAACATGAAAATCTACCTAAGCAAAGCGTCCGTTTCAAAAATCGTCACGACCTAGTGACGTGAAAAAATGAGCGATGTGGAGCTGGAAGTCAAAAGCCTGCAAGCCTCCAAACAATAATAAACAAGGCCAAAACGTGGAAAATAAAGCTCGCCATCATAGGCGGATACGCCGTCCAAGCCTACACAAAAGCCTACAGACTCACGAAAGACATAGACCTCGTCACCACCCGAGAAGGCTTGGGTAAGTTCAAGTCGCTTCTACAACATTTAGGGTACACCTTTCACGATACGGAATTTGGGATAGCTGGAAGCAAACCGTTCAATGGAGGCTTCGTAGACATCCACGTCAGTGTTGGAAAGATCTTCGATATGTCCACGGGCTTCACGTTCCCGGTTTCGCTAGAGCTATTCTGCAACATAAAAGAGCTCAAAATCGCGGGATACTATGAAGCCTCAAAACAGCTAGCTTGCTCAGCACCCGTCGTAGACATGGAAACCCTTCTCTTACTCAAATAATCCAGTTGGAAAGAAAAAGACACAGTCAACGTCCTCGCCCTCCTACTGAACAAAAAAGAAGAAATTAACCTAGTCAACCTCGTTAACAAAATTAAGGAACTCATCACCCTTAGGAGACGCATAATCTCGCAGCTAAAGAAGATATGCAGAGTTCGTTAGGAAAGGAGAAGCCGAGAAACTCTGGTTTATACGAAAAATGGCAGATGTATTGAGGTATTTTTAAAAGATAACTTGGCTCTCGCTTATTTAGTCATGCCTTCTTACTGAAGAAGTCGCATGCTTATGCTTTTTGCGTAGTCTAGGGGGGCTATGCGCAGGTTTCGCTCTCGCTCTGCCCCAGCCTCCGGCAAATATCATTCAGTATCTCTTTTGTGTTGGGGCGCGCGCTAATCAGACCAGACCTAAACGAAGAAGAGCTTCAAGCAAGAAGAAAAAGAATACTAAAACTCTGCTATCCCACCCTCAGAGATGGGAAATCTTCAAAACGCCTGGGCAATCGCACCAGAAGTCATGAAAGTGTTAACAAAAGCGGGACTCCCAGACACCGAACCCATAATAGGAATTAAAGCAATCCATATACAATCCCTCTCACAAGAATAAAACCCAAGAAAACAAAAGCATAGGCAAACCACGGGGCCATCCTAACCACTACTGCTTAGCCTTTCTTTCCGCCCTCTTAACAACCTCAACCAAACTCAAACGAACATAATCCCCATCCCCCACACCCAACAACTCCCTAACCCTCCTAGGAATCGTAACCTTACCACCACCAAAACCCTAGCCACAAAACCTCAACCAAGCCAATCCCAAAAACAACAAAAAACAACCATAAACAATTAAAAGTTACCAAATTCCGCCAACAAGGCGTTAACGATTTATTAATATAAAGGTTCAATTAACAAGAAAGACAGAAAAGGGAGAATTTGTGGCGATGGCCATTTTCAAGCTTCAAACCCCAATCTCGGAGGAAGAGATACGAAAACTGAGGGTGAACGATGTCTTATACATCACCGGGACCATGGTCACCGCACGCGACGCAGCTCATAGGAGAGCTTTGGAGTTAGTTAAGGAAGGGAAGGGGTTGCCCATAGACTTAGAGGGACTGGCGGTCTTCCACTGCGGGCCCATCGTGAAGAAAGAGGACGACGAATGGATTGTGGTCGCGGCGGGCCCCACCACCAGCACCCGCATGGACATATTCGAGGACGAGTTCATCAGGAACTTCAAGGCCCGTGTGATAGTAGGGAAAGGTGGGATGGGGAAGAGAACCACCGATGCCATGAAAAAATACAGGGCTGTCTATGGGGCCTTCACGGGGGGAGCCGGTGTCCTCGCGGCGAAGGCGATAAAAGAGGTGAAGAAGGTGGAGTGGTTCGACTTGGGAATGCCGGAGGCCCTGTGGGTTTTCGAGGTGGAGGATTTCGGCCCCTTAACGGTTGCCATCGACGCGCATGGAAACAACCTATTTGAGGAAGTCCAAAAGAGGACGGAGGAAAGCAAGCCAAAGATTTATGAAAAGCTCGGTATATCAAGGTAGAAAAACTTATAGAAGACATGGCAATTGATAACGTATTCCGTATTAAGTATGAAGGAAGTGGAAAATTGTCCTATGAAACAATCGACACCGACGTTTTGGTCATAGGCGCGGGCGGAGCTGGGTGCAGGGCGGCCATAGAGGCGTCAGACCACAATCTTCACGTCACCCTCCTCAGCAAGGAGCTGTTTGGCAAGGCTCACGATGCAGCTTAGCGGCTGCGTGGGCAAACTTGCATGGCTGAGGGAGGGTACAACGCCGCCCTCGGAAACGTGGACCCAGCAGACAACTGGGAGGTCCATTTTAAGGACACGGTTACTGGTGGGGCTTGGATCAACGATCAGAGGCTCGCTGAGATTCTGGCTAGGGAAGCCCCAGAGCGGATACTTGATCTTGAGGAATACGGCGCAGTGTGGGACCGAACCCCTGATGGGAAGATTAATCAAAGGGTGTTTGGAAAGCAAAGCTACCGCAGAACTTGTTTCGCCGCGGACAGGACAGGCCACGAGCTCCTAGCCACGCTGGTGGAGGAGGTTAGGCGCCGAGACATCGACGTGATGGATGAAGTCTTTGTCACCAGCCTCCCAACGGTCAAGGACAGGGTCACGGGCGCAACAGCCATCGATTACAAAACAGGTGATTTTATTGTTTTCAGAGCCAAGGGAACCGTGCTCGCCAGTGGTGGGGGAGGTCGAATCTACAAGGTAACAACAAACGCCAATCAAGACACTGGCGATGGATATGCGATGGGCTATCGAATTGGGGCCATCCTCATTGATATGGAGATGGTGCAGTTTCACCCCACGGGCATGGTTTATCCGGAGTCTCATCGTGGGCAGCTCGTAACCGAGGCTGTGAGGGGGGAGGGCGGAATACTCTACAACATGGGACGTGAGCGATTCATGCAACGATACGAGCCCCAGCTCCTCGAGTTGGCTGGAAGGGATGTGGTTGCCCGATCCATCGCCACAGAGATCCTTGAGGGGAGGGGAACAAAACACGGTGGCGTCTATTTGGACGTATCACACTTGCCTGCTCATGTGATTGAGGAGCGCATACCCACAATGTTGAAACAGTTCCTAGACACAGGGGTTGACATACGAAAGGAACCCATGGAGGTGGGCCCCACAGCCCACCACTTCATGGGCGGGCTTCAAATCAATGAAAACACAGAAACGAACATCAGGGGACTTTACGCCGCGGGCGAGGTTGCTGGAGGGATTCAGGGAGGAAACAGGCTCGGGGGAAACGCGCTCGCGGACACCCAGGTCTTTGGTAGGAGGGCTGGAGAAAACTCAGCGAGGTATGCGATGAAAATGGAGAGACCGTCCATAGATCGGGGGCAGGTGGAGCGTGAAATCAAAAGGGTGCACAGCCTTCTAGAGAGAAAGGAGGGAATAAGGCCTATCGAAATCAAAAGCAGGCTGGCCAATCTTATGTGGGAAAAGGTTGGCATCTTTAGGACAGGGAAGGAACTCCAAGAAGCCGTCTTGGAGATTGAGCAGATGAAAGCGAAGGACCTGCCCGAATTGTACACAACCGACAAGAGTACCCGATACAATAAGGAGTGGATTGAAGCCCTTGAAACCGAAAACATGATCACCGTGGCTGAGATGGTGGCGAAGGCGGCACTGATGCGAGAGGAAAGCCGGGGCGCCCATTACCGAAGGGACTTTCCGAAAATCGACGATCGGAATTGGTTTGTAAACATCATCATACAACAGCGGATGGGAGAAATGGCGTTTGAGAAAATCCAAGTAACGGTAACCCTGCTGAAGCCGGGGGGATGAAAATGGCAGAACTTATTCGAGCAAAGATCTTTCGATACAACCCAGACATCGATGAGGCCCCACATTATGAGACCTTTGACGTCCCCTACGTCGAGGGAATGGTGGTCCTAGACGTTTTACATCATATATATGAAAAGTGTGATGGCTCCTTTGCGTACCGCTGGGCATGCCGAGCGGGACAGTGTGGGTCCTGCGCCGTTATCATCAATGGAAAGCCGAGGATAGCCTGTCGAACACTCGTGGAGAGGGTTAAGCCACTCACCGTCACACCACTCCTTCAATTTCCGGTCATAAAGGATTTGGTTGTAAACTTGGAGAGGGGCCTGCGGAGAATCGCTAGAATACGACCATACGTGGAGAGGGTTAAGCCCCCATCAAGACCGGAGATAATCCCTAGGAGCGCCATCGAGCCTGTGAAGGGGGTTCGGGAGTGCATCGAGTGCTGGGCCTGTGTTTCAGCCTGCCCGGTTGTGGGGGAGGCTTGGCAGGAGTTTGCTGGTCCAATTGTTCATCGCCAGCTAGCGCGACTCGAGTTTGATCAAAGGGATGTGGAAGACCGTGTGAAGATGGCCTTCATTGAGGGACTGTACGATTGTACTACATGCCGCATGTGTGTGGAGGTCTGCCCAAAGGAAATAGATATACCCAAGAAGGCCATCGAGAAGATGAGGGCTATCGCGGTTCAATCGGGGCTCGGACCTTTAGAGGGCCAGCTGCCCTTCATTGAAGGCATTAGGAAAACGGGTCGATCCGTTGAGAAGCAAACGCCACCCCTACTGGAGCAAGTCCCGGACGTGGTACAGGTGCCAAACCCAATCGATGAGGTGGCTTACTTTACGGGTTGCCTAACCGATTACAGGCTGCAACCCACAGGATTCAGCACAATTGAAGTTTTAAAGCGAAACCATGTGAAGGTTCACATACCCAAGAGCCAGAGCTCCTGCGCCTCCCCAGCCTTCCGAACCGGAGCGCTCGACGTCGCCAAGGAGCAAGTTAAGAAAAACGTGGACGTTTTCGAAAAACTGGGGGTGAATAAGGTTGTGGCTGGCTGCGCTGGATGCACCCTAACCATGAAAACCGACTTCCCAGCCATAATGCAAGAGATACGAAAAGAGGAGCCAAGATACAGGGTCTATGACCTCTGCGAATACCTCGTCCGTGAGATAGGGCTGGAAAAGCTGAACACAGGGGATCTAAAAGAAATCAAAATGACTGTTACGTATCATGACCCCTGCCATCTCAATAGAGGCCAAGGTATCCATGATGAACCTCGACAATTGATCCAGCTGATTCCAGGCATCAAGTTCGTGGAGATGGAGGAAGCCGACCGATGCTGTGGTGCTGGTGGTGGGGTGCGTGCAGGTCGACGACCCCTGTCCATGATGCTGGCGCGGCGAAAGGCGGAGTTCATCATTAACTCTGGCGCTGAGGCCTGCGTCACGGAATGCCCCTTCTGCTCCATCCAGATAGGAGACATCATGAGACAACTCGGCTATGAGCAAATCAAGGTCTTTAATGTAGCTGATTTGTTGGCTATGTCCTATATGCAGGGAGCTAAACTCTAAATCCCTTCCCAATTTTTGTTTAATCCCTGAAATTCAGTCCACCGTTATACCTGAACATTACTTAAACCACGCTTCTGAAATGTGATGCCCTCTGTCTTTCGATGGTATAAATGATGGCTATGAGGATGGCTCCCATTGTTGCTACAGTTAGTGTGGGGGCGAATTTTGCGATGAAGATGGCGGCCGCGAGATACTGGTTTGCTTTTTCAGCGTCGCCTTTTTCGAAGCGGATTAAGGCTTGTTTGTATAGATATTCGGCTAGGAATTTGTATGGTTGAAGTATCGGATTTAAGTCGTGTATAATCCTTTCCGCTTCATAGGTTGGAGGGGCATACAAGTCAACAATGTTAAAGCCCCACCTTTTGAGGGCTTGAGCCACCGAGGTGTCGGAAGCTAAACTCAGATGGTATGCGAGAACATTGTTATCCTTTATTTGCCCTCCCTTCATTAACCTAAAGAAGCGCCTATAATAGTTGAGCCCACCATACTTCCCAGCCAATCTACTGACGACGTAATGAGAAGCTATGTAGTAGGTAGCTATGTTGGTAGGCTGGGGCTCAGGCTTCCATTGTTGTAAAAAGTGGAAGTTTTCACCGTATTGCTCAATGAATTTCGAAGCGCCCTTCTCAAGCTTATCTCTTTCTGACTGGACCCCCTCATAACCCAGCCTATCGGCGATTTCAATGCTGACATATTGAGCCATGCCCTCGTGAAACCAGAGAAGATCGCTGGGCGATAGCCCCGCCTTCCATAAAAATTGATGGATAAGCTCATGCAGTGCAATTACCTCAAGGACACCCTCCACGGCCCGTATGAAAAAGATGTTTATGTGTATGTCACCCATCCTCCCGCCGGTGAAGGGGACATAGCCACCTATGGAGAGGAAGGTGTGAAATTCTGAGATAAAGAATTGAACATTGACGCTCTCAAGGGTGACGTTAAACAAATCTACAAAGTCGTTGTAGACACCGCTAAAGAGACTTAGAACATTAGAGGCGTGTTTCTCATACCTCTTCACGGTTTGAAAAGTGAAAATGCCTTGCTTAAGCTTTGATAACGCAGGCGTGGTGATGCTTGTTTTAAACTCGATTTGCAATCTGATCAAGTTTTCATGGAGGTCAAAGGCCACGTAATTTAATTCCCTCTCGGTTGGCTTATAATTGCCACCACGTCCTATGGCAACAGCCTCAACTACTCTACTATTATGGGGAAAGAAGACCTCGGCCTCGCCCCTGCTTCCCTCCTGAAAGCCTATTTGAGGGGAGAAGAACATTCCACGGGGTTCAATAATTAACGCTCCAACGCTCATGTTGAACTGAACGCTCATCCTAAAGGATTTATCAGATACAAACCAAAACCTAAACACCTGATAAAAGTAATACTTTGTATCAACAACACTCTCGGTCTCAACAACCTCATGCTTGGAGATATGACCAGACGAAACCACGGGACGACTCCAATTAGAGAACTTGGGCACAAAAACCCAGGACGAACCACGCTCCTTAAAACTCTTAAAATTCACCATGGCCCTTGTGAAGCCATCCTCATCAACAGTGAAAGAATAATGATATGAGTCAGGGGTTGGTGAGGAAGCCAGTCCTTCAACAGGCAAGAAACCTATATTTAGTGAGACGGTTATGGCAAAGATCACGCAAAGCCTTGAGACCTTGTGCAAATCGCGCGTCTTCATGTTGGAAAACCCTTAACCATATTACATTATTTCTATATTTTAAGTTTGAGCTGTCAGGGTTTATGGAATGGGCTTCCAGCTGGAAGCCTTTCCGCCTCCCAAGCCCGCTTCTCATTTTCCCTGATTTTGGATTCTACAGCCTCCGCCACATCAATCCTAGGTAATTTGCCACTTTAAATAAGAAAATCACGCAATCAGCAATTTCATCTGCGATTCTGCCTTTTCGCTCCGTTAGGACTTTCCCCCTAGCCTTTGTGTAATCCATTCCTGTCTTTATCAGCTTACCCGTTTCGATCCAGGCATTCACTATTTCCTTAGACAGCTCACCCCGTTCGGAAGTCAAACAGATAAGATTAACCTCGTGTGGGTCCCTATCCCAACCTCTCCACTGATCAAATTCCCGCAACCTATCTTGAATCCCCTAAACCTTGTATTCACCATCCACTTCACCAGCGTCACCTATTTCATTAATCATTGGCAAATAAAAAGAATAAGGCGGCTCCTTTGCGGCTCATGAGACTGGTTATAAGTTTTCTCTAAATTTTTGGAAAACATGAGCGCGCGCTAAGAGTATCTTTTCTCACACAAGTTCACGAAATTGCTTTAATAGGAGGAAGCAAATCTTATCTAATATCACACATAGAGGCCCGCAAATGCTAATCCGGGAAGCCATTCTCGAAAACTTCATGTCGTATGAGTATGCTAGGATACCCCTTAAGCCTGGTGTGAACGTTGTTTGCGGGCCTAACGGCTCGGGCAAGTCTTCTATGCTGCTTGGAATATCGGTTGCGTTGGGTCAATCCTACACGGAGCGATCCAAGAAATTGAGCGACCTTATCCGATGGGGCAAGGACATTGCCCGCGTCACCTTGGTGTTGGATAATTCTCGTAGAAAAGGGCGCCGATCTGTCCCCAAAATTGATAAAGATTACATTTTTTTGACGAGGGTTTTGAGGCGGGATGGAAAATATTGGTTTGAGCTGGAAAATAGGGCGGCGGACAAGAGCGATGTTGTGAGGTTGCTTTCTAAGTTTGAAGTTGATCCAGATAACATGTTAATCATCATGCATCAGAACATGGTGGAACAATTCACGGTGCTTTCACCTCAGGAAAAGCTCAGAATGGTGGAGGCCGCCGTCGGGCTCGAGCCTTACCGCCGAAACGTTCTGGAGGCTCAGCGAAAGCTAAGCCGAATCTTGAGCGAGGAGGAGTCGGTGGGCAAACTCCTAGAATCCGCTGAACAAACCCTGAACTATTGGAGGGAACAGTACGACCGCTACCAACAAAAAAAGCAGTTGACGATGAAGCGGCGATTCCTTGAGCGGGAATTGGCATGGGCCGAGGTTTGGAGGCGGGAGGGGATGGTCTCTGAGTTAAGGGAGCAGATCCGAAAGGAACAGAGCGAGGCTTCTCGGATTGAAAATGAAATTAAGGCCTTTAATGGCCAAATAAATGAGCTCCAGGGGGAGTTGGAACAATTAAAGCTTGAGTGGCGGAAGCTTTTTGAAGAACGTTTGATGCTTGAGCGTGAGAAGGCAAAGAGTGAATCAGGTGTTGCCTTGGCCCAAAAAACTCTAGAGGAGATGGGGTCATGGATAGAAGCCAGCCGGGAGAGAATGAGGGAGTGTTTAGGCAAGATAGAGGTATTGGAAAAGGCTCTTCATGAAAGCCAAAACCCATCCCACCTCGAAAATCAATTGATGGAAATCAAAATGGCTTATGAAAATTTTGGGGGCATGTGGAGCCAGCAACTCAACCTCAAAAGTGAAGACTTGAAGACTTTAATCGAAAACTCCAACAAACGACTCGCAACGTTGGACAACGATATCAAGGATGTCCAGGGAAAAATAGATCACATAAATTTCGAGTTGGAGGGTGTCAACAACAGCCTTTTAGATCGCAAGATCAACCTGGCTCTACTGCAATATCAAAGGGAAAGCCTCGCAAAGGCTCTGGAAAAACTGAATAAGGAACTTGAAACATCCCTCATCGATTTAAAGGGATTTGTAAAAAGGGCGGAGGAGACGGGTCCACAAATCGTGCCCGTGAAAAGCATTAGTGACATCTTAGATGAGATTCGACTAACCGATGGACATCTCGCCGCCCTCGCCGACATTTCGGAAGACATTGAGCGCATGTATGAATCCTACTCCAAGCTTTATCTGGAGTTGAAGGAGAAGGCACGCCTGGTTGCGGAAAACAGGGAGAAAGCCCTAGAAGAGGTGAAGGCAAGGATGGAGTCTTGGAGAACCATCCTTCAAAACCTCTTAATCCACGTGAGCCTTCAATATCTAGCCATCCTCTCAGAGGCACAAGCAACGGGGGAGGTCCATCTAATAAATGAACATGACATCGAGGCTGCTGGCCTCGAGATACTCGTTGGGTTCAGGGGGGCGAAGCCTGTTCCCCTCGACTCCTACACTCAAAGCGGCGGGGAGCGAAGCACAGCCACCATGACCTTCCTCCTCGCGTTACAGCAACACGTCCGATCCCCCTTCAGAGCCATCGATGAATACGACATCCACATGGACCCCAAGAATAGGGAGATCATCGCCAACCTGCTCGTTTCCTCAATTAAAGGATTAGATGCCCAATATTTGGCGATCACGCCGAGTCAAGTGACCTTCATGGGGAAGGATGTTCACATCATCACGGTGCAAAATGTTGAGGGGACCTCGTTGATTAAAGAGGTAATATAATGTGAACGGTGGTCTCATGGGAGTCTGGAAGAAGCTCTCGAAAATGTATGGTCTAATTTTGTTAAAGATTAAGGAGATGTTAATAGAAAGATGCCCTGAGTGTGGGACAACGTTAACTGGAGAGGAAAATTATTGCCCCAAGTGTGGTCGCGCCCGCGCGCGCATCGTGTACTTCCCTTCTTAGAAGTGACTGCAACACTTTAAAAGTAGCTACGATAATTTGGAGGCGTCATCATTTTTATAGCATCCCTTGTTAAAGGGGCAGCGGCATAACCCGTGCAGATACAAAGCAATAAAATCTTGTAATTATGTAAGTGCGTTATACATGAGATTAAAGGCTTTTAGATATCAAGATTAAAACTATTGAAATTATTAAAAGGAGGAGTGAGAATTGGAAAGATATGATTTGGTGATTGTGTTAGGGTCGCAGGTGAAAAGACAAGGTAATCAGTATATTCTAGCCCCGCACACTGAACTGAAAGCTCAAGCAGCAGGGGTTGCTTGGCAAAAGGGGATTACAGAAAGATTCCTAATTTCTGGCGGCTACAATTTTTGGGTGAGATATGATGGGTGCCAGATTTTTTCAAATCCCCATTTTTCCTTTAAAGCCTTTGCTTTAGCCAGAAGGGAGAAATCCGGAGCAGAAGTGATCAGAGACTACCTGAAAGAAAATTACGAGATTCCAGAGGAAGCAATGTTTTTGGAGGAGCTTTCGGCTACAACTGAAGAGAATGCAGAGATTTTTAAAATTTTACTAAAGAGACCAACTTTCGCCTTTGCAGACCGGATAGCAATTTTGACCTTACTATACCCCATGGAACGAGTATTCCCAATATTCAAAGAAGCTGGATTAAAGGTGGAGCAGCTTTTTGCCGAGGACTTGCTAATCCTCGAAGATAAATCTTGGATCGATAGAATCTGCGATTACTACTCGGTTCCTAAAGAGGGAAAACAATGGGATGTCGATAAAATCCGAGAGCCTTTGTCAAATAGAAGAAGCATCGGAGAATTGCTAAGATGATTTGAAAAAATAAACAATAACCAGTACTAAGAGCCAACCATTGAATTTTTATGAGACTGCTTACAAAGGTTAATTCCTTTCATTTGTATTGAAATTGCATCTGATTTATTGGAGAACACTAAAGCGGAAAATTGAGTGAAGTTTTGAGATTATTGATTAATTCAATTTTCTCGTCATATAAGCTATTGTATGTCACAACTAAGCTTTCATTAAATATATGTGTGATGTACAAAGAGTTTAATTATTTAAAATACTTTAATTATCGAGTACAATTCAAAATTGAGAAGCATAACTTATCGAGGTAGTTTGATGGCTTCGAAAAGACAGAGGAAAAAGCTTGGTGAGGAGCACCTTCAACGCATCATAGACTTATGCAAATCGGTTGAGGAGAGGGGCCTTGACCCCTTCCTTGTGGATGTCAAGGACATCATAGCTGTGGTTCGAGAGTATTTCCCAGAGTGGGAGCTGCCGGAAGAGCTTTGCTTAGACGCTGAGGCCATCCATCACCTCGCCTCCGTCATCAAACTCCAAAGCGAGTGGGTGAAGCATCGATCAACCTCGCTTTACACAGACCCGTTCCTTCTTGAGGAGAAAATCCGGAGGCTGGACAGGGAGAAAATCGCCAACATCTTCCTCAAGGCTTGGCACCCCATCATCGAATTGGAGCAGATATCCCCCCACAGCCTAACCGAAGCCATCAAATATTGGCAGAGCCTCCTCCCACTAAGCGAAAGGTGGCTGAAAATAGCCTCCTTAAAAACGGAGACTGGAGCCGCATCACCAGAGGAATTGATCAAGCAGAGAATACTCGCCGAGAAGGCCTTCTCGGAGGAGTTAGAAACGTTTTGGGAGGAGTTAAAGCAAAGGGTCAGTGAAGAGGGGAAGATTCGATATTGGGATTTTATCGGAGCCGACACATACCCTGAAACCGTAAGAAGGGCCTACATGACCAGTTTCCTTTTAACCTATGGGTATGCTACCTTGGAGATATTTCCATTAGAGGAAGAAATGTACATTAAACTCCTTGAAAAGCCCGTTTCCGCGTTTGGAAAGGGGCAGGCGGTTTCAATTCCCGTTTCCATAAGCTATGAGGATTGGCTTAGATATGTGAGAGAGAGGGGTAAACGTGAATCGCCCTCTATCTGACTCTTATTTCGGGTCTCTCTCGATAGAGGGTTAGCGCTTCTCTCGCTTTCTCTTTCTTCTTTGATAGGGCTAGGTGGGGTTCTATGAGGTGCATATTCTCACGGCTCTGCCTGTCCATGCAAGGGCACGGCATCGAATCCTCCATCCATTCACCCTTTCTCTGGTGAGGTAAATCCCCGTATACATCATGTTGGCGACGCGTTCTGCGAGTTCGTAGTTTTCCAGTGCTTGGTCAAAAACTACGATGGGGCGCTCATATTCGTATCGGTAGAGCCATCGGTCTATTTTTGCTATTTTGTCCCTTTTCGCTGGCTCCCTTATGTATATGGTTCCGTCTGTGTCTATAGCCATCGCCATTACTTTGGGTTCGGCTTCCACCTCTGGGCATCTCGGCATCCTATAGGCGAAGTCTGGAATGGATATTGTTCCCTCAACTTTCCTTAGCCTATATGCGTGCAATCTTTGTTGTATTGCTCTCTCTATGATCTCTTCAGGTATGTGCCACGCCCTCCATCTAGCAATCGTCTCTGGTCTAACAACCTCAACCTCATGCAGTTCTTGAGGGGTTTCTGCCAGTTCGTATGGAGAAATGAGTCTCTCGAAGAGGACTTCTACCTCTCGCGCGCTCTTGACTGGATAGCTTGATTTTACTGGGCGTCCGCACTCTAGACAATGTCGTTCCAAGCCCCACAACTCGTGTCCACAATACTTGCATCTTTGAGGGCTTAAACTCGCCATCCTTACTCCTCCTTTAGATTTTCCATGAGTTTGCCTCTATCTTTCTTGCACCCTCTTGTAGATTTACATTTTTAACTGATAAGCAGATTTCCAGATTAGAAGTTGTCCTTTATCAAGGAATTGGGATAAAAAGGAGTCAATTTCCTGTCGTTTCACCGTGACTCAACGTCCGTTCCGGTAGTAACTAGTTTGCTTGTAGCCGATACCTGCGGCGTCCGCATAGTCTCCTTTTCCGCTGGAACGACTTACAAACTTTATCGTTAAATTGAGCATCTCCTTGGCGCGTGATACGATGTAGGCTTGGTAGACTTCCTCCACTTTATCCATTTCCGCTGCAGCGTTTTTCAGTTCAAGGGCTAGCTTCAGCGCATTTGATAATTGACTGGCGGCTCTGGCGCATAATTCCTCAGGCACTTCAGTAGGTATTTTCATATGCCTCCCGACCTTTCTGACTTTCATAGCGCGCGCGCTCGAGTGTCTCATAGAAATAAGAAAATCCCCAGGATTACATGATAATGAAAGAGCATTCGCAGAGGAGGACTTTAAAAGGAGCTCAACGAAGGCATCCCCGCCTTTATAGTGGCATGCGTGGAAGCAACGATAAAGGAGGTTGAAAGGCGCAGACCCATATTTTAATAGGCGCGCTTCCTGCTAATTAATCTGAACCAATTGAGTTATCTGAACCAAGCATCGTCCATCTGAAAACGCTTAACCAATCTGAACCAACCACGCTAAAACGATATCTGAACCAAAAACTAGGGGTTACCACCCCCTACACACCCCCAACAAAAACGTGACAGCCCAAGAATAACTTAATAAGTGTTGAGGAATGGAACAGATGAGGGAGGGTAGGCAAGGTTGAAGCGAAAAGCATACTATATAAGAGCTATCAAAAGGGCTACACACCTCCTATTTTATCGACGCCACCGAAAACCCGGGGTGAAGGGCTGGGAGCTGAAAAGAAGACTGGGTTCAGACTACCCCAAGGTGCTTGGCATCCTAGATAGCTATCTGGAAAAACTGGACTTGCAGATCAGAACCGTTTTTGAGGAGGAGAAGCCAGCCGAAAAGCCAACCCTGGAGCAGCTGGACAAGGCCCGATTCTACATAACCCTTAGGGGCGGGCTCACACCCAAAGAAACCAAGCATTGCGGATGGCGCATCGACGACATCGCCGGCTTAGCCATATCCATCTCCTACATTATCTCCAAGAAGGGGAAGGCCCCACGTGAGGAAGTGGAGGAGCTCTTAAGGAACAAGCTCCCAGGCTGGAGAGTCGACATAAACATGGACCGCTACCTTCGATCAGGATACTTGGCCGAAGATGAGAATGGACAACTCTATCTCGATTGGAGAACACGCGCGGAGGTGGACCAAAAGACACTCATAGAGACTTTGCTAGGTCATGAATAGCGCTGTTGTGGCCGGGGTCTTTCTAGTTCGATCCAAATAGACCTCGGCACCACAGACACTTCTTCCGCATGCCACAGTAATACTAGAAGATGTAAATGTTAGCGGCTTGGAAAAGGCGCCAGGTTTATTTCCAAAGGATAGGTCAGTCCCATGCTTAGCATTGTTGACCCTGAAGGTCTAGATCTCCAGTGGTCAACTCTACAAAGATGGAGCGATGTCGTAATCAACTATCAACCTTCAGCGGCTCGCAGGGCAGCAGGCTCTATTTCTATTTCGTCAAGTTATGCCACGACTCTTACAAAATTTTTGGGAACCGAAAAATGGGCTTTATGTGGCACCGAAGAGGAATACTTAGAACTTTATAGAAGTCAAATTGAACAGCACAAGGATCGCACAATACCCATTAAAGTGCAAGGCTTGAAAAGCAAGATGTGATGCTCCTCGGAAACGCTTGCGAGAAGGGCTGGCTCGTTATTATAAAAGCTACCGATGCGCTCTTAGAGGGTAGGGGACTGGGAAAAGGTGAGAGCTACAAAGACCGGCGTGATACGCTATGGGAGTTAAGCAGAAAAGATGAGGCCATTAAAGCACTCGGCTTACACGATAGGTTTGGAGCCAGGGAGGCAGCCCTACACATACACGGATTTTACGATGGAATGGTGGGCTGGGAACTAGCAAACGAAGAGCTTGAGAAGGTTGAAAAATATGTTGTATTTAATTTATACGCAATTCATCCCACGCGTGAGTGTGGGTCTTCTTGCGAGCTGATAGATAAAAGGAGTCAAGCAGGAAACAGTTCGCGAAATGAGTGTCTTTGAGTTATACAATAGGCCTCTTGAAGAAAGTGTTTAAGAATGATTGCTAAGCATAATACATGGTGGTGTCTGTATGGATGGAAAGGCGACTTTTTCAAGTATTGTATGGAAGGAAGAAGATCTTTATGTTTCTTGGTGCCCTGATTTGGATATTGCAAGTCAGGGGAAGAGCGTTGAGGAAGCTTTAAACAACCTAAAGGAGGCCATTGAGCTCTATTTTGAGGATGAAGACGTGTGATACCCGAGGAGAAACCCGCGCCTATCGTTACTACACTGAGTGGTGAGGCTCATGCAAAAACTGCCAGTGGTCTCAGGTCGCGATGTAGTTAAAGCCCTAAAAAAGGCTGGTTTTGAAATAGTAGGAAGAAGGGGCAGTCACGTTAGGCTGAAAAAGAAGACACCACCAAAACATACATCGTTATTGTGCCTATTCACCCAGAAATAAAAACGGGAACGCTTAAGTCGATCCTCAGACAAGCAGGACTAACGAGAGAGGAGCTCACTGAACTAATTAGGCAAAAGCGAAGATAAGCTCCTTGTGAACTTGTTTATTGTGAAATCTTATGACCTGGTAATCAGCCACTATAAGAGCTTATCAAACGTGAGAAATTTAAACGAGAACGGTCGTCTACACTTGGGCTACCACCACCTAGCGTGGGAAGGAAAAACACCGGACTATTAGTAGTCCCAAGTAAGGAAGTGTTAAATGGCATTTGAAAATCAGAGAAGAATATGGGAATTGATAAGCCTCACAAATTACGAGGTTTTCTGAGAAAACTGACAGGTTAGTGAAAGACGAAGGAGTACGGTGTTGGCCTCCTCCCGAAACGTATCTCCGCAAAATTAAACTCTGAAGCAGGCCCTCTAGTAATTCTTTAAATTTAGCTTTCATAAAAAAGGATTCTGCGTGGGATATCTCCATTTCAGTGGGTTAGAAGAAGCATAAAAATTATTCATAAGCTAACCTTTAGTAGGGTTGCTCTTTCAGGTTCCCGTATGTATTTTCTTGATGGTTTCGGTTTCGAGGGTATTGATGTATCCTTCAACCTCCTTTGACCATTTGTTGAATTCCTCTTTAAGTCCGTTTTTAGGATAGTCCCCAACATAGAAGTATTTTATGTGTAGTATAGTTATGTAGTTGTCAAATCTCTTTTTATAGGGGCTTAGGAGTTGACGCTTTATCCTGCCCCATCTAGTTGTTTCAGTTGATAGATATGTCATGGATGCTATTCGCGCGGCGTGAAATAAGTTATTGAAAGCCGATCTGACCCTTCGATCTTTGTCATGGGGGTTGGAGGCTCTCTCTGCCAGCTCCATATCCTCTTTCGCGCCCCTAAGGTAGGAGCGGGCTTCCTCAAATGTTGGATCGCTAAGCTTTTCTGATAGTCTTTTAAGATGCTCCCCTGTTCCATAGAGTACATGGTAGGCTCCGACCACATTTCTGAGGAAGCCCTCACCCATCTGCTCATTTAATTCAAAAACTGAAACATCAACGTCGAAGGGTAAATCCTCTTGATAAATTGTATCTAAGTATTCTATGTGGGGCATTTTACGCTTTGTTATAATCAGTAAGTCCACGTCCTTCGCGTGTTTTGATGCATAGATAGAGGAGCCAAATTGTATGATTTCAACAATGTTTAAATCGCATTTCAGGAGCCGCCCACATATGACCTTGATGATGCCCTTATGGAAACCCAATACGTGAAACCTCTGCCATAAACTTAGTGGAATCCATAAGCTTAAAGCTTCCACCCTTTTAGGCTATCCATGCTTACGTTTAGGGCTTTAATTTCGCTACCTTATATCTGTCTGTGGTCCTACTTGTATGAGTTGATCAAAATGCCTCAGGTAACTCCTTTTGGGAAACGAAAGCTGAAAGTTTGATGTAAAGCTTCTATTTTCTCACCTCTCTATAGAGAAAAACTGCTATGTTCACGATTATCAGTGCACTGATGATTAAGAATGGGCTGTTTAGCAGGACATCCTCAAGGGATGGCGGAATCTCGAAGATTACGGTGTCTCCTATGGCTCGGACGCTGGTGGCTGTGGTGGGTAGTATGAAGTAACACAGTGGGTCAAATGGGCTTGGGCCAGTATAGTTATAATAGTAGGCTGAGTACGTCCTTTTCTGAGGGTCAGTGTAATTGATTCTTTTCCACTGGGCTACGGGTGTGCCAAAATACACTTTGAAGTCTAAGGAAAGGGTGTCCGTGAGGTTAACACTGAACTTCCTCCAATCCGTCCTCGCATAGCAAATCTTAGCCATGGTTGCCTTATTGAGCGTGAAATTTAGGATGTCTGAACCCGATAAATGGAACCTTGCCTGTATTGACCTCTTCGCGTCATCAAAGACCAATTCAGGATTATGATATGCCGCGTAGGTAAGGTTCTGATTCTTAAGGTTTTTCATGATGATTTTGGGGATGGTTGAGCTATTGAATAATGCTTCATGTTCCTTAATTCTCTCATAAATCGTGGAGTTGATGTTTTCAAAGTTGAAAACCACATAAATGCTCTGATCGATCGTGGCCTGAATTGTCACCGAAGCGTTGACAGATGTAATTAACGTAAAAAATAGAAAGAAGAAGAGACTCATCGCAATCAATTTTTTCATTTGATCCTACCTGGCTTTCGGGCTTACTCCTTGTCGTTATAGATGTATCATCAAATTTAATAAGGATTTAATAATATTTTTCTTTCTAATGATTAGCGTCTTATTTTTAGCGAATCGGATGGAAAATGATTAATGAGGAACTGAAGCTTGATATTGAAGATGCTGAGGGTTTGTAAAACCTTAAGTCTCGTCCTTATTAATTATTATAAGTGGTGGGAAAATTGAGTGAAAGGGAGCTCCTTATGATCCCGGGCCCGACGAATGTTGATTTTTCGGTCCTGCGAGCCTTGAGTAAGCCCACAATGTCTCACATGAGCACTGAGTTCGTTGGGATCTTCAAAAAATCGATTGCTGACTTAAAAAAGGTCTTCATGACCCATGGAGACGTCCTCATCGTTGCTGGAAGTGGAACGTTGGCCATGGAGATGGCTCTGGCCAACGTCATTGAACCTGGTGACAAAACCTTAAACCTCGTCTCTGGTTTCTTCGGACGGCGCTTCATTGAGATATCAAAATATCATAGGGCTGTACCCACCATTTTGGAGGCACCATGGGGTGGGGCAGTAAAACCAGACATGGTGAAGGATGCCCTGCAAAGGAATGATTATAAAGCGGTTACCGTGGTGCACGTTGACACCTCCACGGGGGTTGCGAACCCAATCAAGGAAATAGGTGAGGTTGTCAAAGATCATAGTGATGCACTTTACATCGTGGATGCCGTCTGCTCACTGGGTGGGATGGAGATCCGAGTGGACGACTGGCAAATCGACATCTGCCTCACAGCCTCACAAAAGTGCATAGGCGCTCCCCCAGGCCTAGCTTTACTCGCTGTCCATGAAAACGCCATGAAATTCATAGAAGCCAAAGAGAATTCAGTCGGCTTTTATTATGGCAGCTTCAAGAACTGGTTGCCGGTGATGAGGGATCCAGCATTAAAATATTTTGCCACACTCCCGGTTAACATGATTTACGCCCTTTGTGATGCCTTGAACTTGGTTCTTAGCGAGGGGCTGGAAAGGAGGTTCAAAAGGCATCATGTTTCTGCGGAAGCCTTGAGGGCCGCAATGGATGCGCTAAACCTAAAAACGGTGGCTGACCGAAAGTACGCTGCAGATACGGTCACCGCTATCTATTATCCGGAGAACGTTGAGGATCAGGCCTTCCGAAATGGTATGAAGAAACGGGGGGTTATTGTGGCTGGAGGTCTGGGTCCTCTGACAGGAAAGGGCTTTAGGGTTGGTCACATGGGGAACGTGAACCTAAACGATATCATGTCCACCGTGGGAGCGATGGAGGTGACCCTAAGAGACATTGGCTACCATTTTGAGCATGGGGCTGGACTGAAAGCCGCCCAAGAGAAATTCTCCTCCTTGGAACGATGAGATCAAGGAACAAGTTAGAGGTTTAAGGCTTCTACGATGAGAGTTCCCTGAAACGATTATAAAGTATATCGAGATGCAGAGTAGGAAATGATACTACAAAAAAAGTTAAGGCTAAAATATTCGGTTTGACGAGGATTAAAGAAGCTATAATTAGAGAGGAATATGACAACTTTCAATCTTTTCTAAGAGGCTTTGATGTCCCTCTTTATTCAGCTACGAAATAGCAAGCTCAAAGACTTCTGATAAGGCTGAATGGGAAACTTAAGAGAAAGGAATACCCTATGATTCTCCGCAGGGATGTCTTCAACGTTAGAAAGACGGAAAACAAGTTAGCTAAGTTTTGGTGAAAATCCCAGTTAATCATGTTAAAGGCGGGATCAAGGTTCCAGTTCAAATCCCCCACAATCAGAAGAACCCCTATTCCTCGAGATGAGAGAGGGAAAACTCCTTTGGAAGGGAGACCGTTGGTCACTTCACATAACGGTGATGAGAGAGGTTGAGCTTGAGCCTCATCCTTCATCAACTATCTTCCGTAGACCTTGGAGAACGCCACATCGCAACTTCGGTGGAGTATGCGAACGGTGTGATGAAGAATCCAAGGTTTTACGATGAAGAGGTTAGGGGAATTAGGCGCCACTATGCGTGGCTCCGCAGAAGACTTGGAGAGAGAAAGCTCCTAAAAGCCATCAAGAAGGTTGGGTATAGAGAAAAGAAACGAGTCAACGCCATCCTTCATAAAGTTTCAAAAGATATAGTGAAAGGGGCAGGGCAATCCGATGCCACTATCGTTCTGGGAGACTTGAAGGGCATAAGGCGAAGGGCAAGAGGCAGACGGATGAACAGTATCGTCGCATCCATGCCCTACTACCGCTTAACTTAAATGATAGTCTACAAAGCCCTATGGAGAGGCATATCCGTCTACACAATGATGGAAAACCACACATCTAAGACTTGCCACAGATGTGGAAATATTGGAATACGCCTAACTCAAGGACTCTTCCAGTGCCCAACCTGCGGATTAACATACAACGCAGATCTTAACGGAGCAATAAAACCTCGCTAAGAGGTTCTCCGAGCATGTCTTGGAGAACGGGGCATCATTCGGCAATGCCCAGAGCTCTCCCCACGGTTGGCGGGTGAACCGATGATGAGGAGAGAATCCCACGATTTCAATCGTGTGGAGTGTCAATAATCCATTGATTGACGATTTGGGATGTTCAACTTGAATCGGATGATTTTGTAAAATAATTACTGTGTCTTCTTTCTCTCCTTTGCTATCGTCAGAATTGGAATGTTAACGAGCAATAGGGCTGCACCGAAGAAGAAGCAGGAGTATATGCCAAACGCCATCTGCACCATCACGATCAGCACGGGGCCTGTTACCGCGCCGATGTCCATGAAGGTGCGATACAACCCAACAGAACCCCCTACATATTCGGGTGCCACCTGCTCAGACATCAAGGCAATTAACGTAGCGGAGACCATCCCCACCCCAAGCCCATCAGCAAACGCCAAGAGAATCAAAAGTTCAAAGGTACCCACTAAGGTGTAAAGATAAATACAAAGGCTTTCTATGAAAAGGCCCGCAAAGATGACAGGTTTTCGTCCAATCTTGTCGGAAATATAGCCACTGGTTGCAGTCGCTAGGCAGAGACCTCCTGTTCTCATACTAACTATCATGCCTATGATCCCGACGCTCATGTTGAGAAAGTCATGTAGGTAGATGGGGAGGACTGTTGATATGACGCCTTGTGCGATGAGCGTCCTCGATAGAGAGGTTATACAAGTGACTAATAGGCCCCGGTTCCTTAATCCATTAAGACTCTCCCTTACTGATATGTGCGTAGACCTCGTCGTTGTCCAAGTGCCCGCTTTCCTTAAGCCTCTTGACGTAATGGCGATGAAGAGTCCCATGGCTATGGAGGCTCCAGCCACGTAGAACACCGACGTATAACCTAACCATTCTGCGAGAAATCCACCAATGGGGGCGCCAGCGAAGCTACCTATAAACTCAATCCCCTGGAAAGTCCCCATGGCTCTTCCACGCACACGAGGTTCGAAAAGGTCGATTATTAGGGCCATGTTGTTCGTGAAGAAGAGGGCTGCACCCAAACCCCAAAGGGTCAGCCCTATTATGAGGATGTAAATCGATGCTGAGAAAGTGCATATGAGTGATCCCACAACGCCTAGGCACAAGCCCACAATGATGGGTGTCCTTCTGCCGATCCTATCTGAGATGAAACCGGATGGAAGCTCGATGAAGGTTCGTGCGAAGAAGTAGCTTGAGATGGTAAGGCCCACAAGAACACCTGTTGGGTCCAATTCTTTTGCCAAGATGGGGAGGAAGGATCGTAGCATGCTATGTCCTAAGATGAGCAGAAAGCCAACAGAGAGCATGTGAAAGTACACAATGGGATACCTCATCGCTCCTCTCTTCTTACGTCTTCTCCATTGCGCCTATAAAGATAGCCTCAAGATTTTGGTTTTTGCTTGAAGCATGTTAAACTGGTTGCTTCCTCCATTCCTTATAGTTTTCAAAAATCCTTCTCAATTCCCTTATCGGATCCTGATGGTCATCTACCCTTAAATCAAGGAACGGACGGGTTTCCGCCCAATCCTTGCCCACCACCAATAATGCAGCGGATCGTTTCCCCCGTTTATCCCCTCCAGCCCTTTGCCCCGCTTCCAAGGCTTTCATTAGTCTTTCTGACAGCTCTCCCTGCGAACTTTCAAATGTGTGAGCCATCGCGTTAATCACCTCACTTCCAGCAAGCATGTTGCCCGCCGCCACGTAATCCTCCCCGATTGAGTGCCCCTTCCACTCAATGGTCTCCCTCCCAGTGAATGCGGCGTTTCTTCCACGTACGTCGATGATGATCACCTGCCTCGATTCTCGATTCGGGTCTTCCTTCAGCATGGCTTCAAGGGCTGTTTGTGGAGAGAAGCCCATCCTCAATAGTTTTAAGCCACGTATCCCGTAAAGGATGTTGGTTTTGGCTTGGGTGGCAATGGCTCCCACCCCTGCCTCTGCATGGGGCACCATGCTCCCAACAGCTGGAACCGCGGTGGAGACGCACACACCTAGCTCCAATGTTTTTGGGCATCGAGCGACTATCGAGAAGGTCAACAGTACCACTCACATGAACTACGCGCTATTATAATATATAGATAATATTGAATAGTCTAGCGCGCGGTTTTGGCTTGTCGGACTAATGTAACACTGATTCGGTTTGTGTTGGTTTGTTCCTGATGTGATGCTGAAGTGAATGAGGTTTCAAGGGTGTTTCGAGACCTAAATCGAAAGATTTTACATAGCTGACAATGTCTGTTATATGTCAGCTTGTATATGACAAAGATTTAAAATGGATATACAAATCTTTAAAGACCCTGAGGTTTCTACTAGGCGTCCAAATGTGAAGCTTGAGGAGGTTGAAGTGGTGGTTCCGCCCGTCGTCACCGCCACCGAGGCTGTACTCCCAGCCATTCGACCGAGACCCGTGGTTGCCCGATTGTGAGGGCGCACCACACGCCTTGGTCCCTCGTCCATGCGCTTGCAGGTCTAGCCAGCCACGCAATGTGGCACATTGAGGCTGACGATTTCAGGGCGCCTTATCCAAAGGCGATAAAGAGGCGGTCAGAGATATTGAAAAAATGGTTTTCAGGCGCGAAAAAAGGCCTTAAGGCTGGTCTGCCAATCCAAGAAATTATTAGCCAAATCGCTGAAGACTACAAAGAGATCACTGGCGAATCATTGCTTGTTGCCAAAAAGCACATTCCGAAGAGCGTCCGAAAGTTGGAGGAGGTCTTTGGTATAAGAATCGAGGACAAAGTCACCGTGAAGGTTGAGGGTGAGTAAATGAGCGTCGGTTCATTACCAGAGAGAAAAACCGTGAGGCTTGACGAAAGGCTCAGCGAGGCGGTTGAGAGAATAGCTAAGAGAGAAGGATAACAGACTCAGATGTGCTTAGACAGGCGCTAGCTGAGTACATAGAGAAAAGAAAAGAGAAATTCGTCGAGGCGCCTCACAAATGGGAGCACGTTCCTATAAATGAAAACCGTACCGAACCCGTTAAGTTGGGCGCGGTCAGGAAAATCACTGGCGTATACAAAGGGGAAACTTGCGTTTACAGAGATGCTGAACGCTACTGTACTAAATGGGATTTCCGTGTGATGAGGGGAAGCTTAAAGGCTCTCTCTGAAGGGGAGAGAGAGGCTTTAGAGATGTTCATCGACAAAGAAACGAAATTAACAACAATCTTAGACGAGTATGGCAGAGTAAAAGCTTCAGGCGCACGCCTTATGAAGGCTGAGCCTGAATTGTGTTATGATTGCGTTTTATGGAAGCCCAAAGGATAGACAATTAATGGAGGAGGAAGTAACTACAAACTTAAGTCGGGACAAAAGTGTCGTTACGCGGTTATCGAAAAAGGGAGATACGCTGTGCACTAGAGGTTTTCGCTAGCCTTTCGAGTGCAACTGCCTATGATTTACAGAGAGAACTTAACATTAAAAGAACGAGAGCCTTTAAGCTAATAGAGAAGCTTAAATTTTTAGGTTTTGTTGAAAAAGCTGGGGAGGCACCTATACCTGATGAACTATCGCACTTATGGTACGCATTGAAGCTTTTGAAGAAAAAGGATACTATTCCTAGCTACAGGATAACGCATGAGGGAAAGTCTTTTCTGGGAATTAACCAGCGTACTGGAGTAAAGTCTACCTTAAAGTTAGAGCAGATAGATGATGAAATCGAGAGGGAGTACAAGAGGCTATGGAAGGAAGAACACGCAGAGGTTACGGATTATGCTAAGAAGATAGCTGACATTCCTCGACCTTATTCAGCCACCAGCATTCAACACTTCTCTCAGGCAGTTTTAAACGTAATTGAGAAGTTGTCGCCAAAGGTAGAAGTAACTGAGCTATACTCACATCCTCCGAGCTTGAAGCTAAGGGAAGAGGCTGAAGAGACTATAGAGACCGAAAAGAAACCAGAAGAAGTTGAGGTTGTTAGCCCCGAACTGATAAGAGAGTTAAAATCAGAAGAAATTATAATACCTGAGCTTGAGAAGCATGAAAACGCTAGGTAGTTGGCGCTCCTAATTGACACAGAGGGGGCAATGGGATGGGCTTGTCACATACACAGATCCGACCGCATAAATGAAAGGTACAAATTCGAGTACGTGTATAGAACACCATACATATCTCTGGGAATGAAGGAGATAGAGTCGGAGAAAACAGTTGATGAGGGAGCTAGACTACTGGGAACCACCGCCATGACAGAGATAGAGGAGAGAAGGATAATCGTGTCTGGAGGCAGGGCAAAATCAGCCCTGCACTACATGAAGCCACACTTCGACAAGTTCAGAAGACTTACGCCCCTCATACTCACCCTCTTCAAACACCGCACATACATACCAGCAGACAAATTTGAGAAGGTTATCGAAACGTTGTTTGACAGGTACATAGGGGCGAAAGACGCGAACCCCATACTTCTGCGAATGACCGAGGAAGGGTTCAAAAAGTTTATGAGACGCGCCGAGGAGTTAACCGAGCTTTACCTCAAATAGTCGCGCGCTAAAATTCAAAGCGAGGTGGTAACATGCAAAGTTTAGAATATCCAGATTCAAAAAGTAAGAGAGCAATGCCTCAAATTCTTTTTTTTGCAGCCTCAGCCATGCATAAGAGCTTTAAAGTATGCTAAGGCGCTCAAGTGGGCATTCAGTGGCAAAGTCAGAATCATATTCGGTCACTTATATCACACACTGAATGAACTATATGGACATGGTGACGAACTCTTCGATAAGATGGTTAAATTGGATCCAGACAACCTTGAAGGCGACATCAAGAGATTGATAAACAAGTTTCATCCCTTTGTAATTCATAGTCATAACGCTCCAGACTTTCTCACAATATCAGCTATCGAGGCAGCAAACGGCGAGGTTCCTGCGATACATGACTGTCATGAAGCTCTCACCCTCAGAGAAACCGGTTACTACGCAACCGGCGATAAAGAAACAATAAGAAGTTTGTATCCTAAGCAGGAGAAGACAGCCAACGAGCGAAGCGACGGCAGGATATATGTAACCGAAGGAGTGAGAGACTACATCCAGCAGAGATACGATGTAGACCCGTCAAGGGACACGGTCTTCTGCAATTATGTTTCTGAGTCAATGGTGCCCTCTAGGCTTCGAAAAAGGCTCTCAGAGAAGGATGGTCAAACGCATATCGTCTATATAGGAACCGTCACCAGCATCGTAAAAGACAGCCACTACGATCTACGGGAGATATTCAATGAGATCGCAAATCACGGGATACATGTACACATGTATGTTTCAATATGGGGTGCAAGAGACAAAGCCTATCAACGTTTAGCTGAAGAGAACAATTTTATACATTACCATGGGCATTTTGATCAAAAAGAGATTGCCTTACGAGATAACACAGTACGATTTTGGTTGGGCAGGCTTTAACACAAACCCAAAAAATAGGAAACACCTTGATGTCGCTATGCCTAACAAGATTTTCGAGTACATAGCCTGCGGTCTCCCCGTTCTCGCATTTCCGCATAAGTGCATCGGAGAGTTCTTAGACAGACATAATGCTGGTCTGGTCCTCGATAGCATAGGCGAGATGGCTTCTCAACTAAAAAATGAAAAAATAGAGAGTATAAGAAGGAATGTCTTTAACTTAAGACGTGAATTCACAATAGAGAAGAACATTTATAAGATAATTCGATTTTACGAGGAGATACATGCTTCCAAGCTTTCTTGAAATTAATTAGAAAAGTTCTCCCTTCATTAACTCTTCCAGGCTCAAGCTTCTGCGCTCAACTTCTTTTTTAATAGAATACCTTGAAATCTGCTCAACTCTTCCCAACTCCTGAAGCCTGCTCCATATATTGTAAAATTCTTGATGGTTCAAAGCTGGAGTTGGCAAGGTAATGTTTATTTTAAGATACTTCACGAATTGATACGTCGAGCCACCATGGAGAATGTCATGGAACATCCCTCGTAATATTCTGGGTGATCATTAATTATCATTTTCCGGCTTATGTGGATGTTTATTTTTGTTGGGGCAAAGAAAGGGAGTAGAAGCGCCACAATTGAGAAGAGGGTCATAGCGTAAAAGGCGGACTATAAGCTCATCTATCAGCACGTGAGGCCGCAATTGCCGTTGAGACTGACCCCAGACCAAAACCAAGGAAAAACACGATGACGAAGACCGTGCCTCTCATGCTATCTGGTGTCCATAAAAACAAATTCCGTAAGTTATAATGAAGATGGAAACACCAATGACGGACTGAGGTGTCACTTGTAAAGAGACCAAACTAACTAATCCAATAAAATACCCCGGTTAAGGCCACAGTCAAGTCCTCTTAGAGCCGAATGAACCTCGTTCATTACTTATTAACTATTTAGTTAATTGGTTCTAACATTCAAATTTATTTAAAAACGGCCCTCGTTTCGCCCACGACTAAAGCCGTGGGTTTTCTGGCTAATTTTGATAAATTATTTCTATAAATAGTAAGACGCCTAGGTTACAACATCAAAACATAGTAAATGAACAGAAAAAGGGGATTTGCGGTGGTATCGCCGCTCTTAGGCGCTTTGGTTGAAGGATTTAAAAGGGGCAAACTTGTATGTATGGCTATGAGCATTATGATGCAAGGTGAGAATGTGGCTCTGGAAACGAGAAAGCTTAAGGTTTTTGCCACCAAGCTTGGTGCGGACTTGGTAGGAATAGCCGACCTACGTCTCTATAGTGATGCCTATGGCTTCTCAAAACCACTACTCGAAAAGTTTCCTTTGGCGGTTTCAATGGCGGTGCGCCTCTCCGACCCCATCATCGATGGAATAACCGAGGAGGACCCCACCCAGATCTATGCGCATCATTATAGAACGGTCAACGCGTTGCTGGACGACATCGCCATTCGGGTTGGAAATTATTGCCAGGCTAAGGGATATGGTGCCTTGCCGATTCCCGCCGCCCAGGTCGCGGATGAGGGGAGACTCCTGGGGGCCATTTCCCATAAGGCCATCGCTGTCTTGGCTGGTTTAGGTTGGCAGGGTAAGAGCCTGCTTGTCATCAATGAGCGCTTTGGGCCGAGAATTCGCCTCGTTTCCGTGCTAACCACCTTCCCACTTGCTCCTGACAAGTCCCTAGAAAGCCGTTGTGGAAACTGTGTCGCTTGTGTGGATGCTTGCCCGGTGGCCGCCATAAAGGGGACTTCCCCTCAGGAAGGTGCACTATCTCGTGAGGAGGCGGTTAACGTTCAAGCTTGCAACCAACGATTATTGAGCATTGCGAGTAATCCTCGATATGGAAGCAGGGTTTGTGGACTTTGCATAAAGGTTTGCCCTTGGGGAAGAAAAGCTGAGCTATAGATGATTCGTCCATAAGGTTATTATGAAGCGGGATGATGATGTGAAACCATGCTGAAGGAAGGTTTGTTCATAAATCAGATGCGAAAGTGCATGAAGCCTGAGCATTTGTTCGTCATTGCCGCTGCCTTTATCGTTTTTCCTTCTCTTTTCACTGACTTTTACAAGGGCATATGGTTCCTTCAGGACCTTTTCGCTGCTTCAGTTCAGGAGAATCCGATTTTCTTCCTTCTTGATCCTAGGGGTGGGGGCTTAATTATGCCAGGGGGATCATTTTGGCCTTGTATGAGTGGAGGGCGAATAGGAAAGAGGCGGCACTAACCCTCTCAACCACAACGACTGCTGGAATGCTGCTTAGCCTCTCATTCATTCCTCCGCAGTGGCTCTGGACATTCCTGTTAATGGAGTTTATTCCCATCGCAATCATTTTGGGTTACAGGCCTCCAAAATGGAGCGGAAGATAGCGGTAGCGGTTTTTTTGATACTCTGCACATCGCCTCTTTTTATGCAATCCATTGAGGCATCCAGGTGGATGGGACACACAATAGACGAGAAGGGCTACCATGAATTGGAGATGATTGGGAACGTTATCCCCCCGAACTCCGTCATAGCCAATTTGGTTCATCCCCGCTTTGGATACTGGGTTCAATACGTTATTAGATGCGACATAGCTCGGAGGCTGTCCCCAGATCTTTGGCGATCACACTCACACGTGCTTGCCCTGTATCAGAAATCTTCACCACCAAAACCGCCACCGGATTCGAAGATACTTTTAATGGATATCGGTTCCTCTTAGTCGAGTTGCCGAGACCGCGTTAAGCCTAATTCCACAGTCATTGTTGCATGCTGTCGCGATGGCTTCAAATTTCAGGAAGCCCATATAGCCTTTGTACAAGAATGAGCGAATGAAGTTCTTCGTCGAGGGTTGGTTATTAAAATTGATTGGTAGGTCAGTTATTGCCCTATAATCCACAAGCAAACACTCTATCAAATAGGCCGCACCCAGCTGAGTTATTTTTCCCTCTATTGTTTAGCTCATCTTGATGCGAGTCGCATCTTCAAATAGCTGATTCCAAGCATCGCTTCATCCCCAAAGGCCTAGGCCTATTTTTTGACCTATTTGTAAACGGTCGTTCTCCCAGTAAGGACGGGTTCTTAGATATTGAATTTTGGCTTTTAGAAGGTCCATGTAGAAGTCATCTTCGCTTGGGTGCATCTTTCCCAGTATTCGGAAGGCGGTTTCGGGCCCTACCCCCTTCACTTGAAGGGCGATCAAGGCCCTTTTACCATAGCTGAGGATGAGATCTGCGGTGCGCCGAACGTGGCTGAGTTGCTCCAGCTCCTCCTCAACCAGCCCCTTACCCTCCAATCTTCGTTGGAGGATATCGCGAAGCTTGTTTGGGTTCTGATCTAAGCGGAGATATGCCAATAATCCTGATCCACATTTTTCGCAGGTTGGTTTCTCGGGAAGTTCTCGAATGCGCTTCTCCAGTGACAAGCTACCACATGAGACACATAAGAGCGATGTCTTCCTGGCTAAGACCACCCTTTTCATTCTTTCAATGTTGCTTAGGAGGACACGCTCCGGTGCCATGAGCTCTGGAATCTCAGAATATTTCGCCAGAATATGATATGCCAAGGGTGTGGGCTTCTCCAAGCGAAATATGGTGCTGACTTTGATTTTCCCTTCCTTAACCTCCATCATGACACGCTTTACCGAGGGGATGTCCACCTTCTCCATCATGGCTTCTCTAAGGGTTTCCTCATAGATTGGCGTCTTTTGGAATCGTTGAGGCAGTTGCGCAAGTCTCTCGGGCCCCATGGTCCTTCCACGTGGAAGCGCTCCAAAACGTTCCGCCACAAACTTCATCTTGTAGGAGAAGGGAAAACGGGCTTTAAGATAGTCGTCAAATGCCTTATCGACTTCCACTTCCGTTAACCTGAAAAGCATGGATGGTAGTTTCTCAAGGTCACGTGGCTCTGCCCTTCGAGGCATCTCGATGAGAACGCGATAGCCGTCGTTCCACCAGCCCGTGATGAGCTCATGATCTGAAAGAATGGAGTCAAAAACACAACCCAGAGTTCGATTCACCACCTCTCCAAAACACGCATGGATAATGATATACTTGTCGAATGCCTCAATGACCACGTGTTCATGGGTTGGGAGAGGGGCGCCCTGTTTCAAATGCTCATGGACCTCTTCGATTGGTTTAAGTAGCGTTGACTTGTCGGTGGAAAGCCTTTTTGCGAGTTTTTCAGCCATAACCTCTGGTTTCTTCTCTTTATCCAGATCCTTGACTATTTCTGCTCGGAGTTTGCCCACCTCTAGAGCCAGGCTGAGTGGCACTGGAAGGATTTCGCCGTCCCAGCCAGGTATAGCTGCCATGGGGTCTTCGGATGGGACAACGTAAACAGTGCCTGTTTCATCCTCGATTTGGACGATCCTCCAAACTTTACCTCGGCATATAAAACTGAGTCCTACGCGAGCTCGTAGCGCCATGAACTCGTCGCCGAGGGTGCCTATGGCCCGGTCTGAGAGGATGTCCACGATGGGGTATCGCCTCTCGTCTGGAATCATGGATAGGTTCTCGTAGTAGTAGGGTCTGGTCCTCAGGGTCTTCTTCAAGGTGTCTCCTTCCATGCGCAGTTCTCTTAATTTATGTAAATAGCCAGCGACATCTAAAAGTTTAGCCTTGGAGAGATTTCGATATGGGTATGCCCGATGCAGTATTTCTAAAACTTGATTAACGGTTGTTCGCCGTTTGTCCAACAGTATTCCGGCGACTTGATGCGCCAATACATCCAAGGCATTCTCATGGATTAAAAGGGGCTCCAGACGGCTTTTGTAGGCGTTCCGCACCGTAGAAACCGCCTCAAGCGTGTCATCAGGGAACGCTGTGATGATGACACCCTTCGAGATGAGATCCAGCTTGTGTCCGCTTCTCCCCACGCGTTGAATGAGGCTGGACGCTTGTCTGGGTGAAAGATACTGAATAACTAGGTCCACATGCCCGATGTCGATGCCAAGCTCCAAGGTGCTGGTGCAAACAATTGCCTTAAGAGCCTTTGCCTTAAATTCATCCTCAATGAGCGCCCTCTCCTCCTTCGACAGGGACCCATGATGGACCGCTATGTCTGACGTGAGTTGATTGAATTTGTGTCCCAGCATCTCAGCGTTAGTTCGGCTGTTCACGAAGATGAGGGTGGATGTGTGCCTTTTTACCAGATCCGATATTCGCCGTATCCTGGCTGCAGCCTCCGGCGCTGTCCTCAATTTCTGAGCCAAATCGTAGTCCGGATCCTCTGGAATAGGGTGCTCCACCATGTACTGATAGCCTTTTGGCAGGGGCACTTCGATCACCTTGATGTGGCGATGTGTCCCAGCAACGAATTTCGCGGCTTTTTGGGGGTTGCCGACTGTGGCGGATAAGCCAACCCTCTGGAATTCTCTCCCAACCACCTCAAACAATCGTTCTAACGCGATCGTAAGCTGGGCCCCACGCTTATCAGCGGCGAGTTCATGCACCTCATCAACGATCACGTAGCGAACATGGCTGAGGTGACGTTGCATGCGACTGCCCGGTAAAATGGCCTGTAGGGTCTCCGGGGTGGTCACCAACATGTTGGGTGGGCGAAGCGCCTGCCTCCTACGAATCTTGATTTCGGTGTCGCCGTGCCGAACCTCAATGGAGATGCCTAGGTTCAGCGCCCAGTAAGAGAGACGCCTCACCAAGTCACGGTTGAGGGCTCGGAGCGGCGTGATGTAGAGGATGGATATGCCCCTTTTATCGGGTTGTTGAATGAAATTGGAGAAGATGGGGAGAAGCACAGCCTCTGTCTTTCCGCTTCCAGTGGGAGCAATCAAAAGAACGCTTCCCCCATCAAGAATGGTGGGGATAGCCTCAGCCTGTGGGGCGGTGGGCTCAGAAAATCCCAACTCAATCAAGGCGTTGCGCATTGGTTTAGAGAGTAAATTGAAAACGTTGGGATGCGTTGGTTCTCCTTCCATCAATCCTCTAGACCGCCCGCTAAATAGAGCAACCCCTTTGGGGGTTAACTTATTTAATCTTTGACAGTTAAGTTAAACTCAACTTCATTTCGAGAGCCTTTGTCCTGGCTAGAGCCTCGAAGGCGGTTTCGGTGCCCAGCCTACTCACACTTTCCGCAAAAATAGACTGCAATTTCATCGTCCCCATACATTTTGTGACATGGAGGACCATAAACGCTTTTCGAAACGTTAATCTATATTGATATGCAATTGTAATCATCCTCAGTTAAGATCGCAAGGGTGTTAAATGGAAGGACATCAAATTTATCTTGGTTAAGGTCAATGTAGGGCTTTATTGCCTCAAACCCCAGGGTTTCACGTCCTTCTATTCCATAGTCTCTGTAGGATGTGAATAGCGACCCGAAGCCCCT
Source organism: Candidatus Bathyarchaeota archaeon BA1 (assembly GCA_001399805.1). Next base: position 34,354 of record LIHJ01000005.1, read on the forward strand.
TTTATTCGCAACCACGACCTTTCTTCCGTTACCTCTCCCACTCACAACGTAGATTTTAGACGGTTGCGGAAGGAATAGGAAAGCGATGAGGTACATATTTTGAGGGTTCCCTGACAGCCTTTCGCATGTTTTTGATACTGCTTTGGGGATGTTCCCGTTCGAGTTGACGATTTCATCTTCGAGAAGATGAACTATAACCTCGGTGTCGTTTATTTTGTTATGTTCCTCATCAAAACTTGAAAACTCATGGTGGCGGAGCTCACGCCAGATCTCCTCATAGTTGTATATCACACCGTTATGAATCAGGGCGATCCGTTTATCACAGCCGTAGAATGGATGGGCAAATTTGCTTTTACCGACGGGAGCGATTTTGGCAGGGTATCGAATGTGCCCTATGCCAATCTGACCACGAAGAACTTGGGACCAAGTCCCGTGAGCTGGGAAAACCTCATTAACAGATCCGGTGTCCTTCATAAGGACTATTTCATTGTCTTGTATGGTGGCGATCCCTGCGCTCTCGAAACCCAAGCGGCATCTTTCCATTATTTCTAACATTTCGCGAAGGATGAGGGCCGCTTGCCGATCTCCAACATAGCCACAAATGCCGCACAATGACTGTTCCTCCTTTAGGGTTTAGCTAAACTCGTCCTTCCATTAAAAACTTTTGCAGCTCCTCCTTGCTCATTTTGGATATCCCCAGTTTTTCGAGAGTTCTCCCTTCCTTCCAGTAGTTGGTCTGATTAATCACTGACAGTAGTGTGATTTGGGTGTCAATGACTGGTGTGGGAACAGTTAATAGATCGCCCAACTGTGACACCGGAACTAAGCCATAAGGAATGTCCTCGGTCACGTAGCGGTCCTGCATGTCAAAGGGACCCTTAACGCCTGCAATTATGCCGGCGGTATCAAACGGTGCTTGGAAAATCTCAGCCATGGCACTCAGTGTTGATCTGAAAGCGTCTTCATCATACATGATCGGGTTCACACCCAAAGCCTTACCCACATCCAAAATTTCCTCATACACTGCTCTGATGACCCTTTGCACAGATCGTGTTATCCCCTCCCTATAGAGGTAAAACTCCCCCCTCGAGTATTCGATGCGTCCGGCGTTCAGAAGTGTTGCAGGTGGATGAATGATGGGATTTGGGTTGCTCAAAGCAACCTCCACCACGTTGGTCCCGGAGATAATCTGATGCATTCTTAATCCGTCGATCTCCGTGATTGGGTAAATTTCCCTCAGGTCCTTCACAACCTCCTCGGTGTTTTTTGCTGGGAATGCCGCCACAGAAAATTTTGTCGCAAGGAGCATGCAATCGACCTGAGCGGGACCGATAAGTCTACATCCATAAGGGAGGGTGGACGTCTCCGCTAACACGATATCCCTTTCCACATGCTCCTCCTTCAGTATTCTCGCGAACTCAAGGGAGCCCATGTTCCCCGGCCACAACACTATGGTTTGCCCGTCCCCCAAATAGGGAGCACAAACTTCCGCGAAGGCTTTATGCCCAAATGAGGGAACAACCACCATTATGAATTCCGCGTCTTTGATAGCTTCCTGAATATTGGTCGTGACTCTATTTAGTTTTGCGGTGCCTCTTCTGGCCAAACCTGTGATTTCTATTTCTCCGCGTTTTAATGCCACCTCAATGTTTTTCTTAAATCTTGGCAACTCATACATGCTCACTTCGTGACCCGCCAACGATAAATCGGCAGCCATCGCATGGGCACCATTCCCCCCGCCTAAAACCGCAATCTTCCTCAAGCTCTTGCTCACCTCCAACACTTCATATTTCACTAAATTGTGGTTCATCTATAAAAGGTGATGAAGGCTTAAAGCTATCAAAACGCAGGGAACGGCGAAAATTTTTGAAGGTGGCTTATCTCTCCCTTACAGGGCCACTCAGATAGGCCCAAAGCACCAGCACGATTGTCGTCAGCGTGGCGCCTGCAAACCCCGACAAGATCCACTCGGCTCGGAGGATTTCTGGAAAGCTCCGTATGATCACTGGAAGTATTCTACGGTAGACAAAGTTTGCTGCAACCCCAGCGATGAAGCCCAGCAAAGCAAATGACCCCATCACTTTTAACCTTCCGCCCATTATGGTCACCTTGTTGTAAGGTTTAAATTGGTACATTTGAGCCTAACTTACACAATTTTGTCTATTGGGGACAGCGCTACTGACCCCTTTGCATGTGCTGATTTAAACCTCAAAACTCCCAAGCGATAGAGATATGCTGCATGTATATACTCCAATGTTTTCGGCATATTAAAAATGCAATAATACGTTTAAACAGCCTCTCCCATTGGAGGAATGTATATTGTCAGAGAAATTTGCTAAGAAGTGGGGAGAGAAGGAAGTGGAAACGCCCTTCGCCACCAAGGTCAAAGAAGCAATCCGCCCCCCGGGTCCACTGAAGCCACGCCTTGATTTCGCAATTCGACGCATTGAGTTGCAGATTCAGAGGTTAGATCAGGCAACCGATCGCTTCTCAGACCGCGACAAGTCCATCTTCGCCCGGATCGTCGATGCATACACAAAGCATGACATGCCACGCGCCAATATCTTTGCCAATGAGTTGGCCGAGATACGAAAGATGGAAAAAATGATCATGCACGCGAGACTTGCTTTAGAGCAGATTGTTCTCAGGCTAAGGACAGTTACAGAGCTTGGCGATGTTGTTAGCACCCTTGCCCCAGCGGTGGGTGTGCTACGAGGTGTCAGAACGGGAATGGCCAGCATTTTACCTGAGGCGGAGAAGGAGCTTGGGCAGATTGGAAACTTGCTCAGTGGCATCATCATAGACGCTGGACAGAGTACGGGATTAACCATAAACTTTGAGACAGCCAATGAAGATGCCCAAAGGATTCTAAATGAGGCCGCCACGGTTGCGGAACAGAGGATTAAGGAGAGGTTCCCAGAGTTGCCCGCTGGCATACCCGCTGTGGGTGAGAAGGCCCCAACCGGGACCTAGCATCCATCAAGGTGAAGAGGTGAGGTCATGTCTAAGCCTTCTCCCACCAACCCCTTTTTATTTATTGGCAAGTCGGTTAGGGATGAGTATGGGCGTCAAATCGGTCGGGTTGCATCTTTTACAACCAGCCCCAACGGACCGGTTAATGGCGTTTTCATTGAACATGGGGATGGAGAATTTCTCCGCTACCCAAGCAATCAGTTCAAAATGGATGACGATGGAGTTGTGCTTCTCTCACCGATTAAATCGAGGGTGAAGACCCTCTGCGACGATATACCCCTCATTTGGCGGAAGGATCAGGCATTGGGTGACCTTTTGGAAAAGAAAAAGATCCCATCGGAGATGTTCAACGACCTCCACAAGAATTTTGAAAACGCGTTAAATCAGCTGAAAGCCGATGCCCAAGCCGCCATAGAGAACATCGATAAACAAGTTGCCAAATGCGCCCAACAGATCACGGCGCTCAACTCAGCCATGGTGTGTTTGGAGATAGAGCATGAGATTGGCAAAATCGATGATACACCCTACAAAACAGCCTTAGAGATGATACAAGGGTGTTTAAAAAAGGCGGTTGATGAAAAAAGTGATCTTGAGGCGATGAAGAATAAGTTATCCAACATGCTTCTTGGAGAGGCCCCCGCGGTTGTAGTGAAAACGGAGACGGAGAAAGAGAACCTTCCACCTCCCCCGGCTTCACCTACCCTTCCAGAACCCCCCGGCGTAGTTCACGTCAAAGCATGAGGAAGCAGATCTCGTAGGCCTCAGAAGCGGGCGGCGGGTGTGGTCAAAAGCCTTTTTCGCTCACCACAACTCGGGGAAGTAATTTTTCAAACAGTACATAAGCTAAAGATTCAACGCCTAAAACTGGAGCAGGTCACATTCAGACTGCGGGAAAGAGACAGGGTTCTTTTTGAAACATGTGCCATGGCCATCAGAAAGAAGAACAAGGAACGAGCCATAATTTGTGCCAATGAGTCGGCTGAGGTTAAGAAACTGCTTAACCTCGTGATGCAGAGCCAACTTGCCATAGAACGCATCATTTTGAGGCTCGAAACCCTCAGGGAATTGAGCGATGTCATCATAGATCTGAAGCCAGCGCTTAGAGCCCTTCAAAGCGTGGCGAAGCATCTTGTTGAGGCCATGCCTGATGTTGCATCAGAGCTGGAGAAGCTGAATGACAGCATCAGCGAGACATTGTCCATAACAAACATCCGTTCTCCGCAACCACTCATGCCCTTTGAGATGAGGACTCCTGGCAGCGAGGAAATCCTTAGAGAGGTTTCGACGCTTTTAGAACAGAAGTTGACCAGGGAGCTTCCAGAGCCGCCCGCTTCCCTCATCACTCCAGAGAAGGTTGAACCCGCAGAAAGTGTGAGGGAAATGATCCCCCTTGCCACTGGTTGCCCAGGACCAGAAGCTTATAGGCAAGGGGAGCCTCAAACGACCGTCTCCTATGAGGATGTGAAAATGCAAAGCCTCTCCTTCACAATTCAACGCTCTTCATCATTAGAAGACATCCTATTAGAGTATACAAAACGATGCAGAGGCAGAATCAACGTAGCTCAATGTGCGTTGGAATTAAACGTTCCCTCCAATGATGTGTTGAAGGCCCTGGAGAATCTTGGTGAGCAGGGAAAAATAAAGATTGAGCGGTGATATGGTGAGCGCGTCTCAAGAGCTGGAAAAGGCAGCAACCAGCTATGCTATTGAGGCTGTTCGACTTGATAAACAGGGCTCCAGAGGAATGGCCATCACCATGTATCAGAAGGTCATAGAGACCCTCCTGAAACTTGTTCAGTTGTACCCCGATTATGGCTTAAACAAGGTCTACATTCAACGGGCCATGGCATATCAAGAAAGGATAAGAACGCTACAGGGGACTGGGGTCTTCGTACCACAAATACTAGAAGAAAGGCCGCCTGAAGCCGCCATCCCCATGGAGGCAAAGAAGTCAAGTTATGATGAGCTCGTGTTGAAGGAAAAACCCGATGTGAAATGGGAGGAAGTGGTGGGTCTAGAGCAAGCAAAGAAAGCCATCAAGGAAGCCATCGTTTACCCAGTTCAGAGACCCGACCTCTTCCCCTTGGGATGGCCCAGGGGCATCCTTCTATTCGGTCCGCCTGGCTGTGGAAAAACCTTGCTGGCCGCTGCCGTGGCCACGGAGATCGATGCAGCCTTCATTTCAGTGGACGCGGCTTCCATCATGTCCAAATGGCTGGGTGAGGCTGAACAAAATGTCGCCAGACTCTTCCTGTCAGCCAGAAAATCCGCTGAAGAGGGGCGCCCAGCCATTGTTTTCATCGATGAGCTTGACTCATTAATTGGGGTACGCTCAAGCGAGGTAGGCGGAGAGGTTAGGGTGCGTAATCAGTTTCTGAAGGAAACGGACGGCATAATCGATAAGGGTAAGGATCTTCACGTCTATGTGATCGGAGCCACCAACAAGCCTTGGTCCCTCGACTGGCCCTTCATACGAAGATTTCAAAAGCGAATCTTGGTTCCACTGCCCGACTTTCCCGCCCGTTTATTAATGTTCCGACTATACACCAACGACCTGAATCTGGCCGCAGATGTAGACCTTCATGAGCTGGCCCGACTTTCTGAGGGATTTTCCGGAAGCGACATACGGGACGTGTGCCAGTCAGCGCATCTTAAAGCCATTGGGGAACTTTTTGAGTCGGGTCAAGCCAGCAACAAGCAAGCCCAGCCCAGACCCATATCCATGAGCGACTTTAAGATAATACTGGAGGAAAGAAAACCCAGCGTCTCACCAGACATGCTAGCATCCTATACGCGCTGGTTTGAAGCCTTCAAGGCCCTTTAGTTTCCACCGGTTCGACTTGAGGAAAGGACTCTGCTCGGAAACTATTCTATGATCTCCCAGCCAGCTTGATACTTATTTAATTCACGGATGGTGTATTCGTCCAGAGGATGTTCGCGCTCCGGAATCTCCACTTCCTTAGTCTCACCGCATAACTCGGTTGAAAAGTACCTCTGCCCAGTGTCGTTGATCATAGTTACAACGGTTTTGCATTCTGTATGACGCCTTGCAATCTTGATGGCTGCGGCAACGTTACAACCTGAGGAGATCCCACAGAACAACCCCTCCTCTAAGGATAACCTCTTTGCCATTTCAATTGACTCATAAGATGTAACAGTTACAACACCGTTCAGCAGGCTTAGGTCTAGGGTGGGGGGAACAAAGCCGTCTCCGATGCCCTCAATCTTGTGGGACCCCCACCTCCGCTTTGATAATATGGGGGCCTCTGCTGGCTCAACCGCGTACAGAGCCACCTTCGGGTTCCTCTCCTTCAGAAATCTTCCTACACCGGTTAGGGTTCCGCCAGTGCCTTGTGACGCCACGAAGCAGTCCACCCCGCCCCTGGTTTGCTGCCATATCTCGGGGCCGGTTGTCTTATAGTGAGCGTTGGGGTTGTTGGGGTTCTCGAACTGGGCTGGTTCCCAGTATTTGCCTGGATGAGCCTCTTTTAATTCATGGATCTTCCTTATGCAGAGATCGACGTCGCTTTCACCGCCTGGGGTGAAGATGATCTCCGCCCCGTAGGCACGCATGATCTTCTTCCTTTCCTCGCTCATCCCCTCAGGCATGACTATGGTGACCTTATAGCCCAGCATCCTGCCCACAAAGGCGCAGGCAATCCCCGCGTTTCCAGTGGACGCCTCGATGATCTCCATCCCCGGCTTCAACTCGCCAGCTTCGATGGCCTTCATGATCATCTCATGGTAGATCCTATCCTTTAGGCTGCCCGTGGGGTTAAGGTACTCCACCTTCCCCAAAACATCAGCACCTATACCCTCCGATTTCGGAATCTTCCGCAACTTGACGAGGGGGGTTCTTCCGATGATCTGAGACATATTCTCTACGGCATCCCTGTTTCTGTCCCAATTAATACCCATTCTTGCCACCCTTCAATCATCATTCTTTATCTCTCTTATACATTATCAATGAATCATTTGCCCTTAGAAATACTCCTGATGGTTAGAAAAATGTTTTCGTCTCCTTTGATTGTTGCCCCCTTTAATGCCGAAACCATGGCCAGGATGGTATTCCTCATAATTCTTTGAACAAAGGGGTTTAGGGGCAAAACGGACCCGTCTACCTGAACAGCCAGCCCCTCTTTACACCCCCGTTTCTTTTGGACTGAAGCTGCAACCCTCCTATCCACCATATTCACCAGCCTTTCCGGTTCTTTGATCATGTCTATGTAGGGGATTTTCAGTTTTGCCGCCTCGGTTGGGATGGTGCCCACAAGGGTTAGCATGGGTTTGTAACGCTTGGAAGCCTCCATGGCCTCTTCATTTGTTTTCACTGCGACGATCTTCGGCACGGCTGGATCCTTTTCAACCAGTTTTCGAAACCCCTCAAGAATTATGATGTCCACATCATCCTTGCACCCTCTAACAATCTCCTCTAAACAGTAGTTTGTGGTATCGACCCTCTTAATGGTGGCTATTTCATTGGGTGCCACGCTGACCACAGCTAGCGCTCCAGCCCTGGCGTATCTCCATGTGTCCTTTCCCTCCGTGTCGATGGTGAACTCAACCTCTGGGATGTGCTTGACCACTCCGACCTTGTACCCTCTTCTCGTCAATCCTTGAACCAGATTCTCGATGGCTGTTGTTTTACCAGAACGCTTGCTTCCCACAACAGCAATTATAGGCATGGACATGCCCAGCCCTCCCTTCATATCCTAAAGCGTTCTAAGATTTAAAATGCAATGTTGGACCAATGTGGTGCCTTCAGTTTTGAAAGATCCCTCATGGAGAATTGCTATTAAGCGTGTAGAGAAACGAAGATGAGATCTATGCGGTTACAGAAAGTTAATCTGATAATTGTTAGAGTTTTAGCCCTGATGAGTCTTCTGTGAGTGCTCATATCGTTATCCCGAAGGCTCCGGCAAACCTTTCCACTGGTGAATTCGCTCAAAAATCCTCTACCCTTATCTGTTAGGGCATAGAGGGTTTTATTATCCTCCTTACTTTCCATGATGAGTTGTAGCCCCCTAAGCTCTCCCAAATATTTCGTGAGCCGCGCGCGACTAGGAGGTATTTTGGACCTATACGAAGTTCGGTATAAAACTAAGGCTTTAAGCTCGCCTCTTAATCCTCTAAAGGTCAAATCTGGGTTTTGACGATTTCAATAATTTCATGAGCGTGAGCTCTAACTTCTGGATGCCTCGCGAAAATGTGGCCAAGAACCCTCCCGGAAGTTTCACTTTATTTGCACCATTCCATCATAGTGCGCAAATAATGAGTCTTTCCTTACGACCCCGTATTCCGTGTTTTTAAAACTTTTAGTGTCTGCTCATAGTATCTTAGCCCATAGGTCAATGTGACTTGATGAAATGCTTTCGTTGAAGTGATCACATGCTCGAGGTTTCCCTCCACATAAACCTCCTCTCCCCGTTTGGCTTGCATCCTGAACTCCTCCACATAGGAGACAATCCGCTGAAGGTCTTCAACCCTCATCTCACCTAAGATTTTAATGGGCTCGATTTGATAAATTGATGGAATGAAGGGCGCATCCCTGTCGTCAGCTATGCGGGCAATGGCCCTGATCCAGCCCGTCTTTACGATCCGTGTGTCTAGGTTATACTCATTGCAAATCTCCTTCCAGTCTTTCACAGGCTCAAACTCTGTTTTGATAACCCTCCCACCTTTCCCATCTACGAACAATGCGTAGGTTGTCTTCCTTCGCTGATGCCAAAGATACTCCTTAAGGCTGTAGTTCACGAACTTCCAATGCTTACCTTGTATTGCGTCCTCACCCTTGAACTCATTTCGTAGAGGAGAGTCCCTCTCTCGATACAGCTCTCCCAAGGTTTCACAGAGTCTCCTCAGCCTTTCTCCACCATACACGATGAGGTCGAGATCTGAAAACTTTGGATGATAGAAGCCGTGGAGGAGCGAGCCGAAAACCCCAAAATCATCCTCTGATAGCTTCGAGCGCCTCGTGATCAGGTTGAACACCTTATGCAGTGCCTCAAGAAGATCGTCATCAGCCTGTTTTTCAATTAGTTGCCGAAACCTTTCGCCTGGTTTTCGCGTTTCCGTAATGTGCTGTCGCTGCACTCCCACGAGACGCTCTTGTAATGGCTCATACCAAACAGTATACCATGGATATTTTTTCTGCAGAAAGCGCAAGCCCTCATCCGCATAAAACTTATAGTAAGTCTGCTTCCCCTGTGAGCGAAACGCTTTAGGATCCCTAGATCTGTAGATTGCGGCTGGGGCGTATTCAGCGTCGCAAACGTATGCGTTGGGTGGGTGAGAATACCCGAATACCCGAAAAATGATCTTGTCACCCGTAATGATGGCATCACGATCCCTAAGCTTCAAAGACATTTATTCCCCCTAAACTCTCTCTTTTCTGTTTTCTCTTAGAGGGTACGCTCCAACCAGACACCATCGTCTTTGAAGCCATGTTTTTGATAAAACTCTGCAGCCTCCTTAAATATGGTGTCCACATGCATTTCTATGGCGCCCCTTTCTTTAGCGCTTTCCCACGGTGTTCTTCGTCTACCAAAAGGAGGTTGACGTGAGAGTTGTATCCAGCGAGCACCATGTCGAGATAGAATACCTGATGCAACACTCCGACGACTTTGCCACCCAACTCTGCAACCAGAACCTGATGGCCCTCTTCATGCGAGACCCTTCGAATCGCAGCAGCCCTCCCATGCCACCAACGTGTAAACTTGTAAATCATGTCCTCATGGCTAAAACATCGCTCTCTTTTGCAGGACGAATAACTAACTCACTCATGACTTAAACTTTTCAATACAATCAAATAAATAATGCTCTTGCCCCCTTTCGCCTAAGTTGTTAAATAGAAATAAAAACGCTGATACCACTGCTTCTTAAGAAGCAGGTGTATGTTCCTATCCTACAGCCTCTGGCGAACCTTATCTTTTTGATAGGCAACATTCGGATGAGAATATATCTTTCTCATATGAACCACGAGGGCGGGATTTGAACCCTTACCATTTGGAGATATCACCCACTCTCCTTTTTTCCCCTGTTTCAGAGAACTAATTGTTTTTGCGCGCGCAGTAGTTGTGTGAACCTTAAGAATCATAGAAAGTAAAAAACTTAGGTGAAGTCTATTGGTTATCGATGTTCATCTACGCCCTTTTAGGGAAATGGTGTCAACTAACAATGCTTTAGAAATGTTCAAGAAATTTGCTTTTCTGAAGAATCTATTTTTTCGACTCTTAAGAATGTACAACGGTTCGAGCGAACTGACCTCAGATATCCTTTACAGGCTGTTTTGTATTACATGAAGATGGTTGATGTAAAGTATGCTGTCCTTAGCGGGGACAACCATCGTGCTGGAGTGGACGAAGAAGCATCCAGATAAGTTCGTTCCCTCTTACGCACCAACCGTTCCGCCGCCAGACGCTGAGTCTCTATCTAGATCGCTTGATTCAGCTATTAATCAAGGCTTCAAAGGGGTCGGCGAACTCCTCCTCCCACTTTTTGGTATGTCCCTTAACGATGAGCGAAGGGTTCCTCTTTATGCGAAGGCGGAACAATTGGGTATAGTGTCGAGTTCCATACAGGGGCAAACTACCCTGCCCAAAGAGTCTTGGATTTCCAGAGTTCAAGATACTTGCGGCAAATCCTCTTCTGCTTGGGGAGGTTATGACACAGTTTCCTGCATTGAAGGTTGTTTTGTGTGATATGGGCTATCCATTTTGCCGATGAGGCAAATCATATGGCCTTCACATACCCAAATGGGTACATCGGCATTTCATGCGTCAATTTTTCCAAACGATTTCTTAACAATTTGCTGAGAAATACTGTTGACGTGGTTGGAACTGACAAATTGCTGTTCGGCTCGGATGCCGCACCCTGGCCATATATGATCCCACTTGCCGTAAACAACGTCAAAAATCTTGATTTCCTATCTGAAAAAGAGAAAAACATGATTCTTGAAGAAAATGCGAAAAGGCTGATTCCTGCCCCAGGGGCTTCCAAAAAACGCGTGAGGGCACTTGCGATATATGATGGTTATGTGCGTAGCTGTGCTCAAATTAAAGTTAAAATCCTTTCAAAAGATAACAACTCCAATAAGTGCGGGAGTAACGATCCCTCAGTCTTAAATGGGCAAATATATTCATCCCCACGAGTTGGGAAATAATCAACATATACGACATAATCACAATCACATACCACTTTGATGAGAATCGATCCCCCGCATCCTCAGAAGCAATAAATCTGACTGCTGCGCTGGTTCCCTGAGATGTGGTCTTTCCATGAACTCTGCTACTGATGCTGTCTTGTTAGCAACATTTGGCACTATCAAATCTAAGGAAGAATCCGCGTATTTTAACGAGCCACTTATTTGTAGAGTGGTTTCTGAAAGAACTGGTAGTTTATTCGGTGCCCATCACTTGTTAATCCAGCATCCATTAATGGCTTGATCCTAGCCGCTAACAGCCCACTTTGTTGCTGCTCTGGTAAGTAAATGAAGTTATGGTATGCTGCCGCCATGCCGATGGTCAAAATGCCGATCAATAAGAGGGAAACCAGCGCTTCATAAACGAGACCCTAGAAATTCTAGCTCGGCCCAGTTTAACGCGCCTCCAAACAATCAACAGAACAACAACCATAACAGTGAGAGTCATTACGGCCATTGCAGCGTATGATTCCCAGGGCATCGCCTTTACCATGAATGAGCCCCTTAACCCATTCACCTTTATGTCATAAGTTTCCGCATCCCTCTTGACCACGGTGAACACCACAGTCGTGGATGCTCCTCCCGCAAGCACAACCTTTTTGGCATCTTCCACCTTATCGTTGATTATGAGGGTTATGGTATAGCTACCTTCCTCCTCTCCCACATTAATCACTTTAACCGAGACCGTTACGACCTCACCAATTTGAGCCTCAGTTGGGCTGATCCTTAAGTCTGCGACCCTGAACTCCGCTGGCTTATACCAAACCACGCTTATGGGCCCAACAGCATCATTAATGACCGTAATGCCATAAGCTTCATCATGAACGCTGGTGACCACGTAGCTCCTTTTTGTGGGCTCGTTAGAGACGCCAGTGGGCAGCTCCCAACGCTTCTCAAGCTCATTCCAGGAGGCAGCCGAACCATTGATATAAAGCACACCCTTAAAAGAGTCGAAAACGACTCCATCATATTCATAAACAGCCCTAAACCTGACGGTGGTCGAGGAACCGATATTGGTGCGACTCCTTAAGGCACCGCCATCCACGATCTTGATCCTATCAAATATTACGTAAACCTCATTTGTTTTGAATACGGTTAAGCCATACTTTTCATCCTTCATAACTGAAACTCTATAGCCATACCTACCGACCATATCCCTCTTTAGTGCGTCATTAAGGGAATAGGACCCCATGAAGGGCCGGCCGTCGTAAGCGTGTCTTCCGTCCACTTTTATGTTTGCGGTGCCACCAACATTGATTCGGTCATCCTCAATGCTTAAGGTGAACACAACCATATCCCATATGATGGATGGATCGGGAACAGGTTGTAGCCATAGCCACTCTTGTGAGTTAATTATCACCCCTCTTACCTTCCAAATGGCCAATCCAACCTCGGTGGACGCGACGTTGATGCTTATCCAACCCGTGGAGTTGGTTGCGTAGCTTGAACCATTTACATGGAGCATGGCGTTTTGGATTGTGGAGCCATTGTTCTCCCATGAAACGTGTATAAAAACCGTTTGTGGGGAGCCAACATCCGCCCTCGCCTTGCTGACCCAAACCCTATCGATTATGGCACGGGCCCTCACCTCAATGAAGACCGGCCTTGAAATGGCTGAGTAGTGGTTGCCATATACGTCTATGAATATGGCGTTGGTTCTGGGCACCTTAAACCTGCCGGGTTCCTTAACCCCATAAGTGACCGTATAGTTTAGAGACTCGCCTATGAAGAGTCTGTCAACTCGCTTAGCCAAGCCATCCTCAAGGATGATAAAGGGTCTGGAGGGCTCCTCATTGGAGGTGAGGTTGACGGCTGCGCCACAGCCTCGATTAGTTACACTCACCCGAACCTGCATGGTTTGGTTAAGATAAACAATGTCTCCACTAGTCCACTGTACAACCACCACCCTAGGCGAAAGCCTCATGCCTTTGAATTGAGATGTGAAAAGGGCTGTGAGGTCCAGATATCTATAACCATACTTTACGCTGGGCTCAATGTGGGTGTTCTCGGGAAACTCGTTCCACGTTGTGATCAATAGCCAATCTGGGTCTGAGCCCCAAGCCGCGCTAAAGGTGCCTTGATAGTACCTTCCATCCTCTCTTGGTTGGTATGTGTCCTTGCGGCCTGGAACGGCTCTATCGTCATAGCCTGGGCTTATGGACGGGGCCCACAAAGTAAACTTTGATGGATTAGTCAGAAGTGGGTAAGTTCGGATGACCATGGACAGTCGGCGGTAGATGACATCCAGTTTATTAACGCCTACAGTGCCATAGTTATGCAAACCGTCAAAGACATCCATCCATGATGGATCGTAGATAAGGTGGTTGGGATCCATCGGCACGGTGGCGATATATTTGGCGCTATAACCGCTCTTCTCAACATCGGAAAAGACCTTAGCCCACTCGCTGGCTGTATGAGATTGAGCAGCCCATATGAAAATGACAGGCTTTTCATTTAATCTATAAAGCGCCCCAGCATTCCTGTATGTTCTTAAGAAGTAAATGAGCCATTCCGTCAGCTGATCTAAGGTTCTAGCCTCACCTCCTTCTGTAAGGGATTCCAGATAGATTGAGACATTGAAGTCGTATTTCTTCGCTGCATCGAGGATTAATCCCAGATTTTTGTCTGTGTAGCTCCCTGGTCCCCACCAAGATGAGATGAAGCCGTCAATCCCCGAGGACTTGGCCATTCTTATATGCTTCTCAATAACAGCCCCTTCCGAAGATGAATAAGGCCCTATTAATGGGGTGTCTATGAGGGCTGGGTCCCTGCCCCACTGATTTACATAGTACCATGGATAATAGACGGCCCAAACCATCCTCTTAATCTCAGGATAGCCTGGCGGGGCGAGGGGACCACCCTCCGCCAGCGCCGATGTTGAGATAGTAAAGTTCATTGTGTTTATACCCGTGCCATCAGCGATGGAGTTAATGAAGCTTCCGATGGGGACGTCCTCAGCGCTATTTGAGTTATACACCTCGACTCGGGTATAGCGGAGGTCCCCCTTCTGAACCGTTAAAATAAGGTCGCCAAAGTGATCTGTAATGTTTAGGATGAGCCGAACCTGTAAAACCACTTTTGTGGGATCAAACTGCTTCTTTCCTATCGCTATACTGGGTGGAATGGTGTTGGTGTCTAAAACATAAGCAAGGTTTGGCGCATCAACGCCGCTCTTTATGTTAAGTTTAGCATTCAAGACCTCTACCGCTCCATGAATATAAATCCGAGTCCAGTCAGACTCCGTGGTTATCGAAAGTAGTTCTCTATACACTTTAAGGGCAGGAAGAAAGCTTTTTAAAGCGTTTAACAATTC